>CATJNB010000157.1 GCA_949741605.1 uncultured Eubacteriales bacterium | reverse complement strand
ATAGCCATAGTAAGAAAATCCTCCTTGTAATAAAAAGAAAAGAAAAAGAAGAAAGAGAGAAGAAGAGGAAGGAAAGAAGAAAGAGCTATAAAGAAAAATGCTCTCCGGGAAGATCGAATCATTCCCAGAGAGCAACATGGATGGGCAAAAAAGAAATGCCAGCAATCCACTGACATTTCTATGATTTAAGAGTCTTTCCCCGCACGAATAAAATCAATTCCTTGTCCATACGCATGGAACACAACACCGGATATCCCAGGTGCAGTCGCATAATACCGGCTTTCGTAATATAAAGGATAAAATACACATTGTTCATTTAAATATTTTTCAGCTTTTACATATTGCGCGAAACTGCCTTGATTTTGGCCGTTCCCTGCGGCAGTTAAAAATGCATCGTAGTTGGGATCTTTGAGGAAAGCGGGGTTGGATTGCGAGTCCGACTGGAACAAAGACAACAACGTGAATGGATCCTGACCAGCTACATGGATTGGGTATAAAGCAATTTCATATTTTCCGCTGGCCACCTGCTGGATGAGTTCTTCCTCCGAAACCGGGTTCATATTAAAATAGTTTCCCATTTCCCGGTTCCAAGATGCGATCATTTCATTTACCATCCGTTTTGCCTCCAGATTATCTGGGCAAAGTACCGTTACCGACGGCATAGTTTCCCGGTTCAAAGACGGCAGGGCGGCTAAAGCGGCTTGCAGGGCATGACCATCCTGTTTGAGGAAAAAATTGGAGCCAGCCTGCGTGCGATAACTTTGTCCAAGAAAGAGGGCTTCTGGATTGATAATATCATTGGCGACAACGGTATTTTTCGGAAGGTGTTCCAGTAATGCCTCCCGGTCGAGGGTCTGTACGAACGCTTTGCGGATCAGCAGCTGATTCATTGGTTCTGAGGAGGTCTGGAAACACAAACCCCATGTGGTATCTTGAAACGGGATAATCTGGCAGTTTAACGCTTTTGCAGCATCCAGATCATCGGCGGAAATACAGGCCACATCCACTGCGCCGCTGCTGAGCAGGGAAAACCCATCTTGGATAGAATACGCTTTGATCGGGAATACCAGGCCGGACGGATACACTGGCTGATCCCCCACATAAGTTTGTGAACGGGAAAGGCGGATGGATTCATGATGTTTCCAAGCATACCGGTTATTCATCACAAACGGACCATTTCCAAGTACCAACTGGGCTTCCAGACAATACTGGCCTTCGGCTTTTTCAAAAAATGCCTGATTGCAGGGCATAAATGGGGCTGTTGCGGTCAAGGCAGGAAAATCGGCATATGGATACTCCAAATCAACCACTAAGGTATGCAGATCCCGGGCCGTCACCCCAAGCTGGTCAGCGGAAAGACTGCCATTGTGGACCAATTCGGCATTTTTGATACTATACATAGAAGGTCCGTTGGCAGAACCAGTGGATGGAGATACGGCACGTTGAAAAGCAAACACAAAGTCATGCGCTGTCACAGGTTCCCCGTTCGACCAGACAGCATCTTCCCGCAGCGAGAAAATAAACTGTGTGGAATCGGAATTTGCTGTCCAGCTTTTCGCCACGCCGGGATAAGCATGGCCGGTTTCGTCCACACGGACAAGCCCTTCAAACAATGCTTCCACCACTACAACCGCAGAAGGGTCTGACGCAATCTGCGGGTCCAGCGTGACAGGTTCTTGCATAAGCGGATAAGAAATCGTTTGATTTGCTTTGGAAGGTAAACCACCCGTACATCCAGCAGAGAGGGTAAGAACCGTTAATAGGAACACAAATGCGAATATGACGCTTAATTTTTTCATAATAACATCCTCAAACTCAAACCCATGATACTCTTTTTTCTATTCTACCACGTTTTACCCAGTAAAACAATTGCCCAACCAATCATTACAAATCTGATATTTTTCTTTATAGCTCTTTCTTCTTTCCTTCCTCTTCTTCTCTCTTTCTTCTTTTTCTTTTCTTTTTATTACAAGGAGGATTTTCTTACTATGGCTAT
>CATJNB010000156.1 GCA_949741605.1 uncultured Eubacteriales bacterium | reverse complement strand
TTTCCTCAGGCCCCAGCTTGGTATCACGGGACTCAATTTCATATTCTTCAATATGAATGGAAGTGTACACATCATCGCGTACAATTTTTTCGTTAATTAAGACAGCATCTTCGTAGTTATAACCTTCCCATGTCATAAACCCAATCAGGGCATTTTTCCCCAGACTGATTTCACCATTACTGGTTGCAGGACCATCCGCAAGAACATCGCCAGCCTTGACCTGTTCCCCATTTTCCACAACTGGAACCTGATTAATGCAAGTTCCCTGATTGGAGCGCATAAACTTAATAATACGGTAGGTATCAAGGGTACCATCGTCTCTGGCAACTACAACCTCATCCGCACTGACACTTCGCACAACACCGTCATGCTTAGCAATTACGCAGACACCAGAATCAACACCAGCCTTATATTCCATACCAGTGCCGACAATTGGAGATTCCGTTTTAAGCAACGGAACAGCCTGACGTTGCATGTTGGAACCCATCAAAGCACGGTTAGCATCATCGTTTTCGAGAAAGGGAATCATAGCCGTTGCAACCGAAACAACCATCCTAGGAGACACGTCCATATAATCCGCCTGATCCCGTTCGACCTCAACAAATTCGTCACGGAAACGACCATTTACCTTTTGGTTTAAGAAACGCCCCTCTTCATCCAACGGTTCATTTGCCTGTGCAACAATATAATCATCTTCAATATCTGCCGTCATATAAACGACTTCTGGCGATACAATCCCAGTTTCCTTATCAACTTTACGGAATGGTGCTTCGATAAAACCATATTCGTTGATACGTGCAAAGGTTGCCATATAGGAAATCAACCCGATATTGGGACCTTCCGGAGTTTCAATCGGGCACATACGACCATAATGGCTATAATGAACGTCACGCACTTCAAAACCAGCACGGTCTCTCGAAAGGCCACCGGGACCAAGTGCAGAGAGACGGCGTTTGTGGGTCAGTTCTGCAAGTGGATTGGTCTGATCCATAAATTGTGAAAGCGGAGACGAACCAAAAAACTCTTTGATCGCAGCTACGACTGGACGAATATTAATTAACGAATGAGGCGTCAGTACCTCCAGATCTTGAGCCTGCAGCGTCATACGTTCACGAATCACGCGTTCCAAACGGGAAAAACCGATCCGAAATTGGTTTTGCAACAGTTCGCCAACCGAACGGATTCTTCGATTGCCTAGATGGTCGATATCATCAACATGACCAAGACCGACTGCCAGACAATTCATATAGTTAATGGAAGCAAAAATATCATCAATAATGATGTGTTTAGGGACTAATTCATCAGAGCGGCTGCGGATTGTTTCCTTGAGTTCTTCCTCATCGACACAGGATTCCAAAATTTCAGCAAGTACACTAAAACGAACCCGTTCGTGAATTTCACAAACTGTCTTAGCATCAAAAGAAACAAAGTTATTAATATCCACCATACCATTAGAAATAACTTTGACTTCCCGTTCATTAACCATGACATAAGCCACACAGACGCCAGCATTATCCATCGCCATTGCCTGTTCTAGCGAAACAACTTCACCTGCATCTGCCATAACTTCACCAGTCATAGGATTAACCACTGGACGGGAAAGCTGTTCGCCAGAAATACGGCCTGCCAAATTCAATTTTTTGTTATATTTATACCGTCCAACCCGTGACAAATCATAACGGCGGGCATCAAAAAACAAGCCATTGATGTGGGTCTGGGCACTTTCAATGGTCGGCGGTTCACTGGGACGCAGTTTGCGGTAAACTTCAAACAATGCCTCCTCTGTATTTTTACACGAATCTTTTTCAATCGTGGCTTCCATCCGGTCATCATCGCCAAAATATTCCCGGATTTCTTCATCGCTGCCAAGACCCAGCGCACGGATAAATACAGTAACCGGGAGCTTTCGGTTTTTATCAATACGCACATAAAAGACATCGTTGGCATCATTTTCATATTCAAGCCATGCACCGCGGTTTGGGATGACGGTTGCGCTAAACAATTCTTTCCCGGTCTTGTCATATTCCATTTTATAGTAAACACCAGGGGAACGAACCAATTGAGAAACAATCACACGTTCAGCACCATTAATCACAAAGGTACCGCTGTCAGTCATGAGGGGGAAATCACCCATAAACACTTCCGATTCTTTGATTTCCCCACTTTCTTTGTTCAGCAGGCGTGCTGTGACACGCAGGGGGGCAGCATACGTGGCGTCACGTTCCTTACACTCCTGCACGCTATAATTCGGTTTATGCCTTTCCAGATTGTAATTGACAAAATCAAGAACCAGGTTGCCTGCATAGTCCGTGATGCCAGAAACATCCTTGAACACCTCTTTGAGACCATCCCGGAGGAACCACTCATACGAATTTTTCTGTACCTCAATCAAGTTTGGCATTTCCAAAACTTCATCAATGCGGGAAAAACTCATGCGAGTATTTTTGCCTAATTGTTTTGGCTTGACATTCACCATTGGCTCGATCACTCCATTCCTATATTTACCGTCTTTACTTAGGAACCTTCCTTACTTGTTGCATCATGGAACCTAAAAATCATGGACATTTTGGAAGATAAGCCTTGCCTTTTTTCCACAATTATGATAAAATTATGCAGTAAGCAACCACTTATAAAATTCCATGATGGTGCAGTATATTATTGTATAACAATTTCCTTTGTTTGTCAATATATATTTTGGCATTGTCTGGAAGTTTTCAGGAGAAAGGAGAATTTTTATGAACTCTATTCATTTTAACTCTGACCATGTTCCAGCATCCCGCGCCTCCTCCCCCGCTGGACAGGTGAATCCAGACGAATTAAGCGCACAACTTCGGGACTTAGAAAGCCAGCAGTTGGATTTGAAAAACCAAATCTCGGAACTCAAAAATAATACAAATTTAGATGAGGAACTCAAAAAGAAACAAATCGACAAGCTGGAAGATATGGTAAAAGCACTGGAAGAACAAATTGCAGCGGTAAAGAAACAGCAAAATTCCTCGCCAGCACAAACAGAAATAGTCGAGGAAAATAAACCATTAGATTTCTCAAACCTTCCAAACCATCAGCCAGATGAATTTGTAAAAAGTGATATGCTTTCCCATTCCCCCTCTGGACAGTATGAATTCTCCGAAGATAAACAAGGGAATTTGATTGTTAAGTGGGACAAACCAGACGAAAATCAAAAGGAACAAGACCCCAAAGAGATACAATAAAAACAGGGACAAACTTTTTTAAAGTTTGTCCCTATTGCTATTCTGTGGAAGATTTCTGTCCAGAGGTTGAGGAAGAAGCAAATGTATATTGATCAAGTTTCTCGCGTACGAGCTGGGAAATTTCTGTATACACCTTATAGACCCGACAGGAATGATTGGTACAACAATAAGCATCCTGTTGGCATCGGCTAAACATATAAGGCCCCTCGACCGATTCGATAACTTGTCTCAATGTAATATCGGCTGGGTCACGGGCGATTATATATCCCCCATGCGCTCCTTTATATGACTGCACCAAACCATCCGTGACCAGTTTTCGCAAAATCTTTAGAGCAAACCGTAATGGTACCTGCGTTTTTTCGGCAATGGTATGGGCGTCTACCCTCTGTCCGGCATCGGATAAAAACTCCACAATCCGCACTGCATAATCGGCTTCCAGGGTTATGTGCATAGGACAACGCTCCTTCCCAAGAACATTATAGCAAACATCTCAGTCCAAAAAATCTTTTAATTTTTTGCTGCGGCTTGGGTGCCGGAGTTTCCGCAGGGCTTTGGCCTCGATCTGGCGGATTCTCTCCCTGGTAACATTAAATTCCTTGCCCACTTCTTCGAGGGTTCTGGAACGGCCATCCTCAAGCCCAAACCGTAGCCGTAACACCTTTTCTTCTCTTGGAGTCAAAGTATCCAACACTTCCGCCAGCTGTTCTTTGAGCAGAGTATGGGATGCGGCTTCGGCAGGGGCAGGGGCATCGTCATCTGGAATAAAATCACCTAGATGGCTATCCTCCTCCTCACCAATCGGGGTTTCCAGCGAAACGGGTTCTTGTGCCACACGCATAATCTCCCGGACTTTATCTACTGGCATATCCAGTTCATCTGAAATCTCATCAGCAGTTGGCTCATGACCATTGGTATGGAGGAGCTGGCTGGAAACTTTCTTGACTTTATTGATGGTTTCGACCATATGCACTGGGATTCGGATGGTCCTTGCCTGATCGGCAATTGCCCGGGTAATTGCCTGACGAATCCACCAAGTAGCATAAGTTGAGAACTTAAACCCTTTGGTATAGTCAAATTTTTCAACTGCTTTGATTAAACCAAGGTTCCCCTCTTGGATAAGATCCAGAAACTGCATCCCACGTCCGAGGTAGCGTTTGGCGATACTGACAACCAGACGTAAATTCGCTTCCGAAAGACGTTTTTTCGCAGCTTCGTCCCCATCAATGATGCGGATCGCCAAATCAATTTCCTCCTCTGGAGACAACAGGGGAACCCTGCCAATTTCCTTGAGATAAACCTTAACAGGATCATCAATCGCAATCCCTTCGGTACTTAGGGCATTTTCGAGGTCATCGCCATCCGTAGACGGCGGAGGAAATTCGAGATCTTCCATTTGGAGGTCAGCGAAATCCTCAATAATTTCAACTCCTTGAGATTCGAGTGTATCATAAAATTTTTCAATTTGTTCGGGTTCAAAATCGAGTTCCCCTAATGCATCTAAAATTTCCTTAGTGGTTAACTGCCCCTTATTTTTCCCGACCTCAATCAAATCTCTAATTACTGATTTTTTATCAGGCGCTCCCATAAACTGTCCCCCTATTTTTTCTGCTCACGCAACTTTTGCAAATACTGCTGGAGCTCCGGCTGGACAGTTTCAAGCTGTTCAGCACGAAGCTTTTGAAATTCCTGTAAAATAAGATCCCGATATTCTTGGGCATCCTGAATACTTAATGCCAGCATATCGAATTTTGCCAGGATCCGGGAAATGGCACTGATTTCTTCGACAGAAAAATCCCCAGAAATATCAGCCAGTTCACAGCCACCGCCACTCATCATTCTACCCATAATCGTTTCATATACACGACGATTAAAAACAGTACAAAATTTTTCCGGCGGCAGCTCCTGATAGATCTGTTGCGCCAGCTTCTGATCCTGAAGGCGGAATAAGCACGCAAGTAAACCTTCCTCCGCATTAGCTGCACGAAGATATTTCTGTTTTTCAGGATTAACCCTGTCTTTCATCCCAGATATTTGCTGTTGCATTTCCCGGAACTCGCGTTTCTGACGGCTGGCAGTAAATTTTTTCTGATTCTTATTGACCTGCTGTAAAATGGCAGCACGCTCAATCCCAACTTCCTCCGCTAAACGCCCAGCATAAATTTCCTGTTCCATTCGGTTATCCAGAGCGGCCAACAATTCCGCTGCTCCATTTAGATATGCAACCTTTCCCTCTGGTGTGTCCATAGCGCAAGTTTTCTTTAACTGATTTAAACGATATTCCATATCATTTCCGCTGGCTTCGATCAACTGTTTAAAACGTGTGGCCCCTTGTTCCCCAAAGGAACGGATAAATTCATCGGGATCTTTCCCTCCTTCGATAGCCAGCACTTTAACTTGCAACCCAGCATCCCGCAACAAAGGGATCGCACGATTGGCCGCTTTTTGACCAGCTTCATCGGAATCATAAGAAATCACGACTTCTTTTGCATACCGTGCGATTAACCTTGCCTGTTCACTAGTCAAAGCAGTGCCAAGGGTAGCAATCGCACTAGAAAAGCCCGCCTGATGCAAAGCAATGACATCCATATAACCCTCTACCAAAATCAGAGGCTCCTGATGGTTGTTTTTCGCAAAGTTGAGCGCAAACAGTCCATTACTCTTTTTGAATGCCAGAGTATCTGAAGTATTCAAATATTTGGGCTTGCTATCTGTCAAGGTACGTCCTCCAAACCCTACTACATTCCCACGCAAGTCAATAATTGGGAACATTACCCGGGAAAAGAAACGGTCAACCGCCTTTCCTGACCGCGATTCCACAGCCACATTAGATTGGATCATTTCATAAGAGGTATACCCTTTTTTCTGTAAATGGTTGACTAACGCAAACCGGGAATCTTGCGAATATCCCAATCCAAAATGACGAACTGTCTTTACGGTCAGCCCCCTGCCCAACAGGTAATCTAAAGCAGGTTTTCCTTCTGGGGTCCACAACTGGGCGTGAAAAAAACGTGCCGCTTCCCGATTGATCTCCAACACACGAGCTTTTAACTTTGCCATCCCATCATCCATCGTATTTTCAGGCATCGTGAGCCCTGCATGGTCGGCAAGAAAACGTACCGCCTCCCAATAATCCAAATTTTCGATCCGGCGGACAAAGGTAATAACATCCCCTCCCGCACCGCAGCCAAAACAATAAAACGTATTATTTTCCGTATAAATGTGGAAAGATGGAGATTTCTCGTTATGGAAGGGGCATAGTCCGACTAAATTTTTACCGCTACGCTTGAGGTGAACATAGGACGATGCAATTTCGGCCAAATCGTTGCGTAATTTGAGTTCCTGAAGGAACAATTCTGGTAATGGCATCAACACACTCCTTTTGGTCACAGGCTGCAATTTAAATTTTCCATGATTTTGGAATAAACAAATTTTGAAACGTAGAAACCGCAAAATGGTCGGTCATACCCGCAATATAATCCACCACAGCACATTCAATCCCATCCTCTTGTGCAATCTTCTGCATCTCTGGCGGCAAATGGTCGGGTTGAAAAAAATGCGTATATAAAGCTTCCATCAGTACAGGTACTTTTGCTTCTTCACTTTTGGCTTTCGGATTGTCATACACATTTTGAAACATAAATTTATGTAAATCATTAAAGGCATGTTTACATACAGAATCCATCTGAACTATGCCATGCTGACTATTGTCAACCACCGACCAGATCAACGTACTGATCCGTTCTGATTTGGTATGTCCGAGTATGGAAACCACGTCAGATGGCAAATCGTCTTCAGTCAAAACCCCCGCCCGGATCGCATCTTCAATGTCGTGATTTAAGTAGGCAATCCGATCCGCTAGTCGCACCACCTCACCCTCCAGCGTACTCGCATGTTGTTTCCCTGTATGGCATAAAATCCCATTACATACTTCTTTCGTCAGATTCAGTCCAAGTGTTTTTTTCTCTAAACGTTCCACCACCCGTACACTCTGATGGTTATGATGAAAGCCATGTGGGGCAATCTGCTGCAGGGCACGTTCTCCGGCATGGCCAAACGGAGTATGCCCTAAATCATGCCCAAGAGAAATCGCCTCGGTCAGATCGCCATTTAGGAATAAAGCACTTGCAATGGTACGTGCAATCTGGGATACCTCCAGAGTATGAGTCAGACGAGTACGATAGTGATCCCCTTCCGGGGATAAAAATACTTGGGTTTTATGTTTAAGCCGACGAAAGGATTTACAATGGATAATCCGGTCGCGGTCCCGTTGGAACGGAGTACGCAAATTACAATCGGGTTCTGCACGTTTCCGACCTTCTGTATGACAGGACAGCATTGCATAACGAGACAGATGCTTTTTTTCCATCTCCTGTATTTTCTGACGGATCGTCATAATTCCCCCACCTTTTGCCAAAAAATATTGTGTAGGTAATTAGATATACGCCAAAAATTTGATTTTTCCTTCAAAAAGTTAACTTAAACTGCAAAAAACTTTTTTCCTGTACCAGAAACTGTCACTTGACCGCATGTTACATCAGCTAACTGTTTTTGAAAAAAAGCCAAATCCGGTTCTGCCATATGAAACTGAATTTCAACAAAATCCGTAAAAACAGTATCATCAATTGTACCGCTGCATTCGGGGATCAAAGCAGAAACCCGTCCATACTGATTATAATCACATACAAGTTTCGCTAAGACACACTCCCTCATAGTAAGAATTTGAGCCTTTTCCAAAGCGATACTGGCAGCATGGGAATACGCACGAACCAATCCCCCTCCACCTAACAGAATCCCTCCAAAATACCGGGTGGTAACTACTGCCACATCTGTGACATCCGATTTGAGCAGTACATTCAAGGTTGGGATACCCGCTGTCCCTTGAGGTTCTCCATCATCGGAGTAACGCTGAACCTGTCCATCCCGCAGACAGTAAGCATAAACATTATGGGTAGCATCCCAATGCTTAGACTTGATCTGCTGGATAAATGCAATTGCTTGATCTTCCGTAACTACAGGTTTTACATAACCAATAAAACGGGAACGTTTTTCGGTAAATTCGTCGTAAGTTTCCAAAGAAACCGTTTTATATTCTATCATAAGCTGGTCCTCGCAAATGGTGACAAGATAAAAAAGAGCGGCGCAACAAACTTGCACCGCCCGTCAAACTAAAGACAAACTAAAAGAAATAACAATCATTCAATCATTTCACGAAAATTAGGATTCCCGATTATTTCTCTTGAAGACCATAGCGCTTTTTGAACATATCAACGCGGCCACTTGTATCAACCAGCTTTTGTTTGCCGGTAAAGAACGGATGGCACTTCGAGCATATTTCAACACGGATATTTTCTTTCGTGGATCTGGTGTTAATCACGTTACCGCAAGCACATTTGATAGTTGTCTCTTCATACTTTGGATGCAGATTCTCTTTCATTGTTGTCACCTCTTTCAGCAATAATACAACATTAACGTTTTTATTTTATCATAAATATCATAGAAATGCAAGTACAAATTTAAAATTCATACCGATTTTTGTAAAAAAAATTACCAATGAGCCTGTCGATACAAATAGGTTGTATATTCTTCCAAACACATCTCCAATTGGCGCATGGTTTTCGCATGACCAGTCCCAACATAACGAAAATGTCCAGGTTCGAAAATCATTTTGGTAGCGTTGGTTTTATTCTCGGGATTACGCTGGACAAACCCATATGTAATACTATTGCGAAGCAGCCAGCGATATTCTTCTGTTTTAGAAAAATCCTCATTATTTTGCATCCCTTGTTTCGAAAAAATGACTGCCATACCTGTTTGATACTCGCTGTATCCGCCGCGTCCGACGGAATGCAATGCTTCATCTTCAGCTTTGACCTTAGAATATCCAAACTGCTGCATTAAGTCCTGTACTTTATTCTGGTATTGGATCTCCTGATCCTCCTTGCTGACATACCCTGACACTAATTTTAGTAGCACTCCTTGTGATTTTGCATCGTTGAGCATAGCCTGCAAAGCCTTCACAATCCGTTCCTCAACCTGCACCCCATCAATTTTAGCAAGCTTAACAGTAAAATCATCGGACAGTTCATTAGTAGCATTGACTAAAACGAGATTAAACG
>CATJNB010000155.1 GCA_949741605.1 uncultured Eubacteriales bacterium | reverse complement strand
CGGAGCATGGGCAGGCCAGCAGATGAACAGATTTTTGTAGAGAGTATCCAGAAGAACTATCTTGCCACGCAGATCATCATGACACACATAAACAAAATGTTGGACTGCTATAAAATCATGTGCGAGAGGTCAAACCGAGCGGATGACAAAAGGCACTGGCGTGTGTTGGAAGGATTGTACCTTGCAGACAACTATACCACGGCGGAGGTAATCGCCCGACAGGAGCAAATTGATAAACGGACAGTGTACCGGGATATAGATATCTGCATAGCAGATTTGACGGCTCTTTTCTTTGGTGTGGGCGGTATTGATAAAACATAAGTGGAGTAGAAATGTCACAAACTCGCCATTGCCATGTCACTATAACCTGTGCTATACTATAACCTGTAAAATCATAAATTGAAAACGCCGCCTCATGGAGATATTTCCATAGGGCGGCTTTTTTTATGTAGATTTTTGATGTGGAAAGGAGAGGGAATATGGAAATAAGGACACTAAAAGCGGCGCAACTCATGGCGGCGGACTACAATCCCCGGAAGGATTTACAGCCAGAGGACACAGAGTATCAGAAACTTTGCCGGAGTATGGAGAGTTTCGGCTATGTCGAGCCGATTATCTGGAACGAGCGCACCGGGAATGTCGTGGGAGGACACCAACGCCTCAAGGTGCTATTGGAAAAAGGCGTGGAAGAGATTGGGGCTGTCGTGGTAGACCTCCCCGAAAAGGACGAAAAAATCCTCAATGTTTTATTGAATAAAGTAAAAGGCCGTTGGGACATCATTGGAAAGCTGTCAGAGCTTTTACAACAGCTTAACGAGGCCGGAGAAATGGAAGTGACCGGGTTTGAGGAGTGTGAGTTGCAAAGCCTGCTTACGCAGTACGATCACATCCAAGACCTTATGGATGAAGATTTTTCCGGTTACAGTGGTGAAAAAGAGCGCAGCACATTTACTATGACGTTCAGCCTCCCGGCAGGAGAGAGGGAGACCGTTGAGCATTATATCCAGCAAACAGAGAATGCAAAAACGGAGCTGGCAGCGGCGATCATCAACCGGGTAAAGGGGGTTATTTGAGTGCAGATAGAACGAAAGAAAATCGCAGAGCTGGATAGGGCTGTATATAATCCCCGGATAAACCTCATCCCCGGCGATATGGAGTACGAAAACCTGCGCCAAAGCATTATCACCTATGGCATGATTATTCCAATAGTCTGGAACAGGCGGACTAATCGAGTAGTCGGAGGTCACCAGAGGCTTACTGTCCTTGAAAATGAGGGGGAAACCGAGGTAGATGTATCGGTGGTTGATCTTGATGAAACGCAGGAACGACAGCTTAATGTGGCTCTCAACAAAATTGAGGGAAGCTGGGACGAGGAAAAACTGGCAAAGCTATTGACAGAGCTGGGAGAGGAGGCTCCTTTGACCGGATTTACGCAGGTAGAAATAGATAGAATTACGAACGATATTTCCAGCCTGCTTGATACGGAGACCGTAGACGAGGAATTGAAAGCGGTTGAGGAATGGTTTAACATTAGTCTCACCTTCGACAAAGCGGATCGGCAGGAATTGGAAACCTATGTTAAGAATAATGGCAAAAAGGCTCTTATTGAGGTAATCATCCAGAAAGCAAAGGGGGAAATCTAAATGGGGTGTAAATGCGGCTCGCAGATCATTTTATGTAATCTTCCAGTGCGGTTTGATACTTATACAGGATGCAGCCATGCGTGTAAATACTGTTTTGTACAAAAGAAGCAGAATATTTCCAAAATACAGAGAGGTGAAACGGTAGAAGCTCTGCGCTCTTTCATTGAGGGAAAACGGTGCCGGGATACGGCATGGTGTGACTGGAATATTCCCATTCACTGGGGAGGAATGAGCGATCCGTTCCAGCCAATTGAGAAGAGTATCAGAGCATCCTATGAGTGTTTAAAATTGCTGGCAGATACACAGTACCCCTTTGTTGTCAGCACAAAAGGCAGGCTCATAGCAGACCCGGAATATCTTGATTTGCTGGCAAGATGTAATTGTGTGGTGCAGGTCAGCATGGTGTGCAGTAAATACGACCAGCTGGAACCAGGGACGCCACCCTACGAGGAACGTCTGAAAATTGTACAAACGGTTGCGGTCAGAGTGCAGAGAGTAATCATTCGGATACAGCCGTATATGCCGGAGGTTTTTCGGGATGTGATGGCGAATATTCCCCGGCTGGCGCAGGCGGGTGTATATGGTGTAGTCGTTGAGGGGATGAAGTTTTACAAAGGCAAGAAAGGTATGGTAAAAATCGGCGGCGACCATTGCTACCCGTTGAGCGTATTGCGGCCACAATTTACTGAAATCAAAGCAGAGTGTCATAGAAATGGCATGAAGTTTTATTCTGGTGAAAACCGGTTGCGGTCTATGGGGGACGATATGTGCTGCTGTGGAATAGACGGGCTGAAAGGTTTTCGTGGGAATGATTATAACCTGTGTATGCTCATGAATGGCAAAAACCCGAAAGCTACTGAAACTATGAAAACGGTTGGGACAGGTAGTTGTTTTCGCTCTATCAAGCAGACAGCGGGAGCCAGTAAGAAAATTGACAGGCAGAGCTTTTACGGATTGATGCAAGAGGAATTACTGAGAAAAACAGACTATTACCGGCAACTGTTTGGGATTATGGAATAAGATTTCGATATTTTATTTACATTGTAATGAAAAGTTGATATAATGTAAATAAAATATATGGATCAGGGTGATAGTATGGCACAGACAAATGTTAATATTCGGATTGATGAAAAGGACAAAAAGCTATTTGATGAGATTTGCGGCGAATTAGGAATGACCATGTCTACCGCTTTCAACATCTTTGCAAAAGCGGTGATTCGCCAAGGAGGTATCCCTTTTGAGCTTAGTGTGGAGCGTCCCAACGAGGAAACGCAGCAAGCGATGGAGGAGGTAAATCAGAAAAGAAACCTGTCTGGCCCATTTAAAAGTCGCGATGCTTTAAAGGAGGCTTTGGATGCTTGATGTTTTTTATTCCTCGAAGTTTAAGAAAGACTACAAGCGTGTGAAGAAACAGGGGAAAAACGTAGAGCTGTTACTGGATATTGTGGATATTTTGGCGGCGGAGAAACCATTGGAAGAAAAACACAACGACCACCCCCTCAGTGGAAATTATATTGGATATCGGGAGTGCCACATTCAACCTGACTGGTTACTGATTTATAAGGTTGATGGCAGTGAGCTTATTTTAACATTAACCAGAACAGGGTCGCACAGCGAACTGTTTCATAAGTAGACGAAAGAGAACTTTGTTTCGGCAAGGTTCTTTTTTATTAGGAGAAAATGTATTAAGGAGAGGAGGCTATGCCAAAGACAGACAAAGTGTGGGAGCGTCAAAAAGGCGAGAGTGAAAAGGCTTATGAGGCGTTCGTGATTTACCGGGATATGGGCGAAAAGCGGACATTCACAGCGGTTGCGGAAAGGTTGCGGAAAAGTGATACTTTAATCCGCCGTTGGAAAGAGTGCTGGAACTGGCAGGAGCGTGTGAGGGCTTATGATAACGAGCTGGAAAAAGAGGCGCGTGTAAAGGCGGTCAAGGCCAGAAAAGCCATGACAGACCGACATATCGGGATCGCTATGCAGCTCCAAAAGAAAGCTCTGGAAGCCCTGCAAGAGTTGGAAGTCGAGGATATGACCCCGAAAGACATCCGGGAGTATATCAAAATGGCGACCGACCTCGAACGGCTCAACCGCACTCTTGAGGATGAGGGGAAAAACGGAGAGGACAGCGGCCCGGCCCAGTTTGCAAACGCCATTATTTCCATATTCCAGAAAAATGAAAGAGAGGACGACGGTAGTGAGTGACTTAGAGCGTGCCATTTTGTTTTATAACAGTCATCCTGTCGAGTTTGTGAAGGACGTAATCGGAGCAACACCAGACGCAGAGCAGACAAAGATACTAAGAAGCGTCCAGCAGAACAAGCTCACCACAGTACGCAGTGGCCATGGAGTAGGCAAAAGCACCGTAGAGGCATGGGTGATCATCTGGTTTATGCTGACCCGGCCATTTCCAAAAATTCCATGTACAGCCCCAACCCAGCACCAGCTATTTGACATTTTGTGGGCAGAAGTCAGCAAGTGGCTGCGGCACAATCCAATTCTTGCAAATGAGCTGATCTGGACAAAAGAAAAACTGTATATGCGCGGCTACCCAGAGGAGTGGTTTGCTGTTGCACGAACAGCCAGCAAGCCAGACGCATTACAGGGATTTCACGCCAAGGACTTGCTATTCATTATCGACGAGGCCAGCGGCGTAGCCGACAACATCTTTGAACCAGTCCTCGGTGCGCTTTCCACACCCGGTTCCAGATTACTGATGTGCGGCAATCCTACGCAGTTGTCCGGTTTTTTCTACGACAGCCATAATAAGAACCGAGCCAGCTACGCAATGTTTCATATCGACGGCAGAAAAAGCGGGCGGGTGCCGAAAGATTTTGTAGACACCATCATCCAAATGTACGGGGAGGACAGTGACGTATTCCGGGTACGTGTTGCCGGGGAATTTCCGCTGCAAGAGGATGATATTTTTATTCCCCTGCCCTTGGTTGAAAAATCTACTATGACCGAGTATTGCCCCAGAAAACAGCCGTTCACGGTACATATCGGGTGCGACGTTGCCCGGTTTGGCGACGATAAGACGGTGATCGGCTACAAGGTGGACGAAAAAGTGACGTTCTACAAAAAACGTCAGGGACAGGACACCATGAAAACGGCAGACGACATTATCCTATGTGGGGAAGAACTGGTGCAGCGGTACAAGCTCACAAGCCCGATCCCCGTCAAGGTAGATGATGGAGGCGTAGGCGGTGGTGTCGTAGACCGTCTGCGGCAAATAAAACGTAACGCTCCCGAGCGTTTTTGGTGGCTTGAGATTTATTCAGTGAAATTCGGGC
This sequence comes from uncultured Eubacteriales bacterium, assembly GCA_949741605.1. Taxonomy (GTDB): domain Bacteria; phylum Bacillota; class Clostridia; order Oscillospirales; family Acutalibacteraceae; genus UMGS1071. The sequence goes on along the minus strand of CATJNB010000155.1, from coordinate 326 downwards.
AGCGTATCAAGCACAAGTATTATCACGACAGTACCACCTATATGATGTCGGTGGTCAAAAAGCTGTTGCAGCCCTTTGACGAGGATGGCAACAAAAAGCCCATAGAGCTGATTCTACCCAATGACAACGATCTAGTAGCGCAGCTTTCTGGGCGCAAGTACACCTTGACCGAAACCAGTAAAATCAGAATCGAAAGTAAGGACGCGGTAAAGAAGCGGGGGCATCCGTCCCCGGATGAAGCAGACTGCGTCCTTTTGCTTTGCCTGCCCGTAAAACCGCCAAAACGAAGGGAGGGAAAAAAGAATGGATAAAACAAAACAGGGGAT
>CATJNB010000154.1 GCA_949741605.1 uncultured Eubacteriales bacterium | reverse complement strand
GCACAGCGGATCAAACCACACCCAGCCGCTACGTTCGTGATGTACCCTAACTGGTTTTCGGAAATGTTCAAAAGGTGCGCCAATTCCTCCCGATCCGTCGCGGATTGATTGAGCAGGATTAAAAATTCGGAGTTTGCCAGCATCAAACGGGCCGTATCCGAACACAACAGTTCCTCGACATTCTGGGTCAGACCTGTCACCAGACCGTTGTATTTGCGAATCCGTTTCCACAGCCGGTAGAAAAAGTCGGCGCTGTATTGGTAGCGAAAAAGCAGATAAAACTCATCACAAAATATCCAAGTGGTTTTGCCCTTTTTCCAGTTTTGAATGACCCGGTTAAAAATGGCGTCGAGCGTGACCAGCATCCCGATAGGCATAAGCTGTTCCCCCAGCTCCCGGATATCATAGGCAATAATGCGGGCTTTGGTGTCGACATTAGTATGCTGGGCAAACGTATTCAGGCTTCCTGTGATGAATAATTCAGAGGACAACGCCAAGCCCCTTGCTTCTGGTTCCGGCTGGGTCAAAAGGGTGTGGTACAGCTCCTTGAGCGTGGGCGCCTCCCCTTCACAATGGTTTGCCAGATAGTCCCGGTAAACATCATACGTGCAGCGGTCAAGGATGGATTTTTCTTTCGCTGACACATTCCCGGCCCCGACTAACTGTTCAAATAAGGACAGGATAAATTCGGATTTTTCAATCAGCGGGTTTCTCTCATCCCCATAGGCTTTATCCATATCCATGGCATTGAGGTGGGTATCGGAGGTCGCAGACACCCGGATCACTTCCCCACCTAGAGCCTGCACTAAAAATCCGAATTCTGATTCTGGGTCTAAAATTAAAATATCATCGTTTGTTGACAGGGCAATGCTGGCGATTTCTTCTTTGGCGGAAAACGATTTCCCCGATCCGGATACGCCTAAACGGAAGGAGTTTCCGTTTAGCAGCTTGCGTCGGTCGGCTACAATCATGTTTTTGGAAACTGCATTTTGTCCGTAGTAGATGCCGCCCTGCATGATTTCCTGCGCCCGGAAGGGGATCAACACAGCAGTCGACTCCGTAGTCAGGGTGCGGATCGCATGGATTTTCCGTAAACCATAAGGTAGTACCGTATCTAGGCCGTCTTTCTGCTGCCACTTCAGGACGCTCATATGGCACAGGTGTTTCTGCGCCACCGACAACAGGGCTTCGGTATCGCTGTCGAGCTGCTCTTTGGAATCCGCCATATGAACCATCGTCACGAGGCCAAACATCATACGCTGGTCGCGGGTCGTCAGGTCATTGAGAAATTCTGTGGTTTCCTTGCGTTGCTGTTCCATGTCATACGGCACCATCGCAGAATAATTCTGGTTGGAATTTTGTTTTCGCTGCCAATTGGTCACGTTCGTCTGTACCCCCAGCAGTTTATTCTGGATTTCCCGCACTGCTTCATCCGTTGGGATCGGCAGGATGTCAATCGACAGCATGAGGCTGCGGTTGAGGTCGCACAGCTCCGATACCATGGAATCCTTGATGTAACTGGCGTATCCCTGCAGGTACAGCACCCGTCCAAAGCGGTTGTCGATACAGAAATGATCCTTGGAAAGCTCCAGAGAATTGGGACAAATCCAATCCTTAAAGCTATGTCCCCGTTTCATTTGTTCCCGGAAATCAAAGTCAAACGCGGCAGGTTCCCCGTCCCGGAAAAAATCCCGGAAAATCTGCAGTCGGCTTTTGGCATCCAGTTCCTTGCCCACCGAGGAGAGCTGCGACAAATGGGTAATAATGTCCGTACCTACCCGCGAGAAATAGGTGCGGGCTTCATCGATGCTTTTCTTATGCACACTAATGGTAATGTACCTTTCCTGTACGACACTGTTGTTGGTTCCGGTTACTTTGGAGAGCAGCATGTCATTGTACTCTTTACGATACAAATCGAGTCCATCTTCCTGCATGGGAAGCAGCAGGGAATTTTCAAATTCCGTTTTATCAATGCGGCGGTTATTGATTGTGATTTTCGCAAACGACCCGGAATCCAGGGCATTGAGTAATTCTGAATAATCCAGAAACATCGTGGTTTTATCGTCTTTGCTGGCAATCGCATAGTTGATATCCGTAAACGAAAATGCTTTGGAAAATCGGTTTCCAACCTGAAAAATCCCGTCCGGCCAGATACGGTGGATCGGGATGGCGTCTTGGACAGATTTCGGGATTCTAAATTTTTCCCGGTCCAGCTTTTTTAGCCTTGTCAATGTTTTTAGCAGAGGCATTCTCCCTTTCTATAATGTAAAATGATACAGCGGTTTCCGAGTCAGCCTTCGGGATTGATGCGGTCTTTCATGGCCTCATAATACAGGCAATCCGAACGGAACACTAATTTCTTTGGGTACAGAAATTCCGACTTAAACCATGCCCAGGCGAATTGTTCTGCTGTCATGCCGTGGTACTTAAAAAATCCACAAGCCGCAAACGGCGCAGCTCCCAGAATACAGATCCACCCGGTTTCTTCGGTTCCGATCAGCGGGCGCAGGGCAAAATATAACCCTACGGCAACCCCGATTGCCAGCAGCGAACATACAAATTGCCGCACGCTCAGTCCAAAAAAGATCGCTTCTTTGTAATCCCGGATTTCTTTCATTACTTTTACTTCCATAAATATTTCCTTTCATAAAATAGGTTGTTTTTCTCCTATTTTTGTGTATAATAAAAACAGGAGGTGCCAGTTATGAATATCAATACAAAAAATCTGGTTTCCATTACGGAAGCCAACCAAAACTTTTCTCGTGTAGCCCGTTTGGTAGATGAAAACGGTGCGGCTGTCATTCTAAAAAACAATGTCCCACGCTATTTACTCATTGAGTTTAGCCAGGCGCAGGCAGAACAACAAGCCGATGATGAGGATGTCCTGTCCATTTCCAAACGTTTGCTGGAAAAAAATCGCATGGCTTATGAGGAACTTGCAAAATGAAAGTGTTATCCCAAAAACAGGTCCTTCTTCTGCATACTTCCCTTATCCAACAATTTGGCGGAAGCGACGGCGTGCGTGACATCGGTATGTTGGAATCCGCCTTAGCCGCCCCCTTCCAAACCTTTGACGGCCAGTCCGTCTATCCATCCTTGCAGTCCAAAGCTGCACAGCTTGGTTTCGGTCTGATCTGCAACCATCCCTTTGTCGATGGAAATAAACGGACCGGAGCCCATGTGATGCTGGTATTCCTTGCTCTTAATGGGGTAGAACTCATCTATACACAGCAGGAATTGATTGATACCATACTCTCCGTAGCATCCGGTGAAAAAGACAACCAAGGGCTTCTGCAATGGATTTTAGAACACCAGCAATAACCATCTCTCTGCCACGAGCAGGGAGATTTTCTTTTATAATCCCATGAGTTCCTTGACAATGCGGTCACTCATTTTTACGGCTCCGACTAACACCAATAAATTAAAGATCAATTCGCCCACGTAGCTCCAAACGGCAGTCACTGCAGACACGTCTGGACTAACCGCCGGAGGGCTGGACGCTAACACGGAGAAAATAATACATGCCAGTGCAATAATGGCCCCTTCCAGACAGACGCCCGCATAGGAACGCAGGAAGTTTTTCCCCACATTGCTGGTCGGTTCGCCTGCAAAGGTCGACAGGGGAATGGGCGCTAAAGCCGTGTACATATACAGACGGAACATCCGACTATACACCGTCATAATCATGAGAAAAGACAGCACCGTAATAAACAGCCCGCCCAGCAGCGTGACCGCCCATAACGGGATGCTGTCCCAAAAGCCGACCTGATTGATTTTATCAATCACTTCCTGCGGCAGTACCGTGTTGTTGCTCCCGGACAAGCCCGACTGTGCAATAATGGTCGATACCATCCCCTGTATGATCGAAAATACAGCCAGCATTAAATCAAGGCCATACCCCACCGCCGCTTTTGCCAAAACAAACCGAATGAACAGCTTGAAAGCATGTTCGGGGCGTTTGATC
>CATJNB010000153.1 GCA_949741605.1 uncultured Eubacteriales bacterium | reverse complement strand
TCCAGACGTTCAAAGTCTGTGACTTCCAGAAGCGGTAAATAGGTGCAGGAGCCTTGCACCCCAGAACCCGCCAGCATCCCGGCAATCCGGGAAGCGTATTCGGCGGCACTGTAAATGTCCCCGCCAACTTGGATGCCTGTGCTAGTAAAGTTAATGACCCCTTCACAATCTGCGGCCTGATTTGCCACTACCGCCTTATAAATACGCTGATCCTCCCGCTGTTTCTTTACCCAATCTACAAGGGCAGTTACGTCGGCATCCTCTCCTTCTGGCGGCGCACAAAGATAGTCCACGGTTTGGCTTGCAAAATATTGCAGGGCATTTTTGATATCCTCCGGCATTTCCGTTGTGCCGCCCAGCACATAAGCTAATACCTTGCGCGGACGGTTCACCGAGCCAATCAAAGCCCGCTGGATATATCCCCGGTTAGATTCGCTTAACCCTTGTGGGATTTCGTCTGCGCTGGTGATGCTGTATGCGCCGTTCGGCGTGGTATCTTCTCCGATTTGCCGCAGGATAACGCCCACGACTCCCTTAGACAGCAGGGAAATGGATTCCTGTGCCGCTGTCTGGAACTGGATCATAATAGATGGCTGTCCCATAAATTCCTCCTTTTACTCAACTTGTGTTTTCATTTGAACGTGCTGTATGGTTTTCTTTGGTTTGGCCAGTTCGCGGTCATCATAGAAAGTTAATTCCAGATCAACGAACGCCGCCCCTTCCTCAATAGAGCCGGTACACCCGGTAATGGGTAAAGCCCGGTCAGATATGAACAGGCGGCCGCCTCGAAATAAATCCTGTATTTCCCTCAATAACCGGTTTAGCCCCAGACGGTCAACATGGCCGCGCCTGTCTTTGGGGAGATATCCGAGAATCGTATAGCTTGCGGTGATCTCCACGCAATCCGGGCCGCCGTCCTCCACATTGACACTATCCTCCAAAATGGCGAACGATTTGCGGGTAAAATCCTGCGGTACATCGTCGCAATAGACAGTGCGATCCGGCCACTTCTTTACCAACAATCCATTGATAGCGTCCAAGATTTCATTAGCTTCAAGCATAGGCATCACCTTCCCAAATTTTGTAATTTTTCCTCAAGTTTATGTTCCAGAATCTTGGCGTTTTTTTGTGCGTTGCGTTTGAGTTCGGAACGGGCTTTGGCGTAGAACCCCAGCCCTTTTACTCGGAAATTTGCGGTCAGGGGACTCCAATGGCCGTTTTCAATGGCGTTGGTAATGTAGCCTTTGGCGTATCCTTCGTGATCTCCTTCTTCTGCACGTGTTGCAGTATAACCGCCGCCTGATCCGTAATGCGATACCTGCCAGCGTGCAACCCTTCTGCTGCCCGGCAAACCAGAACGCACCATACGCTCCATTTCTTTTCCGACGATTTGATGCGCTTCTTTAAAACATTTTCGGATTTCCTTCTTTTTCAGGACGTCAGAAAGTTTCCTGTTAAACTCAATCAAGTCCGAAATATCAAGGCTTTGCGCCATTAGCTGTCCCTCTTTTCGGTGATCTCGTACTCGTTTTTGTATTCATCCAACACATGAATGATTTTGATAGTATAAAAATCATCCCCAATCTGAACAAGATCACCAGACTGCAATACAATGGCTTTCGGCGTTACCAAAACATAGGTTGTCTGCGTTTCGGTATGGACTTCCTTTTGCTCAAAGCCCAGATATTTTTCGGTCAGGAATCCGGGAAAAGCCGCAATGCGGATATTCTTAAAAGCCGGACGGTTCAAATCATCCAAGGTTTGTTCTGTGTGGAAAGCGATACAGGATACCGGATCAATCAAAGCCGCTGTGACCTCTAAATACATCCGGTCAATCTCTTTGATGTCCGTTAGAAAACAGTGCTTTCCCTGCCAACGGATTGCATCGTGCAAGGTAAGCGGACGCTTCCGCATAGTGAAACGGATAGACTTTTGCCCTAACCCAACTTTGGAAAACAGGTTTGTTTTGCTTTGCGGTTCCGCCCTTGCCCAAATGTGCCCAGCTTCCTGCCACCCGCAGGTATCGACCTGATAATCCAAGCACAGTATCGTCACGGGTTCTTTCATGCTTCCAGCCAAAACCACACCATCACCCCCTCATAAATAATTGACTGCGTGCATAGCAAGGACGGATTTGACATATGGGTTTACCTTGTCATTGTCTGTTGTCATATTCCGGTTGTCGTACATCTCGCAGCACAAAACAAGGTACGCTAAGGTCAAATCTTCATATGCGTCTGTTTGTTCCAGCGTCAGACCCGTATATCCCAAAACATAAGACTGCGCTGCCGCCATAATCACCGGGATTAAACTGTCATCCTGTTCCGGTATCCGTCCAAACTGCGCCACATCCCCCGCGGTTACTTCACGCAATTTCATGGTTATTTACTGGCCGCAGCAGTACCCGCCATTTTCAGGCCAGCCAGCTTTTGCGGCTCGACAATGTTACAGTCAAATTCGACATATCCCACAACACCAACTGCATGACGTGTCGCGTACTTCTCCAGCAGCACTTGGATTTCCATGCCTTTTGCAAGTTTCAAATAAAGCCCACTCATATCCCCATAAACAATAGAAACGGTTCCGGCTGCCATTTTTGGAGCGTTATCGGAAAGGTACACAGGTTTGCCCAATAGTGACCAGCCAAAGGGATTTGTCAGGTCTTTGTTGAGCAGATAATTCCCGTCGTTGTCTTTCAGTTTGCGGATGGCCTTAAGGGTTTCTTTGTGCATGATCCAAGACGCATTATTTTGGAAAACCTGCGGCACCGCCATTTGCACGTCAATGAGTTCATCCGCAGTAACGGCATCACCTTTGGCGGCGGTCACAAGATTTTCTGTACCGAATACACCAACGTATTTTCCGTCATTGCCATTAAGTGCGGCATTTTCCAGAAATTCTGCGATATTCTCGGCTACCTTCTTGACGATAAAGGAAAGCAGGTCAAAATCGCTGCGGTTCATGAGCGACTTGGAAATCAATTTGAGTACGCCCACAATATGGTTTTGCAGCTTGATTGTGGTGAATTTCCCAGCACTCTCGGTCAGTTCTGTCATATCCTCGATCAGTGCCGCGCCGGTATCCGCAGATTCATCGTAAACCGGGAAAGCCAAATCCCCGCCGACATTGTAAACCGTAGCCATGGAATAAACGGGGGACAGCTCCTTGACCTTCTCAATAATCCGGTTTGCAATATGTTCCGGGATGATCCCGCCGTTGTTGGCAACATCTAAGGCACGTTTTTCGCCGCGCACAAAACTAAGGAAATTCTTTTCCTCTAAGGCACGCTGTTCCTCTTTTCCGTCTGGGGCAGGCTGCTTTTTGTCCAGTGACCGGCGTTCCTCATCCGCTCTGAGCGTTGCATCAATCTGGGCAATTTTCACTTTTATTTCCTCGAACTTTTGTGTTTCCTCTGGATTCATAGCGCGGGTTTCGGCGTTCGCTTTATCCACCAGTGCGTCCATTTCGTCCAATAGGTCATTGCGCTGTTCCAGCAGAGTCGGCAGGGAACGGGTTTCTAATTTTGGCATCTTTTTCATATGTTTGCACCTCTCAATCTCAATATTTCTACTTCTTTTTTGCGGTCTGCATGGGCATCTATTGTATCTGGCTTCCCGGTAACATCCGGGATATCTTCGCGCCCGCGCTGTTCTAAAATGCTTTCCTCCTGCCCGCGAGCTTCAATGGAAGTCCCCACATAGGCAGGAGTGCGGCTGCTGTCCAAAATGCTGACCTCGCGCAGTTCGATTTCCTCTAAAAAGCGTCTGTGCAGACCGTTTTCCAATGGCTCCATACGATCCTGCTTTTTGACAAATCCAAACGACCAGCCCCGCAGTTCTCCATTGCGGGCCTTTTCCATAGTTTCCAGATCGGTTACTTCTGCCCTTGCGTACAGGCCAATCGAATCTTCGCGCAATTCCAGATTTCCAGAATCGCGCGAACCTAGTACCTGGTCATGATTTAACCGGAGTTCCACATCATTGCCATTTTGCAAAGCGCGTTCAAAGGTTTTCGGCGTGACCTGCTCCACAAAATCCCCGGTTGGCGAGGGGATCACCCGACTGTCCCGGCCAACTGCATTGACGTAACCTTCAACGATTACCCGATCTGCCCTAATTTCCACTTTCATGGTTTTCACCCCCTTCCACTGCCAGCTTTTTCGGATTCCCCAAAATCCGTCTCGCTTCCTGTTCTCCAAATGGGAACGCGGTTGTCAGCAGGGTAATAGCGGAATCCAAATCCATTTCTCCGGCACCGACAGCCCGCACAACTTCCAAAATGCTGCTGATCTGTGCGCCGTTCAGGCTGACTTTGGCAATTTCTTCTGGATGTTCTCCAGATACTTCTAATTTTGGTTTAGCTGACTTATTTTCTAAAACCAGACCGCCTTGTTCACCCGGAGCATTTAATTTTTGGGTCTGGTTTGTGTTCGGGGTATAGACTTCCTTGGTTTTCGGATTATATAAAACATCCTGCAAGCCCAGCTTGATAAAATCCAAATGGAGGGATGGTAAATCTTCCCTGTACCGCACTTCATCCACCTGCATGATATTGCTTTCCACCGCCAGCTGGTATGCCTGGAAGCGTTTCAAAATATCACCTTTCAGGAGTTCTTTCGTGTCAATGGCAAAATAAAAACACCCGTCGTTTCCGCTCGGATGTTTTTCCCTGTTCAAAAGCAATTCTTGATTGAAGGCCGCTTCCATGGCTTTCAATATGGGGTTAATGCAGATTTTCATAGTCAGCGACCATTCTTCATCCGTAGCCGTTCCGTCCAAAATGGATGGCGGCATACTGAAAATCTTGCACGCTTCCCGCGCATTGGTTTTCTTGTTTTCATTGAGCTGCATATCGACTGACGTGTTGGAGGCTTCCTGAAATTCTAACCCTTCATTCAGTACCAGAATCCCGCTGGATTGATTGCTGTTTAAATTTTGAATACCAGCCCTGATTTCATCAATTACCTTTTGTTCTACCCGTTTTGTAGCTTTCAAAAACCCTTTCTTATTTCCCCCTGTTTTCACCAGATAATTTTCATACTGCAAGGCGTTGTACATGACTGCCAAGGCTTTATTGTTCTGCGACACAATTCCCTGACCGGTTACACCGTCTTTGGTTCGCCGGACTAGACGGACAAATTCAAAGTCCCGGTAGGTGCCGCCGTTTACCATGATATCCGCTGTTTTGAAAATCGGATCAGTCCCCACCAGCACCGACACATACCGGCTGTCAAGGTAATGGATACTTTGGACGTGATTGCGCTTCCGGTTAATGTACAGATACCCGATACCGTCCAGCAGATAGTCCTCGACCCATGCTTTTTTCATTTGAAAACTGTCAAGCAAATTCCCGCTTTCCTCGTTGAGCAGGAACACACGCGGATCATCCTCTATGAGTTCCACATGATCC
>CATJNB010000152.1 GCA_949741605.1 uncultured Eubacteriales bacterium | reverse complement strand
GTTCCCGTTGCCCCAGTGGCAACCTCAGGCGTCGTGACCATAAACGCGATAATATAGCGGTCCGAAGTCGAAACAATCCACCAGAATACATTCGTCGGGATCATAGGCAGGGCATATTTGAGCATATCAACCAGAGTACGGATATTCATGCCGCGGATACGGATACTGCGATGCAGGTCGCCGGCGAAAAACAGGAAGGCAATCGACAGCGCATCGGAGATGATGATGGAGGCAAGGTATCCGGTGATGCCCCAGTGAAAGGCAATCAGGAAAAGGATCGTCAACACACAGTTCATCAGGGTACTCAGGAAACCATCAAAGGCATAGAGCTTGGTACAGCCCTTGGAGCGCACGAAGTTGCTGCAAATGCTTTTCATGCACGACGTAAACACATAGATAATGAGCATCCATAAATAATCGCCCACGCCTTCAATAAAGCCCAGAAACGGCGAGAAACAGGCGAACGCAACAAAGCCTGCCAGCGTACAGAGCAGGCCGGCAGTAAAGACATCGTTTTTGCGGTAGGAACGGTCAACGCCAAACCGGATGATGGAGTTGGTGATGCCAAGAGTCACCAGTGGGAATAAAAGATTTGCTGTTTGGATAATCAGATCAACAATGCCGTAGTCTGGAGGAGAGAGGTGATGGGTATAAATGGGCATCAGGACAAAAACCAGGATTTTGGAACTAAAAGTACCCATGGCAAAAATCAGCGTATTCTTGACCAGATGCTTATATTTATTCAGCAGGTTCACCCACTTTCATATTTCATGGTTAGTATGGCCGGATTGGGCGGAAAAATTTAACAAAACTCTAACTAGACTATTGTAAGATGCTTTAAAAGGAAAAGTCAAGTCAGATAATGTAAAGAAATTAGAAAACCTGCAAATTTTTCAAAAAAAGCGTAAAAAATCCCCCTTGCCCGCTCAGATTGCCGGGAAAGGGGGACGGAATCCTGTTTTTCAGAAATTTTTAAGAAGCGTCGGATTTTAGCTCAATGCGGTAAGAATCCGCAGTAGGCACCTCGATGGTCAGGGTTAGGGTGTGGCCCTCTTGGGAGGCAGGTTTTGTGAGGACAGCACCCTTCTGGACATCCCCGGGATCAAACGGGGTGGACACGGTAAAGCCATAAGTAGTGGTCAGGGTTGTGATGTACGAGGAAATATCCTTGGCAACGTCGGGGATCTTTTCATAGGAACAGGATATGGAGAGCAGGTCGCCATCGCCACCCTGCGCGGTCGTGGAGCTGCCTTGGAACTCGCGGTTGCCGACCACCTGAGTAATGGATGGGATGGGTGGTTCGCTGCCGACCGCATACGATTCCGGAGCCGATAACACACTGCACGCAGCTATGGAGAGCATCAGGCAGGCCGCACAAACCAGCCCAAATAATTTTTTCATACAGACATTCTCCTTTCGTTTCGATGAGGAAAGGTCTTACACATACCCCTAGTATAACAAAGAATTTGCGCGGAGTCCATCGAAAAAGGAGGAAAGCAAGGAAAAAACCTTAGGAAAGGATGGGATTATCTGGGAGGACAGGGCAGGGGAGGCAGATTGGAGAGGGTTTTTTTGCGGATTTTTTTGACATTGGTTTCGCGTACCTTTTTACGCAGGGGCAGTACCAGCGATGAAGAAACAGACAATTCGTCGATGCCCATGGCAAGGAAGGTTTCGGTCAGCGAAAGGTCGCCGCCAAGCTCGCCGCAGATCCCCACCCAGATCCCGCTTTTATGGGCGTTTTTGGTCACCAGTTCAATGGTGCGTAACACGGCCAGATGATGGGGCTGGTAGAAATGTTCCAAAAGGGGGTTTTGACGGTCAATGGCAAGCAGGTATTGGGTCAGGTCGTTGGTACCAATGCTGAAAAAATCCACCTCTTTGGCCAGCTGGTCACTGATGAGGGCTGCGGCCGGGGTTTCGATCATGATGCCCAGTTCAATATCACGGTGGAAGGGGATGTTTTCCTGTTCGAGTTCCTGCTGCACTTGGGCAACCTGTTCCTTGATCGCGGCGATTTCCTCCAGCGAGGTAATCATGGGGAACAGAATACCGAGGTTTCCGTAGACCGAAGCGCGGTATAAGGCACGCAGCTGGGTATGAAAAATTTCAGGCTGGGTCAGGCAGATACGGATTGCCCGGTAGCCCATGGCGGGGTTTTGCTCGTGCGGGAGATGGAAGTAGGAGGCCTGTTTATCCGCGCCCACATCCAGTGTGCGGATGATCACCTTGCGCGGACTCATGGGTTCCAGCACAGAACGGTAGGCTTCCAACTGCTGTTCCTCGGAGGGGAATTGGTGGCTTTCCAAATAGAGGAATTCGCTGCGGAACAGACCAATCCCGTCGGCATCGGCGCGCAGGGCGGAATTGAGGTGGGAAGCATTGCCGATATTGGCAAGGATCTGTATTTTCTGGCCATCGAGCGTGATGCTTTCTTTGCCGATCTGCTCATCCAGCTCCTGACGTTTTTGTAAAAAGGTCTGTTTTTTCTCCATCATGGTGCTGATGGTATGGGCATCGGGATCCAGGAAGATTTCGCCCTGAAAACCGTTGACAATCGCAACAGCGCCGTCATAAATGGCTTGGAGCTGTTTGCCGACCCCGATCACAGCAGGGATATCCATATTTTTGGCAAGGATGGCGGTATGGGAGAGCGGGGAGCCGCCGGCCGTCACGAGCGCGAGGACTTTTTCCTTATCGAGATGAACCGTTTCACTGGGGGAGAGGTCTTCGGCGGCAAGGATGACAGGATAATGCGGGAGTTCTACATGGACAGGGCGGTTGGTAAGGATATGGATGAGGCGATCCGAAATATCCTGCACATCGCTGGAGCGGGCACGCATATAGGGGTCCTCCATGGCTTCAAAGGTCCGGGAGAAAATGCGGCAGGCTTTCCTGACTGCGTATTCCGCATTAACTTTTTCATCACAGATGATGCGGGTCACCGTATTGGTAAAATCGGTATCTTCGAGGATCAGGCGGTGGGCATGGAAGATCATGGCATTTTTTTGCCCCATGGTGGGGATGGCGCTTTGATAGATCTCTTTCATTTGGCTGACAGCCTGTGTCTGAGCGCCCCAGAACCGTTCGATTTCATAGGCTGTGTCTTGGATCGATAGTTTTTTGGCAGCGGGAAGACGCTGGCGGCGATGGAAGAACAGGCGTCCCATCACAATACCGCCATAAATCCCCCGACCAGAGAGAGTCAACATAAAAGGGTACTCCTTCATTCTTCAGAAAACATGGTTGATAAATTCTTAACAAACTATTATATAATGTTATTTTACCATTAAAAAGAAAAAATTTCAAGATACATGCATCTGTTTCCAGCCAGAAAATAATCATCTTTTCTGAAATTCTGGTTGACCATTCCTCTCTTTTATAGTAATATAAGGAAAAACAACAGGGGTTGGGCAATCTGTCGTAAATTGAACTTTACGGATAAAAATGTTGATGGAAAAGCCCCAAAGTGCGTATGATTTGCAGAAAAATGCCGAAGCGCACAAGCTGTCCCGATGGGGCAAGGTCAGGGGGACTTCGGTTTCCAGGAAGATTTTGCAGCGTGAATATCTGCTTGGATGGGAATGTGAACAACGTTTGCGGGAGGAGGTAAAAGATGGAACCGATGGTTTGGATATGCCGGGTACATGGGATGCCTTCCGGTTGGATGCGTGGCTGGGACAGGATTTTGCCTGGGGAAAAGGCGGAACGTCTGCGCCGGATGCCGGAACCGAAAGCTGCCCTGAGCCTTACCGGGGAATTGCTGGCACGCTATGGGGTATGGAAATGGTCAGGAGTGCCGCCAACGGAGATCCGGTTTGCGGTGCAGGATTCGGGCAAACCGATTGCCACCTTCCCGCAGGGGTATTTTTTTAATATCAGCCATTCCGGGGATTTGTGCGCCTGTGCGGTGGCACAGGTGCCGGTTGGGGTGGACATCCAGAAAATGGAGCCGGTCCGCTTTGACGCCATTGCCAAACGGTATTTTGCGCCGCAGGAGCAGGCCGGGTACCAGCAGGCGGAGGATCCGAAAACGATGTTCTATACCCTTTGGACCAAACGGGAAGCCATCGGCAAGTGCATCGGAGTAGGGCTGCGCCCTTTGCCGGAGCGTTTGCCGCCGATGCAGCTGCGCTGGAAAACGCTGGGGGAATACCGGCTGTGTGTTTGCTGGGAGGACAGAGCTGCGCTTGACTTTCGCGATACCATGGAGTATAATAAAGAAAATTAACATTCTTCAGGGCAGGGTGCAAGTCCCTACCGGTGGTATGCAGCGTCAGGCTGTAAGCCCACGAGCCGTTATGGTATGATTCGGTGAGAATCCGAAGCCGACAGTATAGTCTGGATGTAAGAAGAACCAAATGTTAGGATAACAAGAACATTAGGAAAAGTCCTGAGCCAGTTGTGCTTAGGGCTTTTTTTGCTTGGAAAGGGAGGGATTGCAATGGATCAAACCTATATGCGCCGGGCGTTGGAGCTGGCAAAACGAGGGTTAGGGCATGTCAACCCAAACCCGATGGTTGGGGCGGTGGCGGTGCGCGACGGTAAAATCATTGGGGAAGGCTATCACAAACAGTACGGCGGCCCCCATGCGGAAGTCAATTTGGCACAGGCGGCGGGCAGTTTACAGGGCGCAACGGTTTATGTGACGCTCGAGCCTTGCGCGCATCATGGCAAAACCCCCCCTTGTGCGGATTTGCTGGTCCGGCATAACATTGCACGGGCAGTCATCGGCTGTCTGGACCCAAACCCATTGGTTGCCGGACAGGGCGTACAGCGTTTACGCGAAGCGGGGATTGCTGTGGAATGTGGTGTGCTGGAGGACGAATGCCGGGCGTTAAACCGGGTCTTTTTCCACTACATCACCCATGGCACCCCTTATGTCGTATGGAAAACCGCTATGACCTTGGATGGTAAAATTGCGACCTGTACCGGGGAATCGAAGTGGATCACCGGGGAGTCTGCCCGGCAGGAGGTACAAACGCTGCGGCATTGGCTGCAGGGGATTCTGGTGGGGGTGAACACCGTGCTTGCAGACGACCCGCAATTGACATGCCGTTTGGAGCATGGCGTGAACCCGGTAAGGATCATTGCGGACAGCCGGTTACGCATCCCGCTTTCGGCAAAGGTGCTGCAAAACCAACCGGAAAATCAGACCATCCTTGCCACAACCGCACAGTCGCCGCCGGACAAACGGAAGGCATTGGAAGCGTTGGGGGCAAAGGTACTGGTATGCCAGAGCAAACAGGGACAGGTGGATCTGACGGATTTGATGCGCCAATTAGGGCAAGCTAAGATCGACAGCCTGCTGCTCGAAGGCGGGTCACAGCTCTCGGACGCAGCGTTCCGGGAAGGGATCGTCCACCGGGCGGTGGTATATATTGCGCCGAAGGTGGTCGGCGGAGACAAGGCCAAAACACCCGTTGGAGGGCTTGGCATCGCACATTTGCCGGATGCAGTATGTTTTTGTGGGATGCAGGCAGAACCGGTTGGGGAAGATTGGAGATTGACGGCGGATGTTAGGAGGGGAGCGGCATGTTTACCGGAATTGTAGAGGAGATCGGTACCGTAGAAAAGGTAGTACCGGGGGCAAAATCGTCCCGGCTGGTGATCGCAGCCGATCAAGTGCTGGAGGATACCATCCTTGGCGACAGCATTTGTACCAGCGGTGTGTGCCTGACGGTTACAGAACGCTCGGCCCATACGTTTACTGCGGACGTGATGGCAGAAACCATGCGCCGCACAAAATTAGGCCAGCTCAAACCGGGTAGCCCGGTCAATCTGGAGCGCGCGCTGCGGCTGGACAGCCGTTTGGGAGGGCATCTTGTCAGCGGTCACATCGACGGTACCGGAACCATTGCCGCCATGCAGCGTGAGGATAACGCAGTTTGGCTGACTATCCGTACCGAACCCCAGTTATTGCGTTACATGGTGGAAAAAGGTTCCATTACCATCGACGGGGTAAGCCTGACCTTGGCGGCAGTACACGAAGGGGATTTTCAGGTGTCTATTATCCCGCACACCGGTGCCCAGACCACCTTGCTGACCCAGCAGACTGGGGATCTTGTGAACCTGGAATGTGACATGATTGGCAAATATGTCGAAAAGCTTTTGGGAGTGCAGGCAATCCCGTCAAAGCCTGCCATTTCAGAAGCGTTCCTGCGGGAACATGGTTTTTTTTGAAAGGATGATCGAAATGTTCCAATATCATACAGTGGAAGAAGCCTTGGACGCTCTGCGCCATGGCGAAATGGTTTTAGTCACGGATGACGAGGATCGGGAAAATGAAGGGGATTTAATTTGTGCTGCCGAGTTTGCCACGCAGGAGAATGTGAATTTTATGGCGTCGTATGCCAAGGGGCTAATCTGTATGCCCATGAGCCGCGCCATGACAAAAAAGCTGGGCCTTACCCAAATGGTCGAAAACAATACCGATAACCATGCTACGGCATTTACAGTGTCGATTGACCACAAGGATACCACCACAGGCATTTCTGCGATGGAACGTTCCCTGACTGCCCTGAAATGCGTGGAAGATGGCGTAAAGCCAGAAGATTTCCGGCGTCCGGGGCATATGTTCCCGCTCGAAGCCAAAGACGGAGGTGTCCTTGTGCGTACCGGCCACACCGAAGCGACGGTGGATTTGTGCCGTTTGGCGGGCCTGAAGGAATGTGGCCTATGCTGTGAAATCATGCGTGAGGACGGTTCTATGATGCGTTCGGGAGAGCTTGAGCGTTTCGCGCAAAAACATAATCTGAAATTTATTACCATTGCCGATCTGATCGCCTACCGCCGCCGTACGGAAACGATGATTGAGCGGGTGACACAGGCGCGTATGCCAACGAAATACGGCGAATTTACGATTTATGGCTATCAGAATAAGCTCAACGGCGAACATCATGTGGCCTTGGTGATGGGGGAACTCCCAGACGGCGAGCCGGTGTTGACCCGTGTCCATTCGGAGTGCCTGACCGGGGATGCACTGGGTTCCCTGCGCTGCGACTGCGGTGAACAGTATGCCGCTGCCATGCAGCAGATCGCCCGGGAAGGGTGTGGGGTTTTGGTGTATATGCGTCAGGAGGGGCGCGGGATTGGACTGATTAACAAACTGCGCGCCTATGCCCTCCAAGATACCGGGCTGGATACCGTAGAAGCAAACCTCAAATTAGGGTTTCCTGCCGATCTGCGCGATTATGGCATTGGGGCACAAATCCTGCGTGATCTCGGCGTGAGCAAGCTCCGGCTTATGACCAATAACCCAAAGAAAATGAAAGGGCTGGAAGGCTACGGGATCGAGATTGTTGAACGTGTGCCCATCCAGATTGCCTACAACGATCAAAATGAATTTTACCTTCGCACCAAGCAAACCAAAATGCAGCATTTGTTAGATTACGACCATCCCGGCCACTGTTCCTGCGGCCGCCACCATTCGAATTAGGAGGACTTTTCTCATGAATACGATCCAAGGAAATCTCATTGCCCATGGCCTTAAAATCGGGATTGTTGCTTCCCGTTTCAACGAATTTATTGTTTCCAAGCTCATCAGCGGCGCACAAGACGCTTTAGAACGCCATGGGGTCGAAACGGACCACATTGATCTGGTTTGGGTCCCCGGAGCCTTTGAATTGCCCTTGGCAGCGAAAAAAATGGTTCAAAACGGCAAGTATGATGCTGTGCTGTGTCTGGGTGCTGTGATCCGCGGTTCTACCCCGCACTTTGATTATGTTTGCTCGGAAGTTTCCAAAGGGGTTGCACACGTTTCCCTGGAGTCCCAAATTCCGGTTATTTTCGGCGTTTTGACCACGGACTCCATTGAACAGGCCATTGAACGGGCTGGCACCAAAGCAGGCAATAAAGGCTTTGATGCTGCGGTTACTGCCATCGAAATGGCCAATCTCCTGAAACAGCTATGAGTATCCATCAGCTCCTTTTTGATTATGACGGCACCCTTCATGACAGTACCGCCATTTATCCTCCAGCTTTCCGCCAGATGTATGACCAAATGGTAATGGATGGCATTGCGCCCCCGCGTTCCTGGCTCGATCAGGAAATCACCAAATGGCTCGGCTTTAATGCTCCCGATATGTGGCATGACTTTATGCCCTCCCTTTCTCCAATGCAAACAGAGTATTATGGCGGTCTGATTGGCCGGTTTATGACGCAAGCCATTGAAGATGGAGGGGCAAGGCTCTATCCCCATACACAGGAGGTTTTGGAGGCTCTGCGGCAGCGCGGTTATTCGATGTTTTTGCTGAGTAACTGCCGCGGCGATTATCTCGAAGCCCATCGCAAAGCCTTCGGGCTGGATCGTTTTTTCCAAGGTTTTTATCCTGCACAGGAGTATGGGTTTCGTCCCAAAACGGAAATTTTTCCCTTTATTCAAACACAACATCCCGGTTCGTTTGTCGTCATCGGGGACCGTTTTCATGATATGGTGTTGGCACAGCAAAATCAGTTGCCTGCCATTGGCTGCCGTTATGGGTTTGGTTCGGATGATGAGCTTTCCTACGCCCGTTATAAAATTTCGGATATTCAGGATCTCCTGCTCCTGTTCCCGTAGATAACCGCCGTAGGCGCATAAAGTTTTCGTCAATCTTTTTCAAAAGGTTGTGGGGTGTCGGGGCAAAGCCCTGACCCGTGTGTCGCAACACACGGAATTCCCAGCCTTCCCAAAACGCAGGAAGGGAGCCCAAATATTCCGGGGGAATGTTTGGGCGTGGGGAACCCTAGTGAGGGGTTCCCCAGAGTGCCTGAACGATGAGTGAAGGCACTTTCCCTGCCAGATGACGGCGTACCACTCGAAAAAAGAAAGCAATCAGGAAATGGGTTTGTTTCCTGATTGCTTCTTTTTTATCCTTGAGTAGATCGTCCCGCCGTGCGGTTGCACGAGCGTCTGCACGGATAGTTTCGATCTTCGATTTTTTCTATTTTTATGGGGATTTCAGTCATTGCGATGCCCTTGCAAGGGGCTTTGCCCCCTGCACCCCCACAACTTTTCCCCAAAGGTTGACGAAAACTTTACTCGCCTACGGCGCACGCTACTGGCACACTATTTTGCATATTCAATCGCACGGCTTTCGCGGACGATATTAACTTTAATCTGACCCGGATACTCCAAATCATTCTCGATTTTACGGCAGATATCGCGAGCCAACAGAACCATTTTATCATCGTTGATGATATCAGGTTTCACCATAATACGGATTTCGCGGCCAGCCTGAATGGCAAAGCAACGTTCCACGCCCTCAAAAGAGGAAGCGACTTCCTCTAATTTTTCAAGCCGTTTGATATAGTTTTCGAGGTTTTCGCGGCGGGCGCCAGGACGGGCTGCGGAAATGGCATCGGCAGCAGTGGTGATACAGGCCAGAACCGTTTTCGGTTCTACATCGCCGTGATGCGCTTCAATGGCATGGATCACAGCGTCACTCTCTTTGTATTTGCGGGCCACATCAACACCAATCTCCACATGGGAACCTTCAATTTCATGGTCTAACGCCTTGCCAATATCGTGTAGCAGGCCAGCGCGCCGGGCTAGGGCAGGATCAATGCCTAGTTCCGAGGCCATGATTCCGCACAGGAACGCAACCTCAAGCGAATGGTTCAGGACATTCTGGCCATAGCTGGTACGGTAACGCAGACGTCCCAAGAGCTTGACCAGTTCCGGATGTACTCCGTTGACACCGGCTTCAATCACAGCCCTTTCGCCTTCCTGTTTGATCGTGGCTTCCACTTCGCGGCGGGCTTTCTCAATCATTTCCTCAATACGGGTCGGATGGATACGTCCGTCTGCAATGAGCTTCTCCAGAGCTACGCGGGCAATCTCACGGCGTACAGGCTCAAAGCTGGAAACGGTAATTGCTTCGGGGGTATCGTCAATAATCAGGTCAACCCCGGTGATGGTTTCAATTGCACGGATATTGCGTCCTTCGCGGCCAATGATCCGGCCTTTCATTTCGTCGTTTGGCAGCTGGACCACCGAGATGGTCGCTTCCGCAGCATGGTCGGCAGCACAGCGTTGGATCGCCATGCCAATGATTTCGCGGGCAGAATTTTCTGCATCCTCCCGGATCTGCTGGTCAAACTCCATAATTTTGACTGCTTTTTCGTGTTCTAATTCCGATTCCAGATTTTTGAGCAAAAACTCTTTGGCTTGCTCACTGGTAAAGCCAGAAATTTTTTCCAGCATATCAAACTGCTGTTGCTTGACTTGCTCCGCCTCAGCCAGACGGGTTTCCGCAAGTTTGGATTTTTGGTTGATTGAGTCTTCTTTGCGCTCCAGGCTTTCCAGCTTTTTATCGAGGGTTTCCTCTTTCTGGAGGATCCGGCGTTCCTGACGCTGCACCTCTTTTCGGCGGTCATTGAGTTCTTTTTCGGACTCATTGCGAAGACGATGGACTTCGTCCTTGCCTTCCAGCACAGCTTCTTTTTTCTTAGCCTCGGCGGTTTTGATCGCGTCGCTGACAATACGTTTGGCTTCCTGTTCGGCGGAACCCATGGCAGCTTCGGCAGATTTTTTCCGGTATGTAATGCCGGCAAAAAAAGCGCACACGCCAAAGACGACCGCACAAATAATACCGGTAATAATACACGCGACAACAGGGCTCAAACTTGCACCTCCTTTAGATATTTTAATAAAGTTACGATTATGATGGAACGATGTGTAAAAAAACACGCAGTGGGTCTGGAAACATATCTTTCCAGCAGGTGGCACACGGGCACACCCTATTACTCATTGTATAACTTTTTGCCCTGTGCTGTCAAGGAAAACTGAAAACTATTTCACTTTTCCTCTTATTTTTTTGTATATTTTTACAGATGCCTGCCATGGGCGACAGGCAGACACCAGATGGAAACGGTTTTTTCCAGCAGAGATGGGGCTTGACAGGGCATGGCTTGGGTGCTATGATAAAAACAAAAGAAAATCAGAATCATAAAAATGTGCGGATCAGGACGCATATTCCCCCAAAGGTTTCAACAGAGAGCGCTGCAAACGCTGAGAGCGGTGTGGGAATCCGGGAATGTGCCACCACCTTGGGAGCAGCCTGCCGAAATAAGGCAGGACGGTTTAGCCCCGTTAGCGGCTCTGAGAGGGCGGGGGAACCCGCTGAATCCGGGTGGAACCGCAAGAATGATGGACGTCTTGCCCCAGAGTGGGGCAGGGCGTTTTTTGATTTTCCGAATGAGAATTTTTACAAAAGGAGTTTGAAAATATGGAGCAAGTAAAAGTAACCTTAAAAGGGGATGTCCGGGAATTTGCCGCTGGCATGAGTGTCGCGGATATTGCCAAAGAGATTGGTGCGGGCCTGTATAAAGCAGCCTGTGCGGGCAAAATAGATGGGAAAATGGTCGATTTGCGTACGCCTGTGACTGCGGACTGTACGCTCGAAATCCTCACCTTCCAAGACCCCGACGGCAAACACGCCTACTGGCACACCGCAGCGCACGTCATGGCACAGGCGGTCAAACGCCTCTATCCCAATGCAAAACTTGCCATTGGCCCTGCCATTGATAATGGCTTCTATTACGATATTGATTTGGAACGTCCGCTGACCCCGGACGACCTTCCCAAAATCGAGGCGGAAATTAAGAAAATTATCAAGGAAAACCTTCCGTTGGAACGCTTTGAACTGCCGTCCGATCAGGCAAAAACTAACATGCAGGAGGACGGTCAGGACTACAAGGTGGAACTCATTGAGGAACATTCCGGCAAGGGCGAGGCGATCAGCTTTTATCGGCAGGGCGAATTTACCGACCTGTGTGCTGGCCCTCACCTGATGTCAACGGGATGTCTCAAGGCAGTCAAAATTACCAATGCTACGGCGGCCTACTGGCGCGGCGATGCCAATAAGAAACAATTGCAACGTCTGTATGGGATTGCGTTCCCCAAAGCGTCGGAATTGGAAGAATATTTGCAGAAGGTCGAGGAAGCCAAAAAGCGTGACCATAATTTATTAGGGCGTCAATTGGGCTACTTCACCACCGTGGACTACATTGGACAAGGGCTTCCAGTCCTGATGCCGAACGGCGCGCGGGTGGTACAAACCTTATCGCGGTTTGTGGAAGATGAGGAGGAAAAACGCGGTTACCTCTTGACCAAAACCCCCTTTATGGCGAAAAGTGACCTGTATAAAATTTCCGGCCACTGGGATCATTACCGGGAAAGCATGTTCGTTTTGGGGGATCCGGAGAGCGATAAAGAAGTGTTCGCGCTGCGCCCTATGACGTGCCCGTTCCAGTTCCAAGTGTACCTCAACAAAAAGCGCAGCTACCGTGATTTGCCGATGCGCCTGAATGAAACTTCCACCCTGTTCCGCAACGAGGCGTCGGGCGAAATGCATGGTCTGATCCGGGTGCGCCAGTTTACCATTTCCGAAGGCCATATCGCGTGCTTGCCCGAACAGCTCGAACAGGAATTTATTGGCTGTGTGGAACTGACTAACTATTTGTTGGATACCGTTGGTTTGAAGGAAGATATTACGTACCGCTTCTCGAAGTGGGACGAAAACAATAAAGAAAAATACATTGGTTCGCCTGAAGAATGGGAAACCGTTCAGGATCGGATGCGCGAAATCCTGAACGATATGAAGATCGAGTACACCGAAGCGGACGGCGAAGCGGCGTTCTACGGGCCAAAGCTGGACATCCAGATGAAGAACGTGCATGGCAAGGAAGACACGCTGGTCACGGTGCAGATTGACTTCCAGTTAGCCGAACGTTTTGGTATGACCTATGTGGACGCAGATGGGCAGACCAAATATCCGTATGTCATCCATCGTACGTCTCTGGGCTGTTACGAACGTACCTTGGCGTTGCTGATCGAGAAATATGCAGGTGCGCTTCCCATGTGGCTTATGCCCGAGCAGGTACGCATTTTGCCGCTTAGTGACCGCCTGATTCCAGATGCCAAAGGGATCGAAGCCAAGTTACAGCAGGCTGGGCTGCGGGTGACGACCGATACGCGCAGCGAAAAGATCGGATATAAAATCCGTGAAGCACAGCTGGAAAAAATCCCATATATGCTGGTGGTCGGCGACAAGGAGCTGGAACAGGGCACCGTAGCGGTACGTAGCCGCAAAGACGGTGATTTGGGCACCATGCCGCTGGACGAGTTTTTAAGCAAAGCCTTGCATCAGGTAGCGACAAAAAGCAAAGAATAAGGAGAAAAAGCGTACAGGGGAAAGCCGACCTGTACGTTTTTTTCGT
The DNA here is from genome assembly GCA_949741605.1 of uncultured Eubacteriales bacterium. Classification (GTDB taxonomy): domain Bacteria; phylum Bacillota; class Clostridia; order Oscillospirales; family Acutalibacteraceae; genus UMGS1071. The sequence continues at coordinate 11,189 of CATJNB010000152.1, read as the reverse complement.
CCTATGTGAAAAAATCGCAAGGGGAATGTGGAAAATCAGGTGGAAATTGTGGGAAAAATCAGGGAAAAAAGTGGAAAACCACGTTGGTAAGCGGAATTTCCTGTGGAAAACACTGTGGAAAATGTGGACAATTCCACAAAATCAGAATGTGGAAATTGTGGAAACCTGATTTTGGGATGCCGGACTGGGAATCTGCATAAAAACAGGCAGGATATCCCAAAGTTTTTTGACCACCAGTCTGTACAGATTTTGACAGAAAGATACTTGCAATCCGTATTGGTTTGTGATATAATCAAACAGTACCAAAACCAATGCGGAAGTAGTTCAATGGTAGAGCGTCAGCTTCCCAAGCTGAATGTTGCGGGTTCGAGCCCCGTTTTCCGCTCCAAATCACAATCCTGTGCAAATCCTGCACAGGATTTTTTTATATTAGGACAAAAAAATCCCCTCCCTTGGGATACCCACAGGGAAGGGATGGAGAGAAGACTTATTCGTTTTTGAGTTTGAATTGTACCACCAGATTTTTGAGGAGGGCAGCTTGTGCATTGAGTTCTTCGCTGGCTGCAGCACTCTGCTTGGCGGTTGCGGAGTTGGTATGTACCACTTCCGTGATCCGGGAGAACCCTTCGGTGGCCACGATCATTTCGTTGGCATGCTGGTCGGTTTCTACAGACATATTTTCCATGGTTTCTGCAACCACAGCCGTATTGTCAATGACGTTCGTCAGGGATTGGGCAGTTGCCTGTGCAATTTCAGAACCATGCTCAATGGCATGCAGACAATCGGTAACCAGAGCGGTTGTAGATTTCGCAGCTTCGGCACTTTTGCCAGCGAGGTTGCGTACTTCATCGGCAACCACAGCAAACCCTTTGCCGGCTTCCCCGGCGCGGGCTGCCTCTACGGCGGCGTTAAGAGCAAGGATATTGGTCTGGAAAGCGATGTCCTCAATGGTCTTGATGATCTTACCAATTTCAGCAGATGTGGTATTGATTTGATCCATGGCCTTAATCATCTGGGCCATATATTCGTTGGAGTGGTTGACTTCGCTCCTTGCAGTGATGGTTACTTCATTGGCATCATGGGCACGTGCAGCGGTCTGCTTAACCTTATCGGACAGGGAGATAATCGTATCGGCAAGCTCCTGTACGGAATTGGCCTGTTCGGTGCTGCCCGCAGCAAGGGACTGTGCGCCCGTAGCAATCTGCTGGGAACCATCGGAAACCTGTTTAGCAGCACTTTCCAGCTGGCGCAGGGTATTATTGAGCGAATCAATAATCAGAATCATGGATTTTTTGATGGGTTCAAAGTCACCCTGATAGGTATGGTCGATTTGCACAGCCATGTTTCCGCTGGCCATGAGCGCAAGTTTTTCCGAAATATCGCTGATATAAAGAAGCAGGGTCTCTTTGGTATCGAGAACCGACTGAACCATCTGGCCGATTTCGGAGGAGTCTGGCTCGAGGGTGGTTTGGAAGGAGAGGTTGCCATTGGAAATTTTATGTAGCGCACCTTGCACCTTGATTACAGGCTTGATCACACGGTTGCGGATGGCGAAGTAGGAAATCAGCTGTAAGGCAATGGTGAAACCGATCATGCAGCAGCTGGAGATCATAAAGCCCAAAACAATATTCGAACAGATTTCGGCTTCCCGTTCGGTACGTTCTGTCAGGACATCCCAGAACTGGGATTGCGCTTGCTGAATCTGGGTGGAAACGGAAATATAATCATTACCAAATACAAGGGAAACCGCTGTTTCGAGATCACCGGCAAGCCCCTTTTCGAGAGCTTCTTCCTCCAGCGGCACCAGATTGTTGGAGAGCGAGGACATCGTGTTGATGATGGTCTGCTCCTGTGCGCTGATACCCGTTTCCTGAATAATGGCTAAGGATTTTTCGCGGTTTTTCAGGTTATTGAGTTCATTAAAATAGTTGTCATAGTGGGTTTTGTCACCAGTGGCAGCAAAAATACGGACCTCCCTTGTCAGATAAGACGAGGCATTAAAGAAGTTGGTGGTCTGCATGGTGAGAGTCACACGATCCTCATTGATTTTATCCAACCGCATGTTCAGGATATTGGTTGTAATGAAGAAGCCGGTTGTGATCAACAGCAGGCAAATGGAGCCGATGTTGAGTATCGTGGTAAGTGTAGATTGTTTCATTGCCTTTTTCATCTGAATTCTGCCCTCCAAGCAAATAAAATTTTTAAAAAGGTCTGCGTACGGGACGCTGGAGTATTAGAACAAAATTTGTACATTTTGTTCAAAAGGCTTGAGATACTTTCTATTATTGTACCGCAAATTGTATGATCCGTCAAGTAGAAAACGAAATTGTGTAAAAAAGAGACAACTTTACCGCTGTTTTCTGGATAAAACCACAATTTTTTAGTGAAAAAGATGAAAAACAGGGGGGATTTACAGGGGATAAAGGAAAAAAGTGACAATTTCAAGGGAGAAACAGTCGGAAAAAATCCGTTTCCCCAGCATGGTATACACGCAACGGGGAAACGGATTTTTACGTAAAAGGGGCAAACTGGGTCAGCGTTCAGAAACGGGATGTTCCTGAAGCTTGAGGGTTCGGAAATCGCGGTATGCCTGACGAGCATTTTCCTCATAATCCATGCCAAAGTACGACGGGATCAGGAAATTAAAGATATAGTCGATATCTTCGTGGTCATAAAGTGCGGCGAGCGCTTCCGTAATGATGACGGCGTTTAAAAACTGCTGGCCAATAAAATTCGATGCAATGATTGTGTTGTATGCAACGGTACGGATCTGGTCAACATTTTTCGCGTCAATAAAGAGCTGGAGCGCGCGGTTGAGGAAAACCTCGGAATATTTGACCGTATTGCTGCTGATAAGGCTGTCCACCGCACGGATACTGCCCTGCATAAAAGTATAAGCGACTTCGGCAAGCAGGTAAATGGTACGCAGGCATTCCTGCTTGTCATTCCGGCCGCATTGGACCCGCTGAGAAAAAAACTCGGCGTTTATAGTCAGGGATTCCAAACACAAGACTTCCTTTCCAAGAGATTATTTGCCAATATCCAAAGCTTTCAGAGCCGTTGCCTTCATAACTGCTAAAGCAGTCAGGTTGGCAATATAGGCGTTGGATGCTGCCATGAGGTCCACACGTTCCTCGGTGTGGTCAACATTGGGATACATCACATACCCATCCTCATTGGCATTGGGGTTGGTCGGGTCGTAAACGGGTTTGGGATCGCGTTCATTCTCCACAATCTGGGTAATACGCACACCGCCGCTTTTCGCATATTTGCGCTGCGAAGCGGAGAGCTGATCCTGAAAAGAGAGTGGGCGTTCCTGAAAAATGACCTGTTTGCGCTTATAAGGTTCCTCGCCATTTGCGGCAGGAGTATTGGCATTTGCAAGGTTCTGCAAAATAACATCCATGCGGTAGCGTTCTGCGGTCAGCGCGCTGCCGGAGATATCCATGGAACTGAGAAAAGCCATAAAGGCACCACCTTTCTAAGATAAGGTTACGGATTATTTAAAGGCGTTGGTAAGCACATAACGGAAGTTTGAGAACTGCCCGTTAATTTTCTGCGTCAGATAGGAATACTGCGCATACGCCTTAAAGAGGACCACGCCTTCCGCATCGGAATCGACATTGTTGCCGTCGGGACGGGCGATGGTATTATTCTCGGTCACAACGCTGGTCTTAAAGGAATAGGGGCCATTAGGGTTTTGCGCCATGGCAGCACCGAGGGTATCCTCAAAGACCACTGCTTTGGATTTATAGTTTGGGGTTTCCAGATTCGCAAGGTTATGTAAAGCAGTCTGCTGCTGGAGCCACGAGGCGCTAAGGCCGCTTTCCATTGCCCGGAAGCTTTTGGAATCATAAAACATATTGGTACATCCTCCTTTCTAACAGAGTTACGCTTTGGCCGCTTTCAGATCAGTTGCACCAGCCGCGCCGGAACGCGAACGTTTATCCGCTTCGCAGTAGGTATCGCGCAGTTCCTGAATCATGGGCAGGATTTCCATGAGCGGGGCAGGGTCTTTTTTCATATTGGCCGATACGATCTGTTCGATAAAATAATCGTACAGGGCGTTTAAATTTTTAGCGATGTCATATTTAAAATCGAGGGTAGCCTTGAGATGGCTTAAAATGCGCTGGGCTTTTTGCAGCGCACGGTTGACATCGCCGTATTCTTTGCGTTCCATCGCAACCTTGGCGGTTTCGCCCTGCTTGAGGATTTCATCATACAACGTCAGGAGCATATCGCCGGGAGTCATCGTCATGATAGACTGTTTTTTGTAGGATTCATAAGGGTTACGTGGCATAAGGTCACCTCATTATTGGCCGGCTGAGAATTGTTGGTACAGCCAGCTGCTTTGGGAATTCAGGTTGGAAAGGTTGGTTTCCATATTGGTAAACATCTTCCAATAACGCTGCCGTTCGGTTTCATATTTACTTTTGAGGTCTTTAATTTTTGTTTCAAGATCCTTGATGCGCTGGGCAATATCGTTATCAGAACTCTTGATTTTCGTGCCCTTGGCACCAGCGGTCTGCACGAGAGTACCGGGCGACGCTGAGCTGATTTTCGCCGTTTGATCCATGATCGTCGCCATCTGCCGTGCGATGCCCGAGGTTGTGTCGGTAAAGAGGTTTTTAACCGATTCCGGGTCATCCGCGAGGGCTTTACGCAGAGCCGTTTCATCAAACGTGAGCTTGCCGCGGTCGGAATACGAACCCGTGTCAATGCCGATATCATAGAGCGCGAAGTTGGAGCTGGATGGCTTGGTATACAGGGCGATGCGCATTTGCGAAAGAAAATAGGAGATATCGCTGTCATTACGCAGAAGGCCCTCTTTGGCTTTTTCTTCCCACAGCTCAATTTCTTTGTCCGTCATCTCTTTTTTCTGTGCGTTGGTGAGCGGGTCATACTTGCGGTAGTTCGAGTCCGCATAGACATAGCCATTAAGCTTTTCGAGCATGGCATTGTAGTCTTTGACAAAGTTTTTGAGCGTATCGACAATCGTATCCACATTGCGCTCCGTGGAGATTGTCACGGGGCTGGTTTTGTTATAGGTATCGGTAATATCCTGCAGGGTTTCATTGGCAGCTGGGACAACGGGTTGGCCGACCATTGGTTTTCCCTTGATCGGGCTACCTGCAACGCCCGGATTAAAGGGGTTGCCGCCTGACGTTAAGAGGTTCCCGGCAGCGTCTACCTTATTGCCGTCTGCATTGATAAAGCCACCATCCTGATCGAGGAAACGGCCTTTCTCATCGACCACCCAATATACGCCTGGCGAGGATTCTTTAATCAGATTGTCATACTGGTCGATCAAATGGCCGTCCGTATTGACCCGTTTACCGTCTTTATACAAATTCCCCTTGGAATCCGTTTGCAGGCCACTCACATTTGCGTTATCCGGCTCCATGGCCTTGGTCAGCTGCATGGTGATGCCATCAACGGTAAAGGTATTGCTGCTGCGGGTAAGCTCGATGCCGTTGACGACCACTTTTGCGTCCGTGCCGGTTACGACCTTGCCGCCAACCATTTGGCCGTTGCCTGTGATATCACCGAAGTCCTGATCGTCCTCCAAGTTGAACAGGGCGCGCAGGGCAGGGTTCCCGGTTGTTTTATCAAACAGTGATGCAGCATCCTGATTCGCTACAAAACGTCCATTTTCAAAGCTTAATCCGTTTACTGCGTTAGCAACATCTTTGAGGGTAGGCTCGGTAATGGAAGTGTCAGTGATTAAGGCTTTCAGAGCATCTTTCTGCGCTTGGGTGATGGACAAATCATCAATTTTGGTGGTCTCATCGGCGGCATTTGATTTACTGCTGGTATTAAAGCCTAAGGCAAACGCAAGGTCCGTCTTTTTCGCGGCGGCGACAGCATCTTTATTAGTCAGGTTGACGTTAGTCTGGCCGAATGTGACAAACAGTTTGTCATCTTTGATATTCAGACGTACGCCTTTGTCATCATGTTCGATTTGGATAGCCGCAGACCCATCCTCGAGCTGGAATTTTTCCGCAAGCTTCTCATTGATGTCTTTGATGGCCGCAGCGACATTATAATTACCTTTGTCGAGGGTAAAGGTATGGGATTCGCCGTTGACATTGATGGTAAAGGATGGGTCGGTCATTTCGGCGTTGATGTCCGCATCCTTATCGCCTTCGATGGTTCCTGTGGTCAGGCGGTTACTGGAAACGGAAGAACCGGGTGCTATCACTCCATCCCCAAACAGGGCGGTGAGCAGGTTGCCTTCCTGCTGGGAGATATCAATAGTAAAACGTTCACCGGGCGCGTTGGCCTCAAGCGACAGGGAGTCGGAGAGCGAGGAGTAGGACATTTTGACCCCAGCGGCACTGCTGTTGATTTTATTAATCATGGTGCCAAGGGTATCGTCGCCCGTAAAGGAGAACTCAACGTTATTAATGGTAAACTTAAAGGAACCGCCATGAATCCCGCCGGGCAGGTCAGAGAGCTTGGTGGCGGTGGTAACGCGGTTGGTACTGCCGGGGGTGATGCCCAAAGCATTCGCCTTTGCGCCGGTGATGGTAATTTGATCCAGCGGATCTTCGGCGGTGATCGTCAATTCACCGTCATTTCCAAATGTAAGATTGATATAGCCGCCGGTCACATTGCCGTTATCATCGGCTTTCCCGCCAAACGCACGTGCAATGGCATTTCCAAAGGCTTCCTGAACATCCTTTTGGGAAATGATTGCATTGCCGTCCTCATCGGTGCCACTTGCCTTGGGGTCAATGGAGATGGTTTTGTGGACGCCGTTGAAGTTTATGTCAAAGGATACGCCTGCGGTGGCATTGGGGGAGGAGGTACCAGTGAGGGCTTGGGCGTTGGCGCCGGTTTCGGAGGAAACGGCATCCTTTGCGATCCCCAGTACCTGAAGGCCCCATTCGGTAGACTTCTCGCCATCGACCTTAATCTGTGTACTCTTGCTGCCGGAGGTAATGGAAATACGCCCATTGACCATTTTGGCGGTAGCATCAGCGCCGGCCTGCTTGAAGGAATCGTTGAGGCGGGCAATGATATCGGTGCTGGCGGAGAGCCCGGACAGGTTGACGGTGACCTCTTTGGAGCCAACCGTGAGGGTAACTTCCTTTTTCTGGAAGTTTTCAGCAAGTTTTGCGACATCAATTTTACCTTTGATCTCATTTTTACTCAGCTTCTGATGGTTGGAATCCGGGGAGAGCTTAGCGGCAGACGCCAATTGCTTGACAATCACATTCATATCGCCCACAGACGCCTCGGAAGATGCGCTGATAATCTTGAGGTATTCGGAACCGCCGCCCGAAATACTGGACATCATGGAATTAAAGAAGTCGGGGTTTGTGAGGTTGGTAGAGAGGGTAGAGTCGAACGCGGTGTCGATATATTTACCCTTGAGGGAATTGATTTCAGCAATGACATCATGGTACATTTCCTGTTTCCAAGTCAATTGCTGTTTGAGGCCTTCTTGTTTATCAATTTTGGACTGGGTGCCAGACAGCATTTTTTCGACCATGCTGTCGGTATCCATACCGGATGCAAGCCCGGAGATACCATTATTGCTGGCACTGACACTATAAGCACTTGAGGAGCTGATACTACTCATAGGGATCTCACCTTTCTAAATGATGTGGGTAGGGGGACTATACAAAACTTATTACACTAAATAATATCGCAGGGAACCGGAAAAATTGAAACAGTATGGGAAAAAGAATTTGCCCTGTCTACGCTTTGGTAATTTTCGGCCCAAGGAACGGGCGGTGTCCGGTACTCATGGATTTATAGTAGCCCTGCGCCACCGAGCTGCTGCTTTGCCGGGATTCTTCCAGCTTTTGCAAAAGGGCGCTGCGTTCCAGCTGGACACGTTCCATAAGGGTAGGCTCATTGAGCAGGATGCGGTTGAGGACGCCCTTGATGGAAAGGGAGGCATCGTAGACTTCCGCAAGATCGGGGGAGAAGGTGTCGCGGTCGGATGCATGGGCAACCGCCTGCGCCGCACCGGGTACTGTTTCATACAAAGGGACGAGCTGTTCGTCGATTTCCTGGATTTTCTGCTGGAGCTTGAGGCGTTCACACATATGCAGGTCGATTTCGTCTACGGGACAGAAACACATGGCTTCCGACTCCTGTTCAAACTGTAAAAACAGGCTTTTTTTCTGGTGCAGCAGGTCAACAATCGGTTGGGTTTGGGACATAGCGGATAACCTCCCGGATAAGTTTTTAGGAAATGGACTGTTCAAAATTGCAAATGTATATTATAATGAATAGGAAAAAGCGGGGCGCGCCTGCAAACACAGCGAATGGAGTGATCGGACATGCGTGTAGTGAAGAATGAAAAAGGGTTTCCGGCGGTGCTCAAGGACACGCAGGGAAGAATATTGGCAGAGGGGTACGGTTCGGTACTCCCGGAGAATGGGGAAGTGGAGTTCCGCAGTGATTTTGTTCCGCTTTACCGCATGGGCGTACCGCTGAAAATGGTGCGCCGCTGCGATGGGCAGGACATCCACGTGTTTATCGGGGAAGTCTACATTTCAGATAAAAAGATGATCCGCCTGATGCACGTGCGGGATCTGCTTCTGCCGGGTTCGGAGAAGGTGTATTCCACCAAAGTGGACATCCCTGCAACCTTTGTACTCACCGAGGTGCAGGAGTATCTGGAAACGCACCACAGCTGGTTTTCGCGGTTCCACCGCCGCAAACAGGAAGAACCTCTCCCGGTCCCGGACTATCCCGCGCAGCTCACCGCCCTGTCTGGCCGGCAGCTGGAGTTTAATTCCGAGTACCTGCTGGAAACGGACGATGAAATTAAAATAACCTTCACGCCCGAGCCGGACGTCTATTTTGATCATGTGCCGGTCCATGTGGATAAGGTGTATGCGTTTGGGGAAGGGGTGGCGTATTTTGGCACATTCGGCAATATGCCCACATGGCAGCGCGAACGGCTCGATAAATACCTGCGCCGCCTCAATGAAACCAAAAACCGTTTCTTCCCCAGCCTTCCCCCAGCTGAGCCGGACCCGGAACCTGCGGACGATGCCGGGGAACAAGCCCCTCCCGAACCGGCAGCCCCACAGCCCGCAAACGAGGCAGGGCGCCGGCTGGATATCGAAATTTAATCTGGTTTTTTGTTTTTTGCGTCGGATTGGTTGGCAAGATTGGCAAGGTCGCGCAGGCTGGACGGCGGCGCGGCTGCCGATGCCTGACGGTTATATTCCATCGTCTGTGCCAGCTCCTGACGCAAAATTTTATACGCTTTTGGCGCATGGATGCCAAGGCGTACCTGCCCGCCGGAAATCTCGGTAACAATCACTTCAATTTTGCCTTCCTTGCCTTCAATCCAGAAGGATTCATTTTCTTTGCGCGATAAAATCAGCATGACGGTTTTTCTTCCTTCCTGTTGAGCGGACAGCGGATCGGGTAATCCTCATCCAAAATAATCTGGGCTGCATGGCGGTTTTCCGTGTTGATAATCACGGGGCTTTTCAAATTGACTGTGGCTTCCGAGAAATTTTCTTCCGGCACGACCATCACCACCCAGCACTCATAAGCGGCCGCTTCCCCCAAATTGGCAAGGGCCTTTTGCGGGACCGCTTCCCGGTACGAGGGCTTTGCCAGCTCGGGGTCTGCCAGCAGGAAGCATAAATCCGGGTCATCGGTTGATTGCAGCCATGCAAAATGGTTCCCGATTTCTTCGTCGCACAGCATGACATAGCGGCGGTATTCGTCAAATCCAAACATCGGTTCGGTAAATTCAATGATATCCTGTTCCTTGACGTCCACCACGCCAAAATCTCTGGTCGATAGCTGCATAATGAAATTCTCCTATCTTTCAAATCGTTGTAAAAAAACAGGCGGCCTTTGCGCATTTTTTGAAAAGACGCGCGGCTGCCTGTTTTGAATTTTATTCTCCGCTGTAATTCGGATCCGCGCTGGGCGGGACATAGTTTGGCGTGCCCAAATATTCAATGCTCACAGACGGGTATTGCGTCACTGTGAACTCAATGGATGCCGGGACATATTCAAATTGGTATTCAGACATCTGATAGTTGGCCGAATACTCCGCTGGATGGTATTGGGTTTGCAGGTCATTGGGGATCCAGGAGATTTCCGTACCGCCATTTGGCAAAAACAGCGTTACAGGGGTGGTTTTCTGTTCCATATTTTTCTGTTTTGCAAGGTCGGCTGGATGCACGTCGGTATGCAGCGCCTGCAATTGCTTGCCGTCCTCTACATAGGTGCGGGTCAGCTCCTGGATGTTTTCAAGGCCCTTTTGGGCGCTTTCCCTTGTGACAATATCAATACTTTTCAGTCCCAGGTCCTGGCGCATCTGGGTGGTATCGAGCTGCACCTGGATGTTCCGGCTGCGCAAGTCCAGACGAACATTCTCCAAGTGCATATCCCCGGTAATGGGCGGGATTTGCGTAGCTTTCATTTCGAGTTTTGCGTTTTGCGACCGGACTTCATATTCGATCGGAGTAGTTTCAATTCGGATTAGTTGCATAAAGCAGAACACCTCTTTTCATAACTTCAGTCAAAGGGCAAGATTGGCAAACAAACTTATTTTACAAAGTCCATGAGCGAAAGCGGGATAATATTGCTGCCAAGCTGGTAGAGCGCATTGACAACCGCCGCCGCCGATGCCTGATGGCGCGATTCTTCCACATAATCAGTACCAGTATAGTTGCCGATGCTGATTTCAAGGTTATCGCGGCTCTTGTTCAGACGGTCGAGCATGGTCTCAAGGAACTGGGTTTTCGCGCCAAGGTCTGTCACATTCTCACGGAACGCATCCAGACGGTTGAGGAGATGCTCGCCAAATTCCTGTGCCTGGTCGGTGGAATACTTATCGGGGTTTGCCAGCATTTCCTGCATGTCGTTGAGCAGGTTATAGATGTTGTTGGAAAGGCCGGTTTTTTCATCCACACCAAAGCCGAGGATATCCGGGCCTGCATAGGAAACATTAAAAGCGGTCTGCGGGTCCACCGTCGAGCCGGTCATACGGATGCCAAGGCCAACGTCCAGATAAATCTCCTCGTTGAGCGGCACATCTTTGTAGGCTTTGGCAGGTTCCTGCACCACATTGCCCTGATCGTCTGTTTTATTTTTTACTTGCTTAACACCAGTTCCCCACTCATTGGCTACAAACAAGGTGCCGTTTTCATCCTCATAGGTGTCAGGGTTCGATCCTGTTTTTGTAACCTTTACAG
>CATJNB010000151.1 GCA_949741605.1 uncultured Eubacteriales bacterium | reverse complement strand
TCCTAAGTGACGGCTGGGGGACCGCGTTGTTCCACTATCCCGACAAACTGGTGACCCTCACCTATTCCAAGGTGGGGCAGGGCTTTGCCGGTTCCGAAATCTGCGGCGACGAGGGAACCCTCGTCATCGATTCGATCTCCAAACTGACCGGCATCCGCCGGGTCACCCCCGGCGGGACGGTGGAGGAACTGGTCGGGGACGTATCCAAACCCGAGCTGATGAGCGGGGAGGCCCGGGACCTCTCCCGCTGGATCGACGATCCCGCCGGCACACGGGAGGCCCGCGCCCTCGCCTCCCGTCTGGCGCTGCAAACCTGCGAATCGCTGGAAGAAATACGACGCCGGACCGGTATCGTATTCCCCACCAGCCCGATAGGAGGGCCCCGATGAAATCGACGAAAAAGCGGTCTATTGCCAAGTGTCCGTAAAACAGCAACCGAAAAAATGACTGAATTACGGGCAACTGTCGGTACGGATTGGCGAAAAGAGAACACGCAGTATTTGGATTTTTGTCCGAATACTGCGTGTTTTTCGCTGTTCAGCTTTTTTCTTCCGTTTTCCCTTAACATGTGTCTGATAGGGACTTTGCCTGCCGAGGGGATTTCTTGTTTCTTTCAAAATGTCCGATTTTTCCAGCGCGGCCATCAGCCCCACAAATTCTTCCCTTGTCAGCTTGTCATGGGGGATACCACGCTGGCCGCACAGCACCCGCACCTGCTTTTCTTTGCTGCTGCCCTCAAACTGCATGGCCTCTTGAAGTTTCCTCTGCGCTTCTGCGGCGGGGGACGCTGCATCGGCAGTTGTCGTGCCCGTCCTGTGGGCTTCCCGTATGTCCCGGATAATCTGCTCCATGTCCTTATTTAAATCGTTGATCCTCATGTCGGCTATACGGTCAACATAGATTTCGATAAAGGAAATGAAAACAGCAAAAAATCTGTTGTTTTCATGTGCCTAACCCTATCAAAGAACGATACGCCGGAGAGCGAAGCGGGTACGCCATCCGGCGCAGATATTCCCCATTTTGCGAAAACACACGCAGAACAGTGAAACCGAAACTTGACCTGTATGAACAGGGCTTCACAAGCGGCGCTGAAAAACGGAAACTGATAACAACGATAAATTGCCCATCGGTGAACGCAGTACGCAGTATAGCGCACCAGTTTCACCAACAGGTGAACAGGCAAAAGGAGGCCAACATGAAGAACAAAAACATTTATCGGAATGAAATCAAATCCTACATCATCCGGGCGGGAATGACTATGAGCGAGGCGGTGGAGATACTGGCTGACGAGTATGGCTGGAGCAGCAGCGTCCCCAACCTCTCTGACAAGCTGAAGCGGGGCAGTCTGCGCTATGGCGAAGCGGTAGAGCTGGCCGATGTGTTAGGGTACGATATTATCTGGCGGCAGCGCGGTAAGGAGGGGAGATAAATAGCGGGAATTACTTACGGATATATCCGTGTCAGCAGCAAAGACCAGAACGAGGATCGGCAGCTTATCGCCTTGCTGGAATTGTCTGTGCCGAAGAAAAACATTTTCATGGACAAGCAGTCCGGCAAAGATTTCGAGCGACCGCAGTACAAAAAACTCCTGCGGAAAATGAAAAAAGACGATCTGCTCTACATCAAGAGCATTGACCGTCTGGGGAGAAACTACGGGGAGATTTTAGAGCAATGGCGGGTACTTACCAAAGAAAAAGGCGTTGACATTATCGTGCTGGATATGCCCCTGCTGGACACCCGGAGAGGCAAGGATTTGATGGGGACATTCCTATCCGACATTGTTCTGCAAGTGCTGTCCTTTGTAGCAGAAAACGAGCGCACCAACATCCGACAGCGGCAGGCCGAGGGCATAGCGGCGGCAAAGGCCAGAGGGGTACGCTTTGGCCGACCGCCTCGGCCATTGCCGGAGAACTACCACAGCGCATACCAGCGGTGGAAGGCCGGAAAAATCACGGGACAGCGGCGGCGAAGGAGTGCGGGATGCCTCTTGCCACCTTCCGCTACTGGGCGGAGATTTACGAAAAGGCCAAGTTAATGTAAAGAGGGCGTTTTTACAGAAAAGTGTACTTTTCTGTAAATCGCTCCAACTTACTAAATAATATAAGTATAGCACAGCGTGGCAGAGATTGCCATACTGTTTTGACGAAATTTTACGTTCTCTGGCGAATGACAAACAATGTGGATTTTCCTTACAGAAAAGTACACTTTTATAAGCATAAGGGAGAGAGATAGATGGATGACATAAAAATTCTTTTATTCTCAAAGAAACGAAATGTTTTCTGTGACTATGCAGAAGCGATTATGAAAAGTAATTTCAAGAATGGCGAGGTCGTGTCTATTCGAGGCAACGCAGGAGATAAACTGGATGATGGACTGCATTGGTATCAGCCGGAATATATTATATCGTTTGTTTCACCATGGATTATACCTAAATCTGTTTTGGCCTCTGCAAAAAAGGCGGCGATAAATTTTCATCCGGGTTCCCCTGATTATCCGGGAACAGGTTGCTACAATTTTGCTCTTTACGAAAATAGCAAAAAATATGGCGTTACCGTTCACCACATGGAGGAAACAGTAGATACGGGCAAAATTATTATGACATCGTATTTTGACATATCGCCTTTTGAGACTGTTGAAACCTTGAAGTTAAAATCAATGAATCATCTACTGTATTGTTTTGAAAAAATCTTATCATGTATTTCCTGCAACAAGCCATTGCCTGTGTCAGATGAAGCTTGGGCGCGTAAACCATTTACGCGAAAAGAAATGGAGGAACTATTTGAAATTGATCTCACTAACGACAAGAAAGAAGATATTGAAAATAAATTAAGAGCAGCGGAATATTCCGGAAGTGACGGAGCATTTATAACGCTCTTTGGTCACAAATTTTATTACTCGCAAGAAAAGGATAATGCCTCTCTTTCATGGCGGAAATGAGCAGGCGATATAAGAGAGTGTGTGGAAAATTATGGACGATATTCGTGTTTTGTTTACGGCGGTTGGAAAGCGCGTTGAGTTAATACAGGCATTTCGCAATGCTGCATCTGTTTTGGGTAAAACTCTTAAGATCTATGGTGTAGATATTGTGGACACTGCACCGGCACTGGCATATTGCGACCAGATTGAAAAAATATGCGCCATGTGGGATGCAGACTACATACCTCAATTGCTTGACATTTGCAGGAAAGAGCAAATTAGTATTGTTATTCCCACAATTGATACAGACCTTCAGGTTTTAGCGGATCATGCAGCGGCTTTTGCAGATATTGGGAGCAGAGTGTTAATTAGCCGTCCAGAAATGGTACGTATTTGCAGGGATAAGAATTATACATCTCAGTTTTTCGTGGATTGCGGACTTCATGCGCCAATTCCGGTTAACGACTATACAAAATACAATGGCGGATATCCTGCCTTTATCAAACCAAAGAACGGAAGCAGCAGCATTGACGCCTACAAAGTTGAAAACGCTAATGAGTTGGCGTTCCATGCGTCTCAAATTAAGGATTACATTATTCAACCATTTGTGAGCGGGACAGAGTTCACTGTTGACGTATTCTGTGATTTTGATGGAAACGTTGTCAGCATCGTGCCTAGAGAGAGAATGGCAGTTAGAGCTGGTGAAGTTCTAAAAACTAGAATTTGCATGGACAAAACCATAATTGAGGAAGTCGAAAAACTGATCAGCAGATTTAAGCCGTGTGGCCCTTTGACTGCCCAGCTTATTCGCAATAGCAGCGACAATATTGACTATTACATTGAAATTAACCCCCGATATGGCGGCGGTGCTCCGCTGTCCATGAAGGCTGGTGCTAAATCAGCCGAATCAATTTTCCGGCTTTTATCTGGTGAAAATGTGGCAAGGCAATCTCCAAAGTTAATAGCAGATGGCGCTGTTTTCAGTAGATTTGACCAAAGTATTTGTACCAATAAAGGAAGGAACGCCAAAATATGCGGTGCTGTATTTGATTTGGACGATACGCTGTATCCTGAAAAGGAATACGTCTTATCCGGTTTTTCTGCTGTTGCAAATTATCTGGGAGATTCGGAATACACGGAAAAAATGTGGCGTTATTTTCTTTCCGGAAAGCTTGCTATTGAAGAAATGCTTGCTGAGATTGGGCGGCAGGACGAGAAGGATATATGCTTAAAAACGTATCGGGAGCATTTTCCAAATATAAAGCTGTATGATGGGATGTCAAACTTGCTCAAATCAATGAGAGACAACGGCATTAGAACAGGCATAATTACCGATGGACGACCTTTGGGTCAAAGGGCAAAAATCAAGGCGCTGGGATTATCGAAACTTGTAGATGACATTATTGTTACAGACGAACTTGGTGGCGTCGCATTTCGTAAACCGAATGATATTTCGTTCAGAATCATGCAAACGAAATGGCAGATGCCATTTCGTGAAATGGTATACATAGGCGATAATGCGGCAAAAGATTTTCAGGCCCCACGCCAGCTTGGTATGCACACCATTTATTTTAACAACAGAGACGGATTATACCATGGAGGGAACTACCCACCCTTACTATGTGATTACATCGCTGAAAATTTGGAGCAAATGCGAGATTGTTGCTTAAAGATAACAAGGGCTCAACAATCATAACGCAGTAAAGAGACTCCGAATACCGCGTCCCATCACATGCCCGCGGCCGGGTCAGATGCCGACAAGCGGCTTATCAGAAATTGCCGCCGTTCCAGCCCCAGTTATCCGTCTCCCCATAGGCAACGTATACCCGTTCGGGGGCGATACCCAGTTCCTCCCCCAGGATCGTCGTGACGGCGGCGGTGAGCTTTTCGTAGGAGGCCCGATCGGAGCTGCCGAACACCTTCACCTCCACAAAAGCGGCGGGAGAGACACTGTCCCCCTGAAAATGCAGGCGGACGCTGTCCTCGAAGGACGTCATCAGCCAGCGCGCGCTTTTTCCCGGCAGCAGAGCGATGGCCTCGTCCAGCTTCGCCTGTATCGACCGTTCCCGCTGTTGATTCAACGGAACATTGACCTTGGTACCGATATACGGCATGGATATTCCTCCCTCGATTTTGTTTGTGTGTATGGTAGCATGCCCGACGGTTCAGCGCAAGTCCTCGCCGTCCGCTTCCCAACCGTCGACGGTTTTCCAACCGTCGGAAAACCAGCGCAGCGCCGCCAGAAACCGCTCGGGTATCCCGGAAAAATGGCCGCCAGGGTGCCACCGTATCACCGGCTCCGTCCCTGTCTGCTCCTTCAACAGCCACGCGGCGCGGGCGGTGCATTCGGCTCCTCTCGCCATCCGGGGCTGGCGCACCTTTTTCTCCGACTGGCCGAGGGATAGATAGATTTTTGCCTCTTGCCTCAACGGCCGGTGTTCTTCCATAAAGGATACGAAGCCATCGTACCACAGCGAGCCGGACAGGCTGGCCACACAGCCGAACGCGCGGGTGCGATACAGGGCGTACAGGGCGTGGAGG
>CATJNB010000150.1 GCA_949741605.1 uncultured Eubacteriales bacterium | reverse complement strand
TTTGCGGACGAGTTCCGCCGGATTGCCGAGTACGTTGAAATCAATACCACTGACACCGCCGAGGCGGGCTGATACCCGCCAAAGCATAAAATCCTTTTGACAGTGTGTTTTCCTAATAAAACGCAATCTTATTAAAACTCATTCATACAGATGAAAACCGCACATGGGCTTGTCATGAAAAGATGGAGAAGCTTAGAATTAAGAGCGTAAAGAAATACCGTTAGTATTCGAGAATAGCGCCAGACTGTCAGATTCACTACTATGATTGGTTGGTGTAGTATGGGAAGAAGTAGGGAGAATTCAAATGGAAGATCAAAAGTATAAAGAAATAATAGAGGGCATCGTTATCCCGAGTGGGCTTTCTGATGAGGAACAGTCCAAACGCTATCAACCGCTTGCCGATTTTTTACAAGCGAATACTCCGCCAATGCTGTATCGTTTTCGATGATGCGATGAAAATAGCATATCGGCTTTTGAACAAGATCAGATTTGGTTTGCTCCAAGTTCTGAGATGAACGATTGTTTTGACTCTTTACTTTTTGTAGATAGTGATAAGATTCGCACAAATCTTAAAACCTTTTTAGATTCTTTCCAAGATGGGTTATCGACTTCTGAATTTGAGCAAGGTATTCCCGATGATATTTTGGGTTCTATTCGAGACAAATTCAGCAAAATGGAACAAACAGACGCAACAGAAATTAAAGATCAATTTTATAAATTTATAACAAATCGAATGCATATTTATATGCCTCAAATCGAGCATATTGTTCAATCAGCAATAAAATTTGCCTGTTTCTCAGAGTCTATCGATTCAGCTGCTATGTGGGGATATTATGCTGATTCCGGAAAAGGATTTGCCTTAGGATATGATTTTACAAATCAGAATTATACAGATTGTACATATTGTGATAAACGGATGTTTTGTCCATCATTAAAAGTATGCTCATTATTTCGTGTCATTTATGAAGATGTTCCTTTTGATGCAACTGAGTATGGTATATGGCTCCTTCAAAATAAGATTATTTATGATATATTATCCAACAACCAATCAATAGAAACATTAGCTATTTCCAAGCAAGTGATTCCATGTCAAGATGAGTTTGCCTCTACCAAGGCTTTGCTCCATAAAGCAACATCGTGGAGTCATGAAAAGGAGTGGAGATTAACATATTCATGTGCACAACAGGTAAAGGAACAGTCAAAATTTGTTTGTGCTAAAAAGAGAGCATCAGCATTGTATATGGGACAGCATATTCGTCCACTCTATGAAAAAATACTACGACATATTGCAGTAGAAAAAGGTATTCCCGTTTATAAGATGGATATGAACTATATTCAGGCATCATATGAACTTGTTCCTCATCAAGTGTAGAGAATCTTTTGGGATATATCAACTCATTTTATTGTAAAACGATGGAGGATATGCGCAATCAAGCCTTGCCAGAGGGCTTAAAGGCAGAAAGAAAGGAAGGCATCCAAAAAGGTAAGAAAGAAGGAAGAAAAGAGATAGCCCTTCGGATGTTAGAAATGGGAAAATACTCGTTTGATGAAATTTCAACGCTTTTGGAACTTTCTGTGGAGGAAGTGAAACTGTTGCAAACAGAAAAATAGACAGGGTCTAAAGAATTCAAACAAACAAGCGTGCATTGGTGCGAATGGAAGAAGGAACAGGGCATCTTTCTGCGCTTGTTTTTAATTTTATACAATAATATATTTTGTAACAATATATTATTGGCAAATCATAAAGTATGAAGTATAATACTTCACAGAAAAGAGAGGTCTTATAAAGAAAATATCTGGCCAGCATTTCTGTCTCTCCTTTTCATTCTGAAGTCTACATTTTTTGATTTAAACAGGAATTGGTAGACAACAAAAGGGTTGAGAGGTGGAACGAATAAAGGTAAAAACTTTTTGGATGAGCGATGGGAGTTATTTGGCAGCCATGTATCCAGATCCTGTCCATTATCAGACAGAGGATGGAGAATGGCAGGAAATTGATAACCGTTTGGAAGAAGTTCCTGTACAGGAGGATGAGTTTTTTGCTCAAGAGGGGGAGGATGAGGTAGTTTCTGAAGAACATTCGGAAACAAATTCACAACCAGCGCAGGAAGCAAACTCCGCACCAGAACAGAAACCAGGATCTTCAGAAGCAGACGGATCTTCTCAGACTGTCAGTGAAGCAACAGAAGAAAGTACGATTTCATCAGAATCAGTTTCTAGTGAGGTAGTTTCCAGTCAGACGGAAAGCCAGCCAGATGATTCATTAGGTAATGAAAGCACACCTGTAAACACGGTTCCTGAAGCGGAAGAAGAAACACAAACAGTTTCACAAGTGTTATCTGCCAAATCCATGGAAAAGGCAGATGCTGACGATTCTACAGAGTTACAAAATAAAGCCAATACTACAAAAATTAAACTATCCAACAAATTAAAATCAGGTAAGACGGTTACGGTTCAAACAGAAGAAGGGAAAATTCGCTGGGGATTGGATGGCGCAAAAAAGGTTAAGCATCAAGTCGTAAGCAACCCCCAGAAGTTGGACGGCGATGATGCGTTTTTATTTTTGCAGAATCTTACCAGCATAGTCCGATATGCCGACATATTTCCCGATGTGGATGTTGAGTATATCCTGTTTTCCAACCGTGTGAAAGAAAACATTATTTTAAAAAGCCGACAGGCACAACAGGAATTTACAGAAACGTATGAGATTGGCAATCTGTCTGTTTGCCAGGTGGATGATAAGACTATCGAATTATTTGATGAGAAAGACCCCGACACAGTAGTCTATACGATCCGCGCTCCGGAAATGACGGATTCCAATGGGGAATCCAGCATGGATATCACATTGTCCATTGTGGAACAGAAAAAGAAATATTTGGTTGTGCAGATCCAAGCAGATGGATCCTGGCTGGATGAGAAAGACCGGGCATATCCAGTCACATTAGACCCAGTAATGGAAGTGGATCAGGGAAAACCAAATATTGAAGATGTTTTCCTAAGTTCCAATATGGCAAGCCAAAACCTGAACAATATGGGTTCGGTCTATGTAGGACGGGAAAGCGTCAATTATGGGATTTGCCGTACCTTGGTTAATTTCCATTCTTTGCCCACTCTCTCTCCCGGAGATATGGTGGTAAGCGCCCAATTGAATATGCTGCAAATGCCAAATGGAATGAGTCCAAGCAATGGCAGCATGAAAATCAGCGTCCATGAAGTGACCAGCAATTGGACAGCCTCGAGTGCGACTTGGAATAATATGTCTGGTTCATTTGATCCAACGGTAATCGACTATGCCGTGGTAAATGGTTCCACCAATTATTCCTACAGCTCTTGGAATGTTTCCAAAATTGTAAAGGGGTGGTATAACGGCACGAAAGACCAATATGGTTTTATGCTGAAAGCCACGGATGAATCCCAAGCAGTCCGTACCCAATATTTTGCCTCCGAAAACAGTACGCCGTCTGGATATTATCCCGGTTTGATGATTTCCTATGTCAACAATGCGGGTCTGGAAGGACGGTGGACCTATCATACTCAGTCAGCCGGACGAGCGGGCGTTGGATATGTCAATGATTACACGGGCAATCTGGTTTTTGCAGCTCCCGTTACCGGAACAACCGGCGAACGAGCTCCCTTGAGCGTTGACCTTTACTACAATGGTTATCAGGCTGGAAGGCATTTCAAGAACCTGCAAAAAGGGATGTCCAACGGCTGGGGCTGGAAATTGAATGTCATTCAGAGAATTGATGTCATCAGTGAAAGCAACGGCACGACAGAAAACGAAAAACAGAAATTTAAAGAACTGGAAGCGTTAGGATACAAATATGCGTATCTGGATGCAGACGGTACCGAACACTTTTTCAAACTCAAAGAAAACAGCTCCACAGAATATGAGGACGAAGAAGGGCTGAAATTAAAATTAACCGTACATTCAAATCCAGAGTATTATTGGCTGGAATTTGACGATGGCAGCAAAAGCACCTTCACTTCCAGTGGATATTTATACCGCGTATACGATTCAGACAGTAATTATCTGGAAATGACTTATGGCGGCGCGATGCTGCGTTCGATTAAGGACGGCGCGGGGCGGGTAACAACCTTTACTTGCAATGAACATAATGTTTTGACCAAAATTGTAGCCCCAGACAACCGGGCCACTACGTTTACATATTCTGGCGGAAATCTGGCGGCGATCCATTATCCAGATGGAAAGTCAGTTGAGTTTGCTTATGATGGGAATGACCGTCTGGTAGAGGCTGTGAATCCAGATACTTCCAGTATCCGTTACAGCTATACCGACCAAGGTTATGAGATATCGCAAAACCGGGTGGCCTCGGTGAAAGAATTCAGTTCGGATCAAACCGTGGGCAATCAGGTATCGTTTACCTATAATGCAGATAACAGTACCACGTTTACTTATGATACCAGCACTGGTATTGTGAAGGAAGTAACCAATTTTGATGGCTTGGGCCGTTCCACCTCGACCATCAACCAGAATGATTTTTCCGCTGTTTCTTACAGCTATACTCCATCATCTGTCAAGGACCATACGGCAAATAAACTGACCAGTTTTGCAGCAACAAGCTCTCCTGTGCAGAATCTCTTACGGGATCACAGCATGGAAAAAGCGAATGTGGTCTGGTCTATGTCAAACTGGAGCCAGCCTGGCGGGACAATTGTCAAAGATACCTCAACAGCATATTTAGGCAATGCATCATATAAAATTACGCAGAACCAAAGCAATCCAACCCGATGCGGGATTGCACAGGAAATTACGAATTTAATTCCAGGGGAAACCGGACTTCCTATGAGGTAGACGATGTCACAGGACAAACGGATTCGGTTACCGACCCGAAAGGGAATACGACTTTTTATGAATACGATTCCGTAACGAAGCTGCTCCAATCGGTATACAGCACAGGAAGTGGCGGGGAAGTCAGCAAGGATTACACCTATGATGATTCTGACCGAATCAGTACCATTGGACACAATGGTTTTGATTACAGTTTCCTGTATGATGCGTTTGGAAATACCGAACAAATCAAAGCTGGAAACCAAGTTCTGGTTTCGAACGAGTATATGGCAAATAATGGGCGGGTGGAATCCTCGACTTATGGGAATGGGTATGAAGTGACTTACCAGTACGATGGCCTTGGCCGGCTGCAAAGGGAAACGCGTGGAAACGATACCTACACATATTTTTATGATGCCAGAGGGAATCTTGCGCGGATTGATACCTATACCAACTACAAACGGGTATCTGGCAGTAATGCGACTCTTTCCAGTTATACTTATCGTTATGATGCCAATGGGAATATCCAGTCTATCACTGACCAAAACGGCAACACGTTGACCTATA
Source organism: uncultured Eubacteriales bacterium (assembly GCA_949741605.1). Lineage (GTDB taxonomy): Bacteria > Bacillota > Clostridia > Oscillospirales > Acutalibacteraceae > UMGS1071. Next base: position 5,546 of record CATJNB010000150.1, on the reverse strand, counting down.
CTTACGATGGACTCAATCAATTGATAAAAGCAGAGGACACCAAACATAATTCAACTACCACTTACACCTATGATGCAGGTGGAAACTTGACGGAAGAAAGGATTTATGCTGGAACTGGAAGCAATTTGCAGCAGATGCTGATTATCCCTTACAGCTACGGCAACAGCAACTGGAAAGACCTGCTTACTTCCTATGATGGCGAAGCGATTACCTATGATGAGATTGGCAATCCACTGTCATACCGGGGAGGCATGGAATTTACTTGGTATGGCAGAAATCTGACAAATCTCCAAGGAAACAACACCTCTGCAAGCTATGAGTATAATGTTAATGGGATTCGGGAACGCAAAACTGTGAACAATACGGTGACCGAATTTTTCCTGAGCGGCAGTACGATTTTGGCACAAAAGAGCGGTAGCAATACTATGTGGTTCCTCTATGATAGCAATGGTACAAGGGTAGGATTTACCTATCTGGGACAAAGCTATTATTATGCGTATAATGCACAAGATGATGTAGTACAAATCCTTGATTCGAATAGTAATGTTGTGGTAGAATATGAATATGGGCCATGGGGCGAGATGCGGAACATCACTGGTAGCATGGCAAATACGATTGGTCAGGAAAATCCGTTCCGCTATCGCGGCTACTATTACGATACGGAAAGCGGCCTGTATTATCTCAATGCAAGATATTATGATCCCGTAACGCACCGCTTTATTAATCCGGATACTTATTTGTTAAATGAGAAAACGATTAATTTATTCACATATTGTGCAAATAATGCAATCAATATGATGGATCCATTAGGCAATGGCCCCATATGGGATTGGATTAAAAAAACCATTATTGATCCTGTCGATAAAACGTTTCGATCAATCGGAGCAATATTGACTAGTATAGAAGTGGACTTGACTTTTGGTTTGGGACTTGGAGCAAAAGGACACGTAGGTCCAGTTGAAGTATCAGCGGTGGGAACCGTACAAAACGGAAGAATATCTTATGATTTTGAAGATGGATTTGATACTGGCAGAGAAAGTAAGGTTAGTGTTGGAGTGGGATTCCAATTGATGAAAATAAAAATTACCTACCTGGTTTTGGTGGAGGAGGACAGATAGGATACTATCATTCCGATAGATGTCCTATTCAAGGATATCATGATTACTCGAAATGTCCTAACTCGAAACAGTATAATGGTCTACCATCTTCTCCTAATGTAGGATTTGGTTGGGAAGGCTACTTGATTTTAGGTGGGGGATTTAATGTGTCATGGAATCTGCAGGAAATATCAGAAAAGATTGACAAGATTTGGAATGAATAGGTGAATAAGGGGATTTAATCATTGCGGGGTCGAAAAACACGAAAAGAGAATTTTTTTACACAGAAACAATATTTGATTTTAAGTTTTTCCTGCTTGGGAGTTTTCCTGATTGGAACGGCAATTTTGTGGAGCCTGCGCTGTGTGCAAATGATATCCAGTGGTTCTCTTGTGTTTACTGGTTTGGAATTATTGCTTTATGGGATTGGTGTTGGATTTTTCTGGTTTTTAGGTCACGCAGTTCAGGAAAGGCAGCCCATCCTGAGTAAACTGATGTTAATTTTCGCAAAATTTTGTTGGTGTATTACTGGTTTATTTACAATTCTTATACCGATTATTTGGATTCTGCGATAAACATCTGGAGAACCACATTTTTAGGAAGGGGACTATTGATGGGCTTATTTTTTCATTGGAACTCCAAAAAATCGGATAAATCTGAAGTATTAAAAACAAACAAACAAAAATCGCCTAAGAAAAAATATATCAAGTTGGCATTGGGAAGTCTTGCTTTGTGCCATGTGGCAGGAATCATTATGGTGAAGACAACAGAATGGTTTTCGATTGATTCTACGCATCCTATCTGTTTTGGACTTGGTGCTTTTGTGGTGTTTCCCTTACTTTTAGGTTTTTTGGGGTTTTTAGGAAAAGCTTTTAAAGTGGATTATCCAAAATTCGGTTTTGTGATAAGTTTATTAGTGAAAATTTTACTCGTTCTTTCTATTATTGTTGGGATTCTTGACATCTTATATTTCTTTTTTGCATGATCCAGCATACTTATCCTTCGAAAGCACAGATAAGGATGAAAAAATATTTGGTAACAACAGGGCAGGTAAATAGAACAGGAGTATGGAGGGCAATTCCAGCACCTAATAATCCGGAGAACCCCCTCCTCCATATTGGTCTTGAGGAGGCATTATTTTTAAAAAGAGGTATGTATTTCTGATTCCATAGTCTAACAATAGAACGTCCAGAAGGAAGTGATTCCCTACTGGGCGTCTATTTTGTCAATCCCATTGATTTTAAACCATTACTAAAAGTTTTTTAAAACACTTTTTCTATTTTAGAAAAAGTGTAGGGTATCTATTTTGTACGCCTCGGCCAGGATTGGGTTGCAAAATAGATGTCCACGGATCAAAGCCAGTAGCCATGCGGGTTTTTAGGAGCGAAATTCGGGTAAGAGTTTACTGTGGATATCTAAGCCAAAAGGGAAGCGAAAAGCTCAAAATAGCGGAGTCACCGTCTGAAAGTCAGGTCGGTGGCTCCATTTTTTTATGCAAGTTTCTTAAAAGAATGAAACAAAATGTATGGATTGATCGGTACAATGAAATGTTAAGAATACATGCTCATAAAAACAACTCAAACGGAGGGACACAAATGACCAACACTTACGGCTATATCCGCGTATCCAGTACCGATCAAAACGAGGCGCGCCAATGGACCGCCATGAATGGAAAATCCGTTCCCAAACAAAATATCTACTTAGACAAACAGTCCGGGAAAGATTTTAACCGTCCGCAGTATAAACGGATGCTCACAAAGCTCAAATCCGGCGACTTGCTTTACCTGTTAAGCATTGACCGTTTAGGGCGTAACTATGAAGAAATCCAAAACCAGTGGCGTATTTTAACAAAAGAAATCGGCATTGATATTTGTGTATTGGACATGCCCTTGCTCGACACCCGCAACGGAAAAGACCTGATGGGAACCTTTATTGCAGACCTTGTCCTGCAAATTCTTTCTTTTGTTGCACAAAGCGAGAGGGAAAGCATTAAAAAGCGGCAGGCACAAGGGATTGCCGCAGCCAAAGAGAAAGGGGTCCGGTTTGGCAGGCCGGAAATCTCGGTGCCGGATAATTTCGGGAAAATGGTGCAGGATTGGGAAACAAAACAGCTTGCCTTTTCCGAGTTATTACACCAATGCGGCATGAGTGAAGCCACGTTTTACCGTCGATTGCGCGAACACCGTATGACACACCCTGCGACCCCACATAAAAAATAGCTACTGTCAAAAGGTACACCTTTTGACAGTAGCTATTACATCATTATCATACATTAAAAATCGTGAAAAATCAATACTTTTTTGGGATTTTTACCATTTTTTGAAAAGAATCCAATCCGATTATTTCTAAAGGAGACAATTGTCAAAAGGTGTACTTTTTGACAATTGTTATGAGAATATATTCCATTTTTACGCGTAAAGGAGTAATGCAAAATGAGCCTAAGAAGAAAAAGAAAGCAGCTAATTGCCGCAGCAATGGCTGCTATGATGTCCATGAGTGCAGGAGTGCCAGCGGTGGTTGCTGCTGCGCCTGCCGTGTTTGCAGAGGAGACCGCGCAGCCTGATACTACGGAGCAAAACACAGATGATACCTCAACTGAAACTGATGACACTACTCAGGATTCCCCCTCTGACTCCGTTGACAGCGCCAATCCCAGTGTGCATGCGGTTATCAGCGAGGACGCTTGGCAAGCGTCTGCCGGAGACACCTCGAGCCTTCCCACCCACAAGCTTTTGGATCAGATTTTTTCAGGAAGCGATAGCAGCAGAGGCTATACGCTCGAATTAACACAAACAGACAAAGAAAATGATACCACAACGATCACGCTGACAGGTAGTACCACCGTAGAAAAACTCGAATCGACCTATTTGGGGGCTGGCTCTGGAAAGGGCTATATTACCCTCATGGTGGATGCTGGAGCGGGTTCCAAGGCTGCCTATTTTTCCATGGACAATGGCAAAACAAAGTATCCCCTTGTGGAATTGAAAGAGGAAAGTACAGGCAAATCAACGGACGATGGCACGCCTGCTGGCAAATTTGAAATTATTAACCTTCCCATTTGGGAGGCCGCTGCTGTCAGTAAGGGTTTGGATGGCAAAGTCACGGATGCTGGACTCATACACAGCCATCAGGTTGTGCTGACCTTTTACGAGAACGAGACAAAGTCAGCCGAGGCAATCTCCACCCACTATATCAATCTTACAACAAGTGAGACTGGTACAGTGACCGATGTAGACTCCGGGATTATCACAGCCGACATTGCAAAGGATGCGGACAGTAAATATGACATTGCAGATGGCTTGGAAGCAACCATTACACAGGATCGTGCCGAGTATAAGGAAGGTGACTTTGGTGCCGATGATGACTCCAAAGTAGGCGCACAAATCGCAACGGTGGAGATTACTGGAGCGGTGAGAGCCTCTGCCTTGACTGGTGATGATGCCAAAGATACCGTCACCGTAGAGTTGACCGTACCGCAGGGGATCACTGGTGTTGCATATGCTGAGCCTTCTCAAAAAGAGGCGCTTACTTTGAGCGATCAAAAAGTAAGTGTCCCAGTAACCATCTACAAAGAGAATGCTTTCCAAAAGGAAGAAATCCAGCTGAATTTGACTAATACAGATCAGAAAACGATTCCCTACCGGATTGTTGTGGATGCTACAAAAGCCACACTGGATGAATCAACCGGCGCATCTATTGGACATACGGCCACGGAGGTTACAACCGACCTCTGGAATGCTGCACAAATTGAAGAGGACGAGAAGAACAAGCCATATACTCATAAGCTCCTGCCAAGTCTGTTTGGAGAGAAGGGCTATACTGTGGAGACCGATAACGAGACAGAAACCAGTACCATTACGATTACAGGAAATACTACTGTCGCACAGTTAGAATCGACTTCCACAGGGAAAGGCGGAGATGGCTATATTACCTTTATGATGTCTGTGGATGCCGCTTTAGGAGCGAAGTCATTTACTTTTGGGGAGAGTACCACAGCAAATGCATTATTCTCCAATGATACAGATAAGAAGATGTACGACATTTTCAATATCAAAATTTGGGATTCCCAAAATGGTTTTACGGATTCCAAAGAGCTGACGGTGAACTTCTACTCTACGGAAAAAACAGAAACTCCAGCACCTGCCAATCTGGTTGGTACTCATACAATCGTAATCAACGCCAAGGATGCAACGATCCCGGCTACCGATCCGGTTACTGGTACGCTTGGCACACTGCCAGAGGATATTACCTCTGCCAAAACCAGCTTTACCGCAAAGGCGGGCACTGGTGAAAACACCCAGCAAATGACAGTAAACCTTGCTGGAACTATTGCCAAGACTGCTTTGGAGGACACAAATGGCCCAGCGGAGGTTACCATGGAATTGACTGCACCAAGTGGTTATACTTTTGAGGCACCACAAGAAGAAAAACGTGTTACTGTAAACACAA
>CATJNB010000149.1 GCA_949741605.1 uncultured Eubacteriales bacterium | reverse complement strand
GGTAAGCCGGGCGGCTGTTTACGAAGCGGCAATCGACGCAATGGCCCACTGGACGCTGGAAGGGACGCAGAATAAGTACCGGCTTTCACTTGGCGGGATTTATGCGCCAAAAACCGGAGAAGTACGCAGGGGGTTTCAGAGTCCCCGCGCTTTGGAAGCGTTTCTTATCCGGCATCCGGAGATCGAGGAAATAGAGGTTTGTACAGACCGTGATGCCGCCGGACGTTTTGCAGCGGAGCATATCATCGGGGCATACGGGGACAAATACCAGATGATCGATAACCCGCCGGATTTGGAACAGGGCGACTATGCGGATTTGGCCCAGCAGAAGATGAAAGAAAGGGGACGGGCTGCCCGAAACAGGGCGGAGCGTTCCCGTTAGAAAGGAGATGTCTGAAATCATGGAAGAAACGAATCTACTGACCATCAAAATGTATTCCCCTCTGACGGCTGATTTTTTCCCAGATGGGAAAGAAGAATACGATTGGTACGAAGGGGGATGGCAGGATAGATTGTCGTTATCTGGTCAGGAGTTACAGGAGTATAAAAACAGCATCCAATCCAAGGTGGATGAGGACAATCATCATGGGGATTGGGATGGCAATCTTATGGAATATTTTGACGAAAAACGCAGCCCGTCCCTGCAGGAAAAGGTGGTTTGCGCTTTGGTTTCGGTGGAACTTCACAAGGGAGAGCTTTGCGGATGTACTACGGTTACAGCAAAGGAACCCTTAACCGAATCGGAACTTTCTGATTTGCAGGATTATATGACGGGACAATTTTCGGATGGCTGGGGCGAAGGGTTTGAGCAGCGGGACATTACGGTGTCAGACGGGGTACTCAATGTACATTTCTGGCAGACGGAGAGATTTGCCTTTGAAACAGAAATCTGTCCGACGGCTCCGGATGCAAAAAAAGATATGCGTCCGGAAATGAAGCTGAGAGGGAAAGATGGAAATATTTTCAGTATTTTGGGACGGGCATCGCGTGTCCTGAAGGAAAATGGTCAATCCCAACAGGCAAAAGAAATGTGTGACCGGGTGTGTGCATGCTCCAGCTACCAGAACGCCCTGCTGATTGTCAGCGAATATGTAAAAACGGAACTCTCCGATCCGCCCCGGCATGAGCCAAAGAAAAAAGACCGGGGAGATGCGAGATAGAAGCCAATCGAGAAAGGAAGATGCCTCTGAATCAAAAACAGGAATTAAACGATATGGTAAACGAAACCATGCTGCCACTGGAGCACAGCGGCGGCGCGGGGTGGGTACTGCTGCATGGGGATGCTTTGCAGATCGTCAAAGCGTTTGAACCTAATGTGTTTGATGCTGTGATTACAGATCCGCCATATGCTTCGGGTGGGGCGAAACCACACGAGAAAAACCGTACCACAAACCAGAAATACAGCAGTATGCCAAAAGAGCGTTTTCTGCCGGAATTTGACGGGGATCAAAAGGACCAGCGAAGCTGGACCAGGTGGATGGCAGCATGGCTGTCGGATGTACGAAAAGCCTGCAAGCCGGGCGCGCCGATTTGCCTGTTCATTGACTGGCGGCAATACCCCAGCATCTCGGATGCTTTACAGTGGGCAGGCTGGATTTGGCGCGGCGTGGCGGTCTGGGACAAAATCAATAGCCGTCCGCAGAAAGGGCGGTTCCGCCAGCAGAGTGAATACATTGTGTGGGGCTCCAATGGCCCGATGCCGATTTCCCGTCCAGTGGGATGTTTGCCGGGAGTGTTCCGTTATCCCAACCCGCAAAACCGTCTGCATGTTACGGAAAAGCCGCTTGCCCTCATGCGGGACATTGTAAAGATTTGCGAACCGGGCGGCCGTATCCTTGACCCGTTTGCGGGGGCTGGGACAACCGTTCTTGCCGCTGTACAGGAAGGGTACGAAGCGGTAGGCATTGAAGTCACCGACGCTTACTACGGACTAGCCGCAGAACGGATTCGCTGTACACTGGAAGCAGAATTGCAGCAAGAAGCAGAAAAAGAATAGGCATCCACGTGGATGCCTGAAACTGTTGGAACCTCAATGCTGGATGCCTACGTAGGCATCCAGTTTTTTGACACAGAAAGGATGTTGCGATTATGGAAAAAGCATTTGCTTATGTTTGCGCACCAGAAGAAACCCCGTCCCGTCTGCTCAAACGGTACTGCCGCAAGGTGTATGAGTTGGGATATGTGCCAATCTGCCCGCGCCTGCAGGACGGCCAGTATCTGACCTTGGAGAATGGGGATGAGAAAAAAGACCTGTATGAAATTTCCCGCCAGAAGCTGGGACGGTGCCGGATGCTGGTGGTGTGCGGCGGCGAGATTACCCATACCATGTCGGCAGAAATCGGGCACGCAGAAAAGCGAAATCTCATCTGCACAACCCTCGATGGCCTGATTAAAATTAAGGAGTCGCAAAATGACAGCGGGGTCTGACTTGTTTTTAGAACGGCTCCGGGTGGTGACTGGTTTGGCAAGCATAGCGTTTGGATATCCAAACGCATCTTGGGGAGAACCCCAGACTGTGTCAAAAGAAAATTTGGAAAAGCCTAATTTCCTTAACACTGGTTGAAACTTAACCAAAGAAAGGCAAAAAGAAAAGCGGGATTGCCCGCCTTAAGTCTGGAAACTGTGGATTAGTTTATTGATGCCAAGGATCTGTACTGCACGCTTTAGGTTATATCCCAAAAAGGCAAGGGAAAGTTCCCCCCTTGCTTTTTCTATGCCGCGAACCAAGAGGTAAGAAATTCCCATATTTCTCTTTATAGAACCAAATGGATGTTCCACAATACACTTTCGTTGCCGAACCACTTCTTTGTTCTGGCCGATTTGCACTTTTCTCAGTGGAACAGGTGAATCATTGTATTCGCGTTGAAAGTCGGAGGGCTTCATGAGCCGCTCAGCTGTATAGTATTGGGAGGTAGTACATTTTTGAGTGCATTGCCTGCATGTGGAATAATTCATATACTTTGCGACATGCTTGGGACGATGGTAGCAAACCGGATGAAGCATATGTCCCATAGGACAGATGAATACATTTCTCTCAGGCAGATACACAGATCTGGCCACATCAGGGGTGTATTCGGCAATTTCCTGCGCATCCTGTTCGTCTGCCGGGAAGCAAAATTCATAGGAGCCGCCTGCAATGACAGGTGTGTGCCCTGCCGCCCAAACTTGTGCTGCATCACTTACACTGTTATAACCATTGTCTGCAACAACCGTTAAAGAAGCGGAGTCCAAAATTTCAGACGCTCTTTCCGTCATAGGCATCAGCATGTTTTTATCTTGGACTTGATTGATTACGTCAAATTCTACGATCATTTTATTTTTACTGTCAACTGCCGTCTGTACATTCAAACATACATCCATACCGTCTTTCGTTTTCATAAGTCGGCTGTCCGGGTCAGTCAAAGAAATCTGTGTATCATCTCCAATTTTCAATTGTTCCTGATACCCTTCAAGCATAGCTTTGCGTTCTGTCAGTTGGCGCAGAATCTCCCTTGTCTGGACGGCCTGTGTTTCTGTACTCATGGCTTCTTCGGTTGCGTCCTGTTGCTCCAATTCTTTCATGTATGCTTCGATCTTTTCATTGATTCGGCGGATGCGGTCAGAGAGCTTTCCTTTTGTAAAATTTCTGTCTTTCGTATTCCACGCCTTGAATTTACTTCCATCCACTGCAATCAGTTCCCGACCATATAAATTCAGACCACAGCAAAGTTGTACAAAATAGCGAAAGACGTTCTTCAAAGCCACCGGATTGTGTTGGCGAAAGCGAGCGATCGTCTTGTGGTCTGGTTTCAGTGTTCTTAACAACCAGATCACTTCCAGATTGCGATGTGTTTCTTTTTCCAGACTGCGGGAGGAACGGACCCGATTCATGTATCCGTAAATATACAATTTCAACAAGTCCTTCGGAGCATACATGGGACGACCAGTGGAATTTGGTGTGCTTTTTTCAAATCCCAGGCTGACCATATCCAAACTTTCAACAAATGCATCAATAACCCGGACGCTGTCTTCCTCATCCACATAGTCGTCAAGGCAATTGGGCAGCATTGTGACTTGTTCCCGACTTTTCCCCGCAATGTATTCCATCAGTAACACCGGCTCTTCATTATATTTATGCTTCTATTATAACATGTTTTGAAAGGAAGTGCATGACTTTTGACACAGTCTGCCCCCAAACCCCCGCTGGTCTGCATCGGCTGATTTTGAGAAGTAAGTAAGAGGTGAAGATACTGAGAGAAAAGCAATACGCCGCGTTTGCGGCAAACGTCAAAACACTGGACAGCCTGCGCCGGAACAAAGTAAGCTATATCCCCGGTGTTTTTGAGGTGGCCAAGGTCATCGTTCTGAGCAAAGAGGATTTTGAAAAACTCTCGGAGGACATTTCTCCGGATTACCCGTTTCTCCGGGACAACCAGAACCTAATGAGTGGCGGGCTGGGAAGGATCTTCCGTTGTTTGTTGGTTCATGCAAAAGGAGAAAAGGAGAACCTGTTGATTGCCCAAGGGAGAAACCATCTGTACCTGGGCTATGGAAGGGATTATCACAAGGTAAACCTACAGGGTGTTCCGGTAGAGTATATTTCCTTGAAAGAACCAAAAATTTATCAGGAACGAGCGTGTTTTTTCTGGAAAGCGCAAGGCTTTCAGGAATTGACTGATCTTCATCAGTCAGCCGAACCATGGAGCCAGTTTCAAGTGGAACAGGTGGTTGTTCTGCCTGATGAGCAGTATCGGCAGTTCCGGGAAAATGGTTTGATGGAAGATCAGATTTTCCTGTTTGATCATCAGGACAAAATGTGGATGGACCCCGGAAATTTTTGTTGGCATTGTGTGCTGGTCAAGGGGGAAAACAGCAGGGATGGGGTTCTGGTAGAATCCGAAGGCTACGCCTATGCCCGGTATGCTTCTTATGCCCCAGACTGCAGCAGGCTACGTCTGCAGGGAGTTCCCGTCCATTATGAGGTAACGCCAAAGGATATCCGTGAAGTCCAAAATGCGGCAGAACGCAACCGGATGGAACATTATTTGTCTTTTGTGGGAGCCGAGCTGCAAAATCTGGCGTTTTCCCTGCATTTTATTGATTATGACGTGGGAACAGACCGTTTTACAACACGACTGTACGGAGGCCCGGATTCGTATATCGAAGAACATCTCACACCGAAACAACTGGCAGATTCCCACCATTTTTCACAGGAACTGCGGGAAAAATTCTTTGATATGGATTTCCGGTATCAGGGAGAGGATTTGAATCATCTTCCAACTGCTGACAGACCAAAGAAAAAAGCGCCCCGTAGGGGGGATGCCAGATAAACAGAAGAAAAGGAGTTTTGTATGCGAAAACGAAACCATGTGATCCCTTTGCACCTGAATGCCAAAGAGCTCAAGCACTTGGAAACGCAGGTAAACACCAGCGGCCTGCCCCGTGAGGAATTTTTAAGAACGCTCATCATGGGAGCCGAGCTGCGTGCCAAGCCATGTCCGCACCATACGGATTTACTGCATAAAGTCGCTGGCCTGTGCAACAACGCAAACCAGCTCGCACGCATCGCTAATACCTATGGACAGGCAGGGCAGCAAGAGGTTGAAGAAATGACGAAGATTGCCCG
>CATJNB010000148.1 GCA_949741605.1 uncultured Eubacteriales bacterium | reverse complement strand
TCTTTCGGCTCCCTTCCTGAGTTTTGGGAAGTCTTGGGGAATTTCGACCGTTGCGACGGTCGAGTCAGGGCGTTGCCCCGACGCCCCACAACCTTTCCCCAAAGGTTGACGAAAACTTTATTCGCCTGTGGCGTTCCCGACAGTCACTGGTTTAATAATTATCTGGTTTACGCTCAAAGAAACTACGGGGATGCTTACAAACCGGACATTGCATCGGAGCATCCTTCGAGGAATGGATATACCCACAATTGCGGCAAATCCAAAGGGTTTCCTGCCCGGAATGGAACACAATATTTTCTTTCAGATTATTAATGAGCTTACGGTAGCGCAGTTCGTGCTGTTTCTCAATGCCGGCAATCAGACGCATACTTGCAGCGATATCCTCAAAGCCTTCCTGCTGTGCGACGTCGGCAAACTCTTTATACATTTCCGACCATTCAAAATGTTCCCCACCGGCGGCGTCCTCCAGATTCTTCACCGTAGCGCCGAGGTTGCCGCCTTTGAGATATTTCAGCCAGATTTCGGCATGTTCTTTTTCGTTATGGGCGGTTTCGTCGAAGATAGCGGCAATTTGCTCGTAGCCCTCCTGACGGGCGGCGCTGGCATACAGGTTATATTTGGTACGTGCCTGGGATTCCCCGGCATAAGCTGCCATGAGATTGGCTTCGGTGCGGCTGCCTTTGAGTTCCATGGTACATCGGCCCCTTTCTGAAATTGTGATACGGTTAGTATACACAGAAAGTGGGAAATTATTCCTCTTTGGTCACATGCTTTAGGACCGACATAATCTCGGAAAGCACATCGAGCGGCGCAAGGTCGGATTGGAATTTTACGCTCAGATAGGGCTTCGCCCCAGCACTAAGCAGAACCCTTCCCCGCATGGCGGCGGTCAGCGCACCGACCTGTTTCATATCAACCTGCTCGGGGTACAGCAGCATGGTATTGCCTTTTTGCTTGACTTCGACGATCCCAAGGCTGGCCGCTGTATTGCGGAGCAGGGCAACGTCAATCAGCCCCTTGACCGAAGCGGGCGGGTCGCCAAAGCGGTCGATGAGTTCGTCAATGACATCGCTCACGTCATCCGGGGAACGGATATCGGCAATGCGGCGGTAAATTTCGAGCCGCTGGGCAAGGCTGCTGATATAGCGTTCCGGGATGTGCGCCTGCACCTGCACATCGACCAGGCACTCGGTACTCTGTGGGGGTGCCGGCTCGCCTTTCTCGATGCGCACCGCTTCGCCCAACAGCTTGAGGTACATATCATAGCCCACGCTTTCCATATGCCCATGCTGTTCGCCGCCGAGGATATTGCCGGCCCCGCGGATTTCGAGATCGCGCATGGCAATCTTGAACCCGGAACCAAATTCGGTAAATTCCCGGATGGCAGATAACCGTTTCTGGGCGATTTCGGACAAGATCTTGTCGCGGGTAAAGGTGAGGTAGGCATAGCCCCGGCGGGACGAACGCCCCACGCGTCCGCGGATCTGGTGCAGCTGGGAAAGCCCCATACGGTCAGCGCCGTCGATAATCAGGGTGTTTACATTCGGGACATCCACACCGGTTTCAATGATCGTGGTACAGACCAGCACATCAATTTCATGTTCGATGAGCTTGCGCCACACTTCCGACAGTTCCGCTTCGGGCATTTTTCCGTGGCCGATCCCCACCCGTGCCTCCGGGATCTGTGTCTGGATGAAGGCGGCAAAGCGTTCCATATTCTCGACATTATTGTGCAGATAGTAGGTCTGTCCGCCGCGGCGCAGTTCCCGGCGGATGGCGTCCAGAATGACCGGCGGGTCATATTCGAGAACATAGGTTTGCACAGGGTGGCGGTCATGCGGGGCCTGCTCGATCACCGACATATCCCGGATGCCCGAAAGGGCCATATTGAGCGTGCGCGGGATGGGGGTTGCCGAGAGGGTCAGCACATCGACATTTTTACATAAATTTTTCAGTTTTTCCTTTTGCGCCACCCCAAACCGCTGTTCCTCGTCAATAATCACAAGCCCAAGGTCGCAAAACTTCACATCCTTGGAAACCAGACGGTGGGTGCCCACAATCAGGTCCACCTCGCCGCGCTCCAGACGCTTCAAAATCTGTTCCTGCTGTTTGGGCGTACGGAAACGCGAGAGCAGCTCAATCGTGACCGGGAACCCCTCCATCCGTTTGCAGATGGTTTGATAATGCTGCCAGGCTAAAATGGTCGTGGGTACTAAAAGGGCGCATTGCTTGGAGTTGGTGACGCACTTAAACGCCGCGCGCAAGGCGACTTCGGTTTTGCCAAAGCCAACATCCCCGCACAGCAGGCGGTCCATGGGGGTGCCGGCCTGCATATCGGCTTTGATTTCCTCAATACAGCGCAATTGGTCGTCGGTTTCCTCAAACGGGAAATGGGATTCAAAATCACGCTGCCACTCGCCGTCCTCGCCAAACGCAAACCCTTTGGCCTGCATCCGCTGGGCATACAGCTTGATGAGTTCCTTTGCCATATCCTTGACCGCGGTACGTACTCTGGCTTTGGCTTTTTGCCATTCCGCACCGCCCAGCCGGCTGAGCTTCACGAGCGAATCCTCACGCGGGCCGATATATTTGGCCACAAGGTCGAGCTGCGTGACCGGCACATAGAGCGTATCTTTTTTGGCATACCGCACCTTGATATAATCCTTGATAATGCCCTGCATATCAATTTTGTGGATGCCTTCAAAGACACCAATGCCATGGGTCGCATGCACCACATAATCGCCGGGCGTAAGCTCGGAAAGGCTGTATAATTCCTGGGTGTTGGGGTTACGTTTTTTGGCTTTGCGGCGCGTGCCTCCGGAATGGAACTGGCCATGGGTCATCAGGCTGTACTGGATGGTCGGGAACTCCATGCCTGCCGACAGCGTCCCCACAGTGACGGTCACACATTCAGGCGTGGGGGCGTCCGGGGTGGGGGAAAAACGCACGGGGATGTTCTGGGCAAGCAGATCGTCCGTCAGGCTCTGCGCCGACTTTTCATTGCCAGCCAGTACCGTCACTGCATGTTTTGCCGCAAGCATGGCATGCAGGTCGTCCACCAGCAGGGAGATGCTCCCGCCCCACGGCGAAAGCTGGCGCGCTGTGACATTCAGGAGCGTAGGTACGGGGGTCTCGTAGGAGCCGCGCACAAACGAATCCAGATAAATGGTACGGCGGTTTTCAAACTGCGTGAGCGCATACGTCCAGTCAAACTGGAAACAGTCCAACCCGCGGCACAAAAGCCCCTCCTCCAGATAATCCTTGCAGTCCTGCGCCCACTGCCATTGGGCGGTACGCACCCGGTCCTTCTGCTTGGCGGTCTCCGACACAAACAGCAAAGACCCCGGCAAAAAATAGTCAAACAGGCACGCAGGGGCGCGATACAGGAACGGGAAAAAGGGGTCTGCACACGAGAGGCGTCCCGTTTGGCGCAGCTTTTGCGCCATGGCATTGAGATGTTCTTTGGCCTTGGGAGCCGCCTTGCCGCGCAAAGAGGAAGCATGCTGTTCCACCCGCTGCGCCAAACGGGACGGGTCAAACACCAGCGCTTCCACCGACGGCGCAAGGGTAACGCTCTGCACCGGGTCCGTACGGCGCTGGGTCTGGGGGTCAAAAAAGGAGAGCGTATCAATTTCATCGCCCCAGAATTCGGCGCGTACTGGCAAGGAGGCGTCGGGGGTGAAAAAGTCGAGGATGCCGCCGCGCTGTGAAAACTGCCCGGGGCCTTCGGTCTGGTCGGCACGCTCGTAGCCGCACTGTACGAGTGTTTCGGTCAGGGTTTGCAGGGAAACCGACGTACCGGGGGACAGGGTGGCAAGGCATTGCTTGAGGTCTGCGGGCGGGATGGTGTATTGCAGCGCCGCGTCAATACACGCCACAACCACATCACAAGCGCCCTGCATGGCATGGCACAGCACCCGGATACGCTGGCGTTCATACTCCCGGGAGACCCCTTCGGTTTCCCGGAAGGTAAAATCGCGCGCCGGGTAAGACAGGGCCGAAACCCCCATCGCACACAGGTCGGCTGTGAGGCGCAGGGCTTCGGCATCGTCGGCAGCGAGAAACAGCATGGGCTGCTTTTCCTGCACATCCGAGTACATCGCATAAGCAAACGCCGCCTTGTGAATCCCGGAAAGCCCCGTCACAGCCGCTGGGAGCTTGCCTTCGCGAACGGCTTGCCTGAGGGATACAAAACTGTCAAGCCCCGACAGGGCATGGATTAAAAACTTCATGAAGGCTCCTTTATCCTAAAACAGCACATGGTTACGAATTAAACCGGTTCATCGCCTGATCGGTCTGCCCGGCGAGCATCAAAGCCAGAGCGTCGCAGGCATGACCGGCGGCCTTTTTCAGTTCCTCGGCTTCCTGCTGCGTAAAACGCGACAGGACCCAGTCAGCGAGGTCCCAGTTGGGGTTTGGCTTTGCGCCAATGCCCATTTTGATGCGCGGGAACGTATCAAAACCCGTAAGGTACAGGATATTTTTCACCCCGTTCTGGCCGCCGTCGCTGCCTTTGCGGCGGATACGCAGTTTCCCCGGGGCAAGCGAAATATCGTCAAAAACGAGGAACACCTGTTCGGGACTGAGCTTGTAAAACTGCATCGCTTCACACACCGATTCGCCGCTGCGGTTCATGTAGGTCGATGGCTTGAGCAGTAAAATATGCCGGCCTGCATAGGTAGTATCGGCGGTCAGGCCCTTGAATTTGATCCGGTCGATCCGCACCCCGCACTTTTCAGCCAGGGTGTCCAGCACAAAAAAACCCGCATTGTGACGGGTGCCTTCATATTCGCGCCCCGGGTTGCCAAGCCCGACCACCATCGCGTCTACCGCGCCGGGGACTGGTTTCTTTCGTGGAAATAAATGCAGCATGATGCGTGTTCCTTTCTTGCGATCTAACGACATATAGCGGGATACCCGCAAAGAAGTATCCCGCCAACTGAAAAAGCGTATGTAAAAAAAATCGTTTGCTTATTTGAACATGGGGGAAACTGGCTTATCCCCATAGATGCGGTCAATGGCCTCGGCAAACAGAGGCGCGACCGGCAACACCGTAATCTTATCAATCTGTTTTTCCGGGGGCAGCGGGATCGTATCGAGCAAAACAACCTCTTTCATAGGGCCGTTTTGGATGCGGTCAATGGCAGGGCCGGACAAAACGCCATGCGTCGCGCAAGCCACGACCTCAGTTGCGCCGCCTTTTTCGAGGATGGCCCCCGCACTGTTGCACAGGGTCCCGGCGGTGTCGATCATATCGTCCACAAGGATGACCTTCTTGCCAGAAACATCACCAATAATGTTCATGACTTCGGACACATTGGCTTTGGGGCGGCGTTTATCGACAATCGCCAGCGGGCACCCGATGCGTTCGGCAAACGTGCGGGCGCGGGTCACAGAACCAAGGTCCGGGGACACCACCACATAATCCTCCACATGCCCGCCCTGCTCTTTGATGCGGTTTTTAAAATAATGCGCGAGCATAGGCGAACCCAGCAGGTGGTCAACCGGGATATTAAAGAAGCCCTGCAGCTGCGGGACATGCAAATCCATGCTCAGCACGCGGTCTGCCCCGGCGGTGGTAATCAGGTCTGCCACGAGCTTTGCCGAAATCGGGTCGCGGGCTTTGGCCTTGCGGTCCTGGCGGGCATAGCCGAAATAGGGGATAACGGCAGTAATCTGGGCAGCCGAGGCACGTTTCATGGCGTCGATCATGATCAGCAGCTCCATGAGGTTATCATTGACCGGCGCGCAGGTGGACTGGACAATGAAACAGTCAGAACCGCGTACCGATTCCAGCAGGGAAACAGAAATTTCACCGTCACTAAAGCACATCACTTCCGATTTCCCAAGCGGCAGTTCCAAATGATCGGCAATCTGCCGGGCCATTTTCTGGTTCGCGTTGGCTGCGAAAATTTTGATATCTTTACCATGGTGCAGGTTTACAATCGGGTTCATTGCAAAAGCCTCCTAAATAAAAAGCATGGTCCCGCAGGGGACATGATTGGGCGGACAGGATGGTCTAGTGAGGATGGACAGGCAGGGGATGTCCGATTTCGGAAAATGCGGGGACCGGCTTATCGAGGGTGGTGTTGGTTGCATACACCGAAGCTAAGGTCATGCCGTCTTTCACCGTGGTATCGGTCAGGCAGGTGTTGGGGCCGAGCGTACAGGCGTCTCCAATACGGGTATCGCCGCGCAGGATGGTGCCGGGAAGGATACACACGCCGCGTCCGATCTGCACGTCGGGGCCAATCATCACCCCGTCGGTACAGGGGATTTCC
>CATJNB010000147.1 GCA_949741605.1 uncultured Eubacteriales bacterium | reverse complement strand
TGCAGCGAAATCCAGCATGTACGGAGCTGGTGCTGCGAATTTTACTGGAACGACCGGATCTGGAAGTCAGTGATGTGAGAACGCAGGTATTTGTAGAGAACTTGTTGAACCGTTCGGTGCGGCTAGATGTGCTGGCAACGGATCATACAGGAAAAAAATACAATATTGAAATTCAGCGTGAAGATCGTGGAGCAGGCAGAAAACGGGCAAGATATAACAGCAGTATGATGGATGCCAATCTCTTGAAAAAGGGAGAAAATTTTGAGGAACTGCCAGAAACCTATGTCATTTTTATTACCGAGAATGATGTATTGGGAAAAGGGCAAAGTTTATATCAGATCGAACGGTGTATTTTAGGCATTGGAGAGCAGTTTTTGGATGCCAGCCATATTTTATATGTGAATGGCCGGAATCAGGATGAAACACCTATTGGCAGATTGATGCACGATTTTTCGTGTACTAATGCGTCGGAAATGTATTATGAATTGCTGGCCGAACAGGTTCGGTTCTTTAAAGAACGTAAGGAGGGGATTCTAATTATGTGTAAAGCGATGGAGGATATGCGCAATCAAGCCTTGCAAGAGGGCTTAGAGGCAGGAAGGAAAGAAGGAAGAAAAGAAATAGCCCTTCGGATGTTAGAAATGGGAAAATATACGTTTGATGAAATTTCAACGCTTTCGGAACTTTCTGTGGAGGAAGTGAAACGGTTACAAACAGAAAACAATCAATAGAGTCCATAAACGAAATGGTTTTATGGTGATTCAAAAACAGGCGTGGATGGATGCGAATGAAAGAAAGATTCCGGCATCTTTCTGCGCTTGTTTTGATGTTTTTTGAAAGGAACAGATACAATATGGATTTAAAAACTTTACTCAATCAGCGAAATATGACCATAGAAAAATTATCAGAGAAAAGCGGTGTGCCTCAACGACAATGGACTAAATTTATAATGGTCGAAACTTTATAGAATACTTATACACTACAAAAGGAGAAGAAGTCATGCGGGGAGAACGAGAGCAAAAATGTTTAGATTGGGTAAAAGAAAATGTAAAAAACATTTTTTATTATGGTTTTTCACGCGAAAATATGGAATTATTTGAACATTGTTTGTTTGCAGCTGCTGCAAATCCTCGCAATAGTGAGTTTCCAGATTTCATATTTAAGGATGGGATTATTGAACATTTCCAAATTACATCATCCAGATTAAACCGGAAAGGATCTGTGCATCAGAAAGAATATTCGCACTATTGTAAAAATTCCAAGAACACATTTCAGGCTTTTCAAGAAGAAATAAACCAGAATCCATCATTTAATAAAGTACAGTCTAAGCATTGTTTCTTTAAACAACCAGAACATTCTTATGAATATTTAAAGGTTTCCTTCCGAAAAATATGGAATAGTCATTTAGAGGGTCTTAAAAAATATTCTGGTTGTAAAGATACTGCAATATTTTTGATTGATTATTCAGAATTTGCGCTTGGAATGTACGAAGATGTATTTGAAAATCTGCAAATGGGGTTACGATATGATGATTTAAGAAAGCCACAAGAATTCAGCGCATACCGATTAAGTCGAGACAAGAGCATGTTAGATTTTTTATATAAATCTAAGGACTTCATAAAATTTGTTATCTATCGCTACCATGATGGATGCGAAGCAATTCAAATAGATAATATTCCAGAATTAAAAAAATTATTACCATGGAAATTTTGTATAGAGGCTTGCAAAGTGATGAATGTGGGATCTATATATGTGACTAACGTTTTAGATAAATAAAAAATGGCACACTTGATGAAATTTTAACGCTTTTGGCAGAACAGGGTCAATACTTTAAGGAACATAAAGGAGGGGATTCTAATTATGTGTAAAGCGATGGAGGATATGCGCAATCAAGCCTTGCAAGAGGGCTTAGAGGCAGGCCGAAAAGAAGGTATCCAAAAGGTAAGAAAGAAGGAAGAAAAGAGATAGCCCTTCGGATGTTAGAAATGGGGAAATACTCGTTTGATGAAATTTCAACGCTTTCAGAACTTTCTGTGGAGGAAGTAAAACGGTTACAAACAGAAAACAATCAGTAGAGTCCATAAGCGAAATGGCTTATGGTGATTCAAAAACAGGCGTGGATGGGTGCGAATGGAAGAAAGATTCGGGCATCTTTCTGCGCTTGTTTTGATGTTTTTGAAAGGAACGAATACAATATGGATTGAAAAACTTTACTCAATCAGCGAAATATGACCATAGAAAAATTATCAGAGAAAAGTGGCGTACCCAATTGGCAACTGACTATGATACGTTGGAGAGTGATATCAATTGCGCCCAACTACATGATGAGATCAGTTGTGAACAGGCATGGTATCTGCGTGAAACCTATTTGGGAATAGAAAAGCCAGATGAATTGAACAGCAGCGTTTGAAAAGATTCCTCTTTCCAACAAACAGAATCAAAATTACAATGATAAGTATAAAAATTTTGTAAGCCAAAAACAGATACCGAGAGATAGAAAATTTCTATTTCTCGGTTTGTCTTTTTTAATAAATGCAAATCTGATTGTCAAAGATCATCAGTTTGGATTGATTCGATTTCTATAATTATATTTATTAAGAACCTGTTTCTTTCGTTTTGTTGTGACCTCGGTGTAAATCTCTGTAGTGGATATGCTGCTGTGCCCTAGCAGTTCCTGTACGGATCTTAAATCCGCACCATTAGCCAATAAATTTGTAGCAAAAGTGTGACGGAGATAATGTGGAGTGGAATCCGGATTAATACCAGAAGCCATTTTCAGAGTGTTATATATGTATTCGATTCCGTGGATGCTGAGCGGATTTCCATAACGATTGATAAATACTCGTTCACTTTGAGTTGCCTGTATCTTTCTAATTTTCAACCAATTCATTAAGTTTGTCCATGTTTGCTGGCAAGAAATATAGATCAGACGTTGTTTTTTTCCTTTTCCATGGATTAAAATGACATGTTCTGCTGGGATGATATCGCGGACGGATATATGGGCAGCTTCCGAAATTCGAATACCAGTACTAACTAAGATGTCAATAAGTGCGAAATTTCGGGTCGATTTCCAGATTTCAAAGTTACTTTTGGCATTTAGAGTTTGATTGCTGATATAGGTCAGTAGCTTAGATACTTCCTGAATAGATAACGTTTTTGGCAATCGATGACCCTTTTTCATCTTAAAGGAATGTATTTGATAGTAGTTGTGTTCAATATAGTTTTGGTTTGTGAGATATTGAAAGAACATTTTTAAAGTGATTAGTTTGCGATTGATGGTACTATCTTTTAACTGCCGTTCTTTGGATAAATGTTGTACATATTTTAGTACGATATTTTCATCCATTTGATTTTCTCTAAGAAAAATTTCAAAATCCTTCAAATCCGATCGATAAGCTATGATTGTCTTGGTGGATAAATTTTTGGTTGATTGCATGATACTGAGAAACTCTTTTGTGATGAATGTGATTTCTTTCATAAATTTACCTCATATTTCGATAATGTCCTTGATTATTTTACCAAAATATGATATGATCGTAAAAATCACTTACAATAAGTGTTTATTATTGTTAGAAACAGCGTTTAGGAAAATTTGATTCCTAGACGCTGTTTTGTTGGATTAGGGCACAGAAATATACGATTCAGCGGTCCGTTTTGCGACTACCACCATCCGCCCATCTATTTGAGAATATTCACAGGTAGAAAGTGTAATCAATTGATCCCCATACGCAGCAGAAATCCCAGTATCATAGAGCGATTTCTTTTGGCACTCGGCGATATATTGGTCAAAATCAGAAGGGCTCTGCGCTTGTGTAAACTCGTAATAACGGAACTGTTCAAGAGGAGAACCCGTACTTTTGAATACCGCAATGATCGTATATTCTCCAAATCCTTGCCGTGTATCAAACTGGATGGTTTTGTGGGATTGGTAGAAATCCTCCTGCTCATATCGGCACAGGTCTGCAAACATACTCCCATCCTTGCGGTTATGGCCATAAATCAACAGATTATCTGCAGTATCTATTTCGCAGTTTCCTGCTATATATGGAACCCCAGAATCACTGTCGGTGCGGTCAAAAGAATGCGTGAGATAGAAATCAGGCTGCTGCTGAGATTGCATCACCGGATACTGAATCCGGGTACCATCAATATGCAGCCAGCCAATAAAATCATGGTTTTGCTCATACAATGCTGCATATTTTTCAGCTGCTGTCACCCCCTGATCCTGTATTCTGGATTCTGTGAGGATCAGTTCCTCAAGTTCCTGAAATTGTGCGGCTGTTTGCCTTTGTTTGTGATAGTTTCCGAGTATTACCCCGGCTGACACCAAGAAAAGTATAGCAAAAACTATCATCGCCACGATAAATCCTGTCCGTTTCATAGTCCCTCCGTTTCCTGTCCATCCCAGTATCTTTCTTGAGAATGGCAAGAAGGGCATAGTATTCCACTACGCCCATCTTACTGTTCTAACAGATCCTGTCAGTGTTATATTTTTATTTGGATTTCTTTTTTCGTGAGGCCCATACGAAGAATAACAGGACAATTCCTCCAGCTGAACATCCCAGCAGGATAAACCATACGGTCAGGTTGGTATCATCTCCAGTCTTTGCCGGTCCGTCTGGTGGATTGGAAGGGGAAGCAGAGGAATTTCCAAACGGTCTGTCTGAGGGTTTAGAAACTGAGGAATCTCCAGATGGGCTGGAAATGGGTTCGTCCCCAGATGGCTGCGAATTTGGAGAATCCGGTATCCAGAAGAGAGAATCGTCGGCTACTGGATAGGATGGGATATCGTGATCAGACGAGGGGGAGTCTGTGGTGCCCGTTGGAAAGACTGGATCCATCGTCTTGGTGTTATACACGGGCAGTTCTACCTCCTGCCCTTCATATGCAATGCTAAATCGATAGAACGTGTCTTTTTTGGGCAGCTGGTAGCCAGATGGTGCCTGAATTTCCTGAAACGCATAAGAGCCAAGGGGTAACTGGGAAATTTTAAATTGGCCAGCCCCATTGGTTACATATCCTTGGGTGTGGTGAAGATGATACTGACCGTCCTGTCCCAGATAGAAAAGCTGGAATTTTGCACCCGAAAGAGGTGTTTTGTCCTCCCGGTCCATCTTGGTTACTGTAACGGAACCTTTTGGGTTTTGATCTTGCTCGTTGATAACCGTTACCACTTCGGTTTTATCCTGCTCAATGGAAAATTCAATTGGCTGCGTGTTTCCTAGCAGATAGCCGATGGGAGCGGTGCGTTCCATCCAGCGGTAGGTACCATGAGGAAGCGTGAGATGGATTTCCCCTTTGGAATCTGTGATATAACGCAAGTCCCCATAATGCTCCCACTGGTTGTCAGACCAGTGCATGAGCTCAAATTCCGCATCCGGCAATGGATTGCCTTCTGGGTCTGTCTTTTGCAGCACCGCCGAGCCTTTGAGACTCGTATTTTCGATGCTTACTTCCACCGGAATCACATAACCATTTTGATCCAGTGCTTTGCCATCTAAGGTTATCTCATGGTGCGTTTGATCCAGAACATATCCGTTCGGTGCTTTGGTTTCCACAAGATAATAGTTTTGCCCCAGATACAAATGCTCTTGGAACGTCAGTTTCCCGTCGTGATCGGTTACCTGCGTATCAACCAAAATATCATGAATCTGATCGTTTAAACGAAGTTCGTGATGAAGTTCAAATTCCGCGCCCTCCAATGGGTTACCCTGTTCGTCCGTTTTATGAAGGAGAATCGTGGGAGTGCCCGGATCAATCAATGGGTTTTGTACAGGTACTTCAGACCACCACTGGTTGTTCAAAGTAAAATCGGGAATGGCCTGTGGTGTTAGATTCACTTCAATATTTTCTGGTGCGCGGACTTCCCTGTATATGATTGTTTTTAAGGGGTCTTTCGGGAAATCTGGTAAAAACTCCTGCGGGAAAAACAACCGCAGTTCGCCATTTGCGTCCGTAGTGACCTCCGGCGATGCGTCTGCCGGCAAGGAAGCTTCTCCGTCTTTTCCAACACACTCATAAACTCCCGGTTTTTGTTCTATAAAAGAAAGCAAAGATGATGTGGAAATCGGCGGAAAATCAATTCCAATCAAAAACTGGAAGGTCACGCCCGCAAGGGGGATATCGGTATTCGCAACGGTCTTTTTCAGATAGATTCCCCCAGAGGATTTCTGGTTGGTAAGGGTTATCTCAACTTTTTCCGGTTCTTGCCCTTCTTCGGGCTCCTTTACCGTAAAGTAGTACCCTTCATGGGAGAGTTCTGGACGCAGGTAGCCTTCTGGGGGGAGCATTTCCTCCAAATGATATTCTCCCGGAGGCAGAAGGAAGGACATTTCCCCGTTTTGGTCAGTGATAAACATGCCGGTACTATAAGCAGGCCAAAATTCGTTTCCGTGGCTGTCAATAATCTTTTTCGTCAAATAGAAGTGGGCATCCGGGAGTTTTTTGGTGGGGTCATCGTGATCCACCTTGGTAATGACAACCTCACTCACGGAGCCTTTGAGGTTTTGCACATGCGGGTAAACTATCGGGATCGGATCACCATTGAGATCAAAGGAGGTTTCATCAATGGAAAAGCTAAGTCTCGTAGCGTCCAAGCGGTACCCTGGCGGAGCCTCAACCTCCAAAACAAAATAATATTTCTCCCATTCCAAATCCTCAAAGGTGATATTCCCATTTTCATCGGTGGTTTGAGGCGCACCCACCGGTTCATCCTTTGAGGTAAAAAGTGGTTGGTCTGGGTCATACAAGGGATCATCTTCCGGGATCGGCGTGAGAACGGTTTTGTAAAGCTGGAATGTTGCGCCCTGCAAAGGCTGTTTGGTTTCGCCGTCCTGCTTGTGCAAGATCATGCGATCCTTACGGCGCTGATTGGCAATGGTCCTTTCCGTCAGGATGAGATGCCCTTCCTGGATACTCCCTTTCTCAGCCGTGGCAATGATTTCTGGCGTTTCCAAATTCTGATATCCCCTTGGGGCACGGACTTCCGTCAGCAAGTAGTTGGCGCCTTTTTCCAATCCAATAACTGTCAGGGTTCCCTGTTCATCGGTGAGCATTTCGGTTCCGGTTGCGTTTGGGTCAAGGTAGTATTGCTGATTCTGGGAGTCATAAGAAATGGTTAAGGGGGTATGTTCCCCCTGTTTGGTGATGGTAAAACCAGCAGAGGAAAGAGGCTGTTGGGTTTGCTCGTCCGTTTTTGTAATACGGATGCCATAATCCAAGATACGGTTTCCAACCAGCTTCAAAAGGCCCGGCACTGCCTCTCCTGCACGGGGCTGATAGTTACTTGGGAAGGTGCTGTGGTTCAGGATAAAGGAGACTGGGGTTTGATCCAGCAGGTAGCCCTGCGGGGCTTGTACCTCAATCAGGTAATAGTCCCCCATGTGCAGCCCATTTTCACCAGCATATGGAGTCTTGTGCTCCCAGTCGGTCATGTTGTCCAGCCAGAGTACGCCTTTTTCATTTGTGGTACCCACGGCAAGACAGCGGTCATATGACTCGTTTGGGGTGGCTAATAACTCTGTTTGTTTGAGTTCTGCGGGATCGGGGTTTGGTTCTGTGACGCTGATCTCTGCCTCAAAGAGCTTGTAAACGGCACCGGGCAGTCCCGTCTCTCCCTCTTTCAAAGATGCGCCATCATACACATAGCCATCCTCACTTGGGATACCATTTATGGCTGGCGGGGGTTGTGCCAAATCGTATTTCACCAAAGCCAATTTTGCGGGTTTATGATAATTATACAAAAGATTGTTTGCTAGGATGTGGTTGGTATCCGTAAGATGGTCGCGCAGATGTACGATACCATCTGTCCCGTTTACATCAAAATAGTAGTTGGAATCGTCCAGAATATAATTGGTAGGAGATTCAAGCTCCCGAAAAAAGTAATGCCCAATCGGGATCTCGTTGATTTCGATTTTCCCATATTGGTCGGTCACCACACCCGAACTCGAAATCGCCCCTTTACGCCCGGAAACCTTTCTAATCTCGTTTGGGGTCTGGAAATAGGGGGATTGGTTGGATAACTCTATGGCCTGCCAATAGCTGCTCTGGCCGGAATGCTGTTTCCACTCCGTTTCCGTGCCAGTAAACCGAAACAGTCCATACACAGCACCTGATAATTTTGTTTTGTTTTCGCTGGATGGTGTGCTGCCATCCAGTTTGGTGATGGTGATGGAATTGGTTTTCGGATCATTTTCCAAATCTTCCAGTACCAGATGATAGTCCTCATCATAATCATCCAGTTGTTCTGGAAGCAGTTCTTCCAGGGTGAAGGTATATTCCGGTGCCGGATCCCCCAGATGGTAACCGCTGGCAGCTTTTGTTTCCCTGAGTACATAAGTTCCGGCATCGAGACCATGGATACAAAGGTTCCCTTCTTCATTTGTCAGAAGTGCTTCTTTGCCGCCAGTTTGCGGCCAATAGGTTTGATGACCATTGAGGCTCTTTTTGGCAAATCCTGTGATGGGTGTGAGGGTATTGCCCTTTTTTTGATACAGGGTAAATTGTGCACCTTGGATTGGGTTGCCGCTGTAAGAATCCGTTTTCCGCAGGACAACGGACCGCGAAACATTCGGCACCAGTTGGTAGACAATGCTATTGGGGTTGGAGTCAATCCGGATTGGCGTCTGGTCGAGGTAATAGCCGTTTGGAGCCTTGGTTTCGACTAAGTAATGCTCATGGTTTGCAGCGAAACCATTGATCACAAGCCGTCCATCCGGATTCGTTTGCAGGGTACTTTCCTCTCCTCGAAGCAGGCTGGAGAAGTTTAGGCCAGTGTGGGTATAGATATAAGCATCCTTGTTTTCACTGGCATCCTTATCCAGAAAATAGGCCAGGTGCTCATCGTCCATGACCAGACTTCCAGTCTGATCGTCCGGACAGTAAATGTTAAATTCTGCTCCTGTAAGCCCAGACTTATCATTTTGAACCTGTTGAAATTTATCGTCCTCATAGAAGCTGTCTGCTTTTTGCAGCACTACAGAGCCTAAAGCATAGTTCCCAATAATTACGTTTGAAAATTGCAGGTTATTTACAGTATCTTCGGCTTCCCAAGTCTGATCATCCATGGTAAAGGTAACACTATTTTTATAGGTTGTCATGGAGGGATTAATTGATGTAGTAAAGTATTTTAGGACAAACCCGAAAATGCGTCCATCCTCATGAAATGCCTTTGTTTGCTCATACAGATGTTTGGCGGCAGCCCAGTCTTCGCCATAGGACTTCCGGTTCTCCAAATAGGTGTGCTGATCCTTGAGAAGGTTGTCGCGGGATATTTTATAATTCTTATATTCCTGCGACTGTGTCAAAAGAGTGTTATTGGAAGTTTTCAGGTTTTTCAGAATATCCGGCAAGTCGTCTTCTGGCATCGGGATTGGAGTTGGTTCCTCGATCGTGGGATCCAGTAACAGTTCACCAGTTTCAGGGTCCGTGAATGGCCGGAGCGGTCCGATCTGCGGATGATCCCGCCATATTTGATAATTTTCTTTCCAGTTTTGCAGAGCTTGCTCTGCCTGTTCTTTGACATCGGCGTTATGAGACAACTGGATATTTCGCTGCAACAAAAGCGAGAGGCTCCGGTACCGGTTATCCAGCAGTTGAACCGGAGAATCCACACCGAGCTGGATATCCTGGATTTTGTTGTCACACTCATCCATCCGTTCCTGTAACTTTTTTGCAGGCCAGTTGGTATCCCCGGCAGCCATTCCCCAAGTAACCCCTTCGCTGGGGTCTGTAACGCCCAGTTTTCCTACATTGATAAGAAGGGTTTGGCAGCGGGTGTTTGGGTCGGTAGTCACGGTCCAAGTGAGAGGGGTCGTTTTTACCTGTTCCTTTATTTTTTTGATTTCCTCGGGGGTTTTTGCTTGACTACCATCCACTTGAGTAAAATGTTCTCCTGTGATGAATGTATTAATTTCCCCGTTGCCATCATAGTTACCATTCTGTAAATTGTTAACGGCAGAGCCATTCAGGATCTGGTTGGTTCCAGCCACCATGACTGGCAGTTCCAAATGGAAAGGGGCACCATTTTTGTAACGCGGACCGCCTACATTGGAATAAAATTCCTGGTTTTCATCCAACGTATCCTCAATGATGCAATAGCCATTGCTGGCCTTGGTGAAATTACCGGTACTCAAAAATTCCTGCTGTGCCTTTTGCAGAGGCTCCAGAAAAGCCACACGCCAGTCAATTTGCGGCACTACATTGGGATTGTTCTTGCTGCTCCATTTGAATCCTTTGCCAAACGGGATGGCTTGATAGGTAAACTGGGGAGGCTTCTGTGGCGACCAGCCAACCCCGGAAGGCACCGAGGGAATCACCGGGGCTGGCTTGGACGGATTGATGGTTAAGTTAGCATAGGCGTCGCCATCTATCGCAATATCTGTATTGGGCGGGTCAGGCTTATGGGCAAATTTTCCATTTCCTTGAAATTGGGCAGTGACACTATTTAGTTGAAACATCTGGATATATCGGGTAAAGACAACACGATACGTCATTACGCCTGTTTTACTGTTATATTTTGTGTCCCAGTTTCCAATCCTGATCCCATTCACAATCAGGGGACCGCTTGCTGTTTGTGACAAGTTGAGACCCGGAATGCGGAATAGTTCATGTGTAAAACTGTCGCCTTCTTTAATAACGGGTTCGGAAGCAAGCCCCCATGCAAAACGATAGGAAAAGCTGTCGCCTACCGTTGCGGTAATATTTTCGCCTCTTTTGATGGGTTTTCCATTAATATAAGCCCATGTGAAAGCGCTGGCTGGGAGCTTAGATGTTTCCTCCTCACTGACAGCATTTGTACCAGGAACAGGTGAGGGGAATCGTGAGGAACCATCCAACAAAACATCTGGCTTCAATTGGCCGGAGATTGAATGATGGAATGAATCGTCTTGTGTGTCCAGTTCAGGCGGATCATCATTCCCACACCAAGGGCAGACATAGCTGCAAGGGGTACCTGGAACTTCTTGGGAATATCCGCAAGTATCCTCGTGGGTGCCATGCTCATGCGGGCAGTCCAGCACTTTTGTGATACATCCAGTATCCTCACTGCATTCATGTGGGATGGGTTCTGCTTTCGCTGGTTCGTTTTCAGGTTCTGTATCCTCAGGGGAAGCAGATGAAACCATGTTTTTTTGGATACATTCTTCTTGCGTCACCCAACACGCACTAGTATGCTCATGATTACACGGAGTGGCTGGGCTGCCTGGAGAATAGCCGCAGACATCAGTATGTTCTAAGTGATGTTCACACAATCCGGTATCTGGTTCTGTTTCTTCTGCCATAGCAGGGATCGGAAGCGTCCCAACCAATAGCATGGCTACCAGTAAGATACTAACAAATGGTTT
>CATJNB010000146.1 GCA_949741605.1 uncultured Eubacteriales bacterium | reverse complement strand
TGTCAGTTGACTGTGATTGGTAGTCCAATTCGAATTATTTTGATCGTGACGAACAACATGATATTTAGGAAGTCCATGATAAACCACTCTGTTTGCATCAGCTATCAATTTATACATCAAACCAATATCATCAAATTTGTCCAACTCTGAAAAACGTAGATCCTGTATTAATTCCCGACGAAACAATTTGGTAGGAAATCCTGCATTATAACGCTTTCTCCACATCAGTTCAATCAAAGCATCTTCTGCATTCATGATAAATCTTTCGTCAAATATTCTATCTGACGTACCGCAAATCGAAACATCCGCATCATTTTCTACTGACAGCTTATAGAGGAATTCCAAAAAATCTGGTTCAGTCCAATCATCATCATCAATAAAGGTTATGTAATCACCTTGTGCCACATCCAATCCAGTATTACGTCCAGCACCGATGTTCCCACGCTCTCGATGAATCACTTGAATTCGGTTATCTCTCTGTGCATACTTGTCTGCAATTTGGCCGCTTTTGTCTGTCGATCCATTATCAACGATAATAAATTCAAAATCATAAAATGCCTGATGTAAGATACTTTCAATTGCTCGACTGATTAGCTTCTCTCGATTATAGGTCAGCATAATGACCGAAATCACTGCTCTCCCTCCCATGCCTTCCAAGGGGCCTGTCCACTAGCCCAAAGCTGTTCTAAACGCCCTCTGTCACGTTGCGTATCCATGCACTGCCAGAAATCATGGTGCTTATAAAGCCCCAGTTTATTTTCTTGTGCTAATCGTTGCATAGGCCCTGTTTCTAAAATACATTTTGGATCATCCATTAAGTAGTCGAAAATTTCTGGCTGCATAACCATGAATCCGCCGTTGATCCAACCGCCATCCTCTTTTGCTTTTTCTCGAAAACCGGTTACCATCGTGCCGTCTTCATTTAAATCCAATACCCCAAAACGACCGCCGGGTTGGATAGCTGTTAATGTTACAAATGTACCTAATGATTGGTGGCAGTCCAGCAAAGCATGTAAATCCACATTGCTCACACCATCCCCATACGTCAACATAAATGGTTCCTTTTCGACATATTTCTGAATCTGCCTAATACGTCCTCCTGTCTGTGTATTTAGCCCGGTATCCACTAAAGTAACCTTCCACGGTTCGGCAATATTGTTATGAATAACCATTCTATTTTCATCCGAAAAATCAAATGTGACATCAGAACGATGCAAATAATAATCTGCGAAGTACTCTTTAATCATGTGCCCCTTATAACCGCAACAAATCACAAATTCATCAAAACCAAAAGCAAAATAATATTTCATGATATGCCATAGAATCGGCTGCTCTCCAATTGTAATCATAGGTTTCGGTTTGAGATAGCTTTCTTCACTGATTCGAGTTCCTAAGCCACCCGCCAAAATTACCACTTTCATTTTTGATACCTCCTTTGACAAGATAAATAAGGTAATTTGCTGCAACAGAATTGTTAAAAACCTCATATTTTGATAGCTTTCTTATGCTTGAATTTTTTTCATGATTACATTCAGTTCTAAATCGTTTGGTGTTAATGTCCTAAGCTGTTCTAAAACCTGTTGCGCCTGCACGGTCTGCCCAAGAGAAATCAAATAGTAAATTTGCTTTTTGATTTGTTCGCCCAAAGAACTGAATTCCTGTTGCTGCTGATTTTCTTGTTCAATCTCCTGTTTGATTGTATGAATCAAACGAGTTAACAAAGCTTTTTTCGGCGGATAGGCTTTCAAACATTCCTTTAGAGAAATCAAAGTCTTATCGAAATTTCCCTGATCCTTAGATTCTAACGCTTCTTTCAAATATAAAGCAAATACCGTTTCACGCGGAAGATTATGTTTGCTGTCTGCGAATAACTCTTCCCGATAAATACTTCGATTGTAACCTAAAATATCTTCCGCATAGGCCTTCGATAGGCTCCACAATTCATCTGCCGGGAAATCTGGATCGTCTAACATTCTCTGACGAATCATTTTCGACAATGCAAAGCATTGCGATTCACTGACTGGACGTAAGATTTTCTGTACTGCATCCAATAATGCCTGCAAATCGTCCTTAGCAGTATTTTTTACTAACTGTGAAAAACTAACCGCCCAATCTTCCATATATAGAGGCTCTAAAAACGGAGTGGGATCAAAGCCATTTCGCAGACAAATTCCAAGCAGTTCCTCCCGTGGCGGCGCACAGTCTAACTCTTTCTTCAAACATTCCTGCAATGCAGTCTCAAGATTTCCTCCATCTTGTTCTGCACACCAGGCTTTTAAAACCAGAAAATAGGTGTCTTCGCTGTCCACCTGGGTAAAAGCTTTCCGCAAATTATATTTCGTTTCTTTGCTCTCGCAGCTGCAAACTTTCCGAACATCTGCTACCCACTCTTTCGGGAACCCGTCCGGATTCCCTATCTTTTGAATGGCCCGTGTCAAACAGTCATAATTCTTCGCATGAACTGCTGCCTCCATCAAAAAAAGAAAGTGTATTTTCTGCTTCATATAATCTTTGTCCCAAGCAAGCGTATCGGAATATTCGCACAATTCCTCATAGCGTTCCAAATTTTTATAGGTCACGAATAAATAGTTATGTACAGTTTTCCGCTTATCTTCCATTAGGATATCGCTGAGCGACAACATTACCTGGTCCAAAACCCGGTCGGAGTCCTCGTCAAACCACTGCCCCAACCGCATAAAATCCCGGGAACATTCCAAAGCTGTTTGCGAATCCTTTAACGCCTGCGCCGCGCTAAGCATCACATGATCTATATTCATCCTCGCAAGCTCATTCACACGGGGGGATTCCAGCAACCGTTTGCCCTCTGCAATCGCTTCCTCGTACTTTTTTTGTAAAGTCAACGTCTGCACCAGAGCCGAGACAATCCAATTCCAAACTGTGTCCAAATTCCTATCCGTATGCTCCTCGCCACGTCGGCAATATTCGATTGCTTTCTCATAATCGCTATTGAACAAATATTCTTGAATAGCCTGCATGATCAACCGCAGATTCTTTGGCTCACGTTCCAATTCCTCCAAGACAGGAGTGATATTACGTTCAAAATGCTTGGATTTTTCTTCATCGTTTTCAAAAATATACCCCACATGATGGGCAAAGCATTTGGTGAACTTTTTCTCCGGCAAATAGATCGGCTGCAAGGTTTCATGGATGGAATAGATAAAGCGCATTTCTTTGGTACGCCGCCCCATACGGGACACCCAGCCTTCCGAATAGCCCTGCATAGTTTTGTCCAAATAATTGCGCACCACATATTGTGTGCAGCCATACTTCAACGAGTCTCCATTTTGAAAAAATTCAATGATTTCACTGGGATCCTCAAACCACTCGTCATCGTCCACATACAGGAACCATTCTCCTTTGGCCAATTCCAGACCAGCATTACGGGCTGCGGAAAAATCCCCTGTCCAGTCAAAATGGACAATCTTATCTGTATATTCCCGCACAACTGCCAGCGACCCGTCCGAATTTTCCTCTCCCACCGTATCGACTGCAATGAGTTCACTTGGGATCGCATCCAAAATAATTTTCAGGGAATCCATACATTTGCGGATCGTCTGAATCCGGTTGGATACTAACAGCGAGATACTTAATTGAATCGGACTTTTTATAAAATCCGGCGTTTGCACCGGAGCAATTTTTGACTTTGGAATCATTACTTTCATAATATTCCCTCCAAGATATCAACTTTTTGGCAAGGCCCTTTTTCATAAACGACTCAAAACTCGTCTATCAAAAAGAGCCTCGCCCAGCCTTAGCTAAGCGAGGCCCTTCGTACTATCTCATCTCACTGCCGTTAAGATGCAGACAGCCATGTAAAATCAAAATTACTGGAGCAGTTGGAGTACGGATTGTGGCTGTTGGTTGGCCTGAGCCAGCATCGCCTGGGCAGACTGAACAAGTACGTTCATCTTCGTGTATTCCATCATTTCCTTGGCCATATCGGTATCGCGGATACGGCTGTTTGCAGCGGTCAAGTTCTCGCTGGTGGTATCCAAGTTGTTGATGGTGTGCTCCAGACGGTTCTGGATCGCACCCAAGGTAGCACGGGTCTTAGATACGCTGTCAATTGCGTTGTTGATGATGTTGATGGATGCGCCAGCTGCTGCCTGAGTAGAGATGTCTACTTTATCCAGGCCCAGAGCTGCGGTGTGCATGTTTGCTGCACCAACAGTCAACATATTGAAATCTTCATAAGTGTCGCCTACTTGGAGGATCAAGCCGCCGCCCAATACCTTCGGAGCTTCACTTTCTACGCCATTTGCCTCAATGGAAACATTGCCGTTAATGTTGGAAGCTTTGACATTATTGTCCTTCAATGCTTTCACAAAGTTTTCAGCGGTTGCTTTGCTGTCTGCACCGATGACAACTTCATTTTTCGCTCCGGTTGCTTTCTCAACAAATTTGTACTTAGTACCATCAACGGTTAAGGTATCGCCATTCTTTACGGAAGAATTAGTGATGCTGACTTTGGTGATTGCACCTTGACCAGGACCCTTTGCAGAAACAACAGCTTGCATAGCAGCAGTCGTTGCATAATTATTCGTATTGCCAACTTTCTGGTCAATGTGGATGGTCGCATTGGCACCAGTCAAAGAACCGATCTGGAAGTTCTCGGTTTCATAATTGGAGAGCAGTTTGCCAGCCAAAGCTGCTTGGGCAGCTGTAGTAGTCTCTTTGCTGACATCAATAATGTTTTCGCCAGCCATTTCGCCTTCTTCAGTTTTAAAGGTAAAGGTAGTGCCATCAATCGTCAGTTGTGCACCATTACCAGCAGCCAAGACTTCTGACAAATCAATTTCCATACCAGCGCGTTTTGCAGGTACATCCGCTACTGCTTGTTGAATATCCAGCACTGCATGTTGAGCAAAGCCAGTGGAGGTTCCACCGCCAACGCTTGCTGTCACCGTTGAACCAATCGCGCTATTGATAGCAGCAGCCGAAGCAGCTGTTTTAACAGAGCCACCTGTTGTCAATGCAAAAGTAACTTTTGTCCCTTCTACAGATGCGGTGAACTGAGCGCCACCTACTGTTACTGTCTTTCCATTGAATGCAGCTGCGAGATCCTCTACCGCAAGGACACCCTGAGCATTTGTATTAGCTGTAACAGCTACGTTTTGACCAGCAATATTAACTGTAACTGTAACCTGTGTAGCAGCTGCCGCCGAGGTACTAACAGTAAAGTCGGCTACATCAAAAGCGAACTTCGGATCTTGAGCTTTGGATTGCGGCTCGCTGAAGTGCATACCCGAAACTGCTGTCGTCATATCAATCGCTGGACCCTCAACAGCAGCAGAACCTGCACTAACTTTGAATGCATCATTGTTCATACCCATGGTGCCATCCAGGAGTTTCAAGCTGTTGAAGTTCGTGGAGTCAGCGATACGGTCAATTTCAGACAAAAGTTGATTCACTTCATCTGCATAGTTGCCGCGTTGGCTCTCGGTATAAACGCCATTAGCCGCCTTAGTTGCGAGCTCTACCATACGGTTGAGCATATCGTGTACTTCGTTGAGAGCACCCTCAGCAGTTTGTACCAAAGAGATACCATCCTGCGAGTTGGTGGAAGCAGCGTCCAAACCTTTGATTTGAGCTTTCATACGCTCACT
>CATJNB010000145.1 GCA_949741605.1 uncultured Eubacteriales bacterium | reverse complement strand
TGTTTGAGCTTTTCAATAATGCCCTGTGAAGCTGTTTTATCCACACCTTTGCCGGAGAGATAAATTTTAATTTTCGGTTCAGTACCACTGGGGCGCACAATCACTTTGCTGCCGTTATCCAAGCGGTATTCGAGTACATTCGATTTCGGCAAGTCGATCACACTGGAATCCGTACCGTCATAGCGCACGGAATTGGCATAATCGCTCCACCCGGAAATCTTGAAATCCCCAAACGCAACAGGCGGATTGTTACGCAGGGTATCCATAATGGACTTCATTTGAAGCATCCCGCTTTCGCCCTCAAACGCAAAGTTCATCAGGGCATTCAAGAAGTAACCATGTTTCGCATAGAGGTTATGTAGGGCGTCCACAAGCGTAAGCCCTTGCCGTTTATAATACACGGCCATCTCACAAATGAGCATACTGGCGTTGACCGCATCCTTATCGCGGACATAAGTACCAGAGAGATACCCATAGCTTTCCTCAAAACCAAAGATATAACGGTTTTCCTCGCCCTTTTTCTCGAGCGCGGCAATCTGCTCACCAATATATTTAAACCCGGTCAGCACGCTTTTGAGTTCAATCCCGTAATCCTGTGCAACAAGGTCGGTCAGGTCGGTGGACACAATCGTCTTAATCGTCACAGGGTTTTTCGGCAGGGTGCCTTGTTCCTTGCGGTTTTTGGCGATGAAGTCGAGCAGCAGCACACCAACCTCATTGCCGGTGAGCAGCTCATATTCGCCTGATTTTGCATCCCGCACCGCAATCCCGACACGGTCACAATCGGGGTCTGTGGCAAGCAGCAGGTCTGGTTTCACTGTTTCGCACAGGTCAAGGCCCTTTTGCAGAGCTTCCCGGATTTCCGGGTTTGGATAGGGGCAGGTCGTAAAGTTGCCGTCCGGCTCGGTCTGCTCGGGCACCAGGGTGACATTTTTAATCCCAATGCGGTCTAAAATTTGGGTCACACACCTTCTGCCTGCACCGTTCAGGGGGGTATAGACAACGCTGAAATCGGTGCCTTCACAGTCGATGATGCTTTCTTTCTGCACAGCAGAGAGGAACGCTTCGGTCACTTCCGCAGGGATGGTATGGATCAGCCCCGCGGCCTGTGCTTTGTCGTAATCGGTATGTTTGACGTCCGCAAAAATATCGAGCGAATTGATTTCATGCAAAATCGCGTCAGCCATTTCGGAAGCAACCTGACAGCCATCGCTGCCATATGCTTTGTAGCCGTTATACTTGGCCGGGTTATGGCTGGCGGTGATATTGATGCCAGCGTCGCACTTCAGGTGGCGCACTGCATAAGATAGAGCGGGGGTAGGCATCAGCTCGGGATAGATGTGGGCATGGATCCCGTTTGCCGCAAGCACTTCGGCGGCGGCTTTGGCAAAGGTATCGGATTTGATGCGGCTGTCGTAAGCAATGGCGACCGACGGGGCATCGGCATGTTTTTTCAGGTAATTGGCAAGGCCTTGGGTGGCTTTGCGTACCGTATAAATATTGATGCGGTTAGTGCCGGCGCCGATCACACCGCGCAGGCCGCCAGTACCAAAAGCAAGGTCTTGGTAGAAACGGTCGTTAATTTCTTCGGGCTGGTCTTTGACCGCCTGTAATTCCTGTGTGAGGTCAGGGTCATCGAGGGGCTCGTTGAGCCATCTTTCATATTCCGTCATAGAACTTCCACGCCTTTCCGAAAAGTATAATAAAAGTAAGAAAATACAAACAGTATAAAAATAGGACTGTTTGAAAAAAGGTTCTCCCATAAGAGTACCATGCAATGTGCCGGATGTCAATGGACAAAAAGACAAAATTTTAGTTAAATTGTTATGATATTGCTGACAATCCCTTGCGGGGAGAGGTCGAGCGTACCATACGAGCAATCCCAGCCGGAAAGTGCGCCGGGATTCATCAGATACAGGTCGTCATCGTAGTCGATACAGGGGGTATGGGTGTGGCCAAACAGCGCGACATGGGCATGGCGGCGGCGGGCCTCGCAGATAAAATCATACAATCCGTATTTTACGTTGTATTTATGACCGTGAGTATAAAAAATTTTCACCTGCTCAACGGTGATTTCCCCCTCCAGCGGCAAGGTTGACGACCAGTCATTATTGCCGCGCACCCCAATAAACTGGCGTTCTGGAAACTCGGGGATCAGATCCTGCACATCCTGTTCCCCGTCGCCGAGATGCACAATCAGAGAGGCGCTTGGCTGCGACATGATAGCCCTGCGTAGGTTATGGGTATTGCCGTGGGAATCCGAGGTGACTAAGATTCGCATAAAAGTTCATCCTTTCTGGCCAATGGGCCTTAGGCATATTTTACACGATTTTTGCATAAGTATAAATAGCTTTTAGAAGAAAAAACCAAAAAAATTTTCAGAAAGGAGGGGTCCTATGCCAAACCAGAACGAGCTGCAAAACCTTTTAAACACCGTTGCCAAACGCTTGGGCACCAATCCCGAAGCGCTCAAACAGGGCGCACAAAATGGGGATTTATCCAAACTGTTGGGGAACCTGAGCGCCAATGACGCAAAAAAATTCCAGCAGGTTTTAAATGACCCGCAGGCTGCTAATAAACTGTTAAATACCCCGCAAGCACAAGAATTAATGAAAAAGTTCCTCTAGGAAGGCGGGTGACGGTATGGATGATCTGACCGGAAAACTCAATGAAATTTTAAATAACCCGCAAGCCATGGAACAGGTCAGCGCACTGGCCGGGATGCTGGGGCTGGGATCGGACCAAGCTGCCCCGGCATCCTGTGCGCCAAAGGAAGCCCCCCAAAGCAACCCCGCCCCAGCTGCCAGCCCGCTGTCGGCACTGGGGAATCTGGGGAACTTGGGAAACCTTGGTGCGCTCGGGAGCCTGTTAGGAGGGGGCGCGTCCGGCGGCAATGGGGAAATGTTGCAGGCAGTCACCAAACTGCTGCCGCTTTTGAACCAGTTCCAACAGGAGGATGACCACACCCGTTTTTTACGTGCCCTGCGCCCCCTGCTTGGCGACGAACGCCGTAAAAAATTAGACGAGTCGATCCGCATTATGCAAATGCTGCGGCTGCTGCCGCTGCTGAAAAAAGAAGGGATCCTGTGAGGTGACTATGGATAACGAAATGCGTCGTATGCAGCAGGAAGCCATCAACCGCGTCAATGAAATGCAGGCACGTGCCAAACAAAAGCTCCAGGGCTCCGGCAATGCCCAAGCCGCGCAGCCACTCCCCGAAACGCCGCCCCCACCGCCGGAAGCAGAGGTGCCACCCCCCGCGCCCCCGGCACAAGTCCCGGAATCTTCCCTGCAAGGCCTTTTCGACGCCCTCATGCAGGATCAGGAGCGTACCATGCTGCTGGTGCTGATCCTCCTGCTTTTTACCGAACAAGCGGATACCGCAGTTATTTTTGCCCTGCTCTATACCGTCTTATAATAAATTTGTCTGGATCAGGTTTTCCTTGTTTTTGGGAGGCTTGGTTCAGATTTTTATACAAATTGTAATATAATCAATTTATTATACAAAAAATAGGATTGAATGTACGCGTTGGTTGTGGTATAATAGTAAGGTAATAATTCCGCCCATGGCGAAGCTGGATATCGCAACAGATTCCGATTCTGGAGGCCGGGGGTTCGAATCCTCCTGGGCGGGCCAATTTATGATAATCCGAACGCTGTCCTCCAAGTGGGGGAGGGGGTTCGGATTTCTCCTTTCTATTCAAAATATTCTCTGGCAATCAGGAGTGGGAGCGGTCCGTGTTCCCACTCCTGTGTTCATTCCTGTTTCCCTGTGTGCATGAATGCAAACAATTTTCTTTGATAATCAGCAGGATCTGTGATACAATAAAAAGACATCCATCCGTTTTGACCCCAATATCCTATTTTCAGGAACAGGAGTGACCATTATGAGTATCTATGTGATTACCGGCGGCACAACCGGCATCGGCGCCGCTACCCGTAAGACTTTGCTTTCCCAGGGGCACGAAGTCTTTAACATCGACCATAAGGGCGGTGACTTTATCGCTGACCTTTCCAAACCCGAGGACCGTCAGGCTGCCATTGACGAGGTGTTCCGGCGTTACCCGGATGGGATTGATTCCCTCATCTGTAATGCCGGTGTCAGCCCCATTGCCCCGGCGGAAACCATCATTTCCGTCAACTTTTTTGCTCCCATCGTGCTGGCGCAAGGGCTGCGCCCCCTGCTCAAGCTCAAAACCGGGAACTGCGTCATCACATCCTCCAACAGCATTACCAACATGACTGTGCGCCCGGACTGGGTCGATATGCTCAGCAATGTCATGGACGAAAAGCGTGCCTTAGAGATCGCCAAAACGATCCCAAAAGAAAAAGGCCCGAGCTGTTACAGCTCCTCCAAACACGCCCTTGCCCGCTGGGTACGCCGCGTGTCGGCGTCCTGGGCAACGGACCATTTGCGGATTAACTCGGTTGCGCCCGGCAACATCGCCACCCCCATGACCGAATGTATGACCCCGCAGCAAAGGGAAGCCGCCCTTTTAATCCCCATCCCGACCCGCTACCATACCAAGGAGTTCCAAGACGCACAGGAAGTCGCAAACAGTATTGTATTTTTAGCCTCCCCGTTGGCCAGCGGCATCAATGGCGTGATCCTGTTTGTGGACGGCGGTATTGACGCCCTGTTGCGCAGCGAACGTTTCTAACAATTTGAGGAGGTCTTTTTATGAAACTCTTACAACAATATATCGACTGTATGAAGGCTGGGGACAACGTCGGCCTGGCAGACCTCTTTTCGGAGCATGGGGTGCTGCATGATTCCTCGCTCCTGCGGATTGGCAAGGATACCCTGCATCTGGAAGGCCGCATGGCCATTGAAATGATGTTCCACCACAAATTCGGGTTTAACGGCGGCCCATTCCCGATCCATAGCGTGGCTTACCGCAACGACTTTGTTGTGAAATATTTTATTGAATATGGCGGGGTCCTCGTTTCCGTGACCGCCATGATTGCGGAAACCGGGGAGGACGGCAAAATCCAGCGCATGAATATTTATCCCCTGTAAAAGCAAAACCAGCCCGGCTGTTTGGCCATGGCTGGTTTTTTATTGTTTTGGGACGCTGTTGAGATAGGTTTGCAGGAATACGGTGAGCATGGGGTCAGGGGACACGCCGTTTTGCAGAGCGTGCTGCTGGTATGCCTGATATAATGTGCAAGTGTCCGCGCGCAGGCCGGGCAGGGAATAGGTTTTCTGCAAAGGCTCCCAGCTTTGCCAATGCTCCTGACAAAACCTTTGCAGGGCTTTTGCCGCGTTTGCAAAAATGACGTTCCCATGCGGGTTGCGCGCCATCTGATACGCAGGGTCATCCCCAAAGACAGCGGCGTTTTCCCCGGTATAGTCCCCGGCGTTATGGCTTGCGCGGCTCCCCCAGAAATCCCGGCCGCGCGAAACAATCACGCCGGTGGAGAGCGTGGCCCCAATGGCAAGCAGGATTTTTACGATTTTTTTCATCATGATTCCCCCTGTTTCCCTTCCAGTATAGCATGGACGCCTGCGGCAAGGCAAGAGGATGTTTGCAATTGCCCTTTGGGAAACCATGGTTTAAGGCGGGGCGTTCCCGGGTATCCTAATGGGCGAGGTGATCGTTTGTGAGCGACAAGCAGTCGATTTGGACATTGGATACTTTTTTGCAGTTCCGCCCGAGCCTGCGCGGCAACTATAAAGCGGACGTTGCCGTCATCGGCGGGGGCATGGCGGGGATTCTGACTGCCTATTTTTTACAGCAGCGCGGGGTAGATGTGGTGGTGCTGGAAGCCGGGCGCATTGGGCGGGGGCAGACCCGCAATACTACCGCGAAAATCAGCTGTCAGCACGGGCTGATTTACCATCGGTTACTGCGGGATTTTGGTTTGGAACTGGCGCAGCAGTATGCCAATGCCCAGCAGCAGGCGGTGGAGTTATACCGCCATATGGCGGGGGCAGGGGGGATAGACTGCGCGTTTCAGGATGCGCCGTCGTATTTGTACTCGACTTGCCGCACCACAGAGCTGGAACGGGAACTGCGGGCAGCCGAGAAGCTATGGATTCCGGCCGGGTTTATGACGTCCACAGAGCTTCCGTTTGCGGTCAAGGGGGCGGTACGGTTTGCGAATCAGGCGCAGTTTCAACCCTTGCGTTTTTTACAGGCCATTGCCAAGACGCTGACCATTTTTGAGAATACGATGGTACGCGCCGTGGAAGGCGAGCGCATTTATACCGAAGGCGGGATTGTGCAGGCAGGAGAGATTGTGGTTGCTACGCATTATCCGTTTGTGAATGTGCCGGGATTTTATTTTTTGCGGATGTACCAGGAGCGGTCGTATGTGCTGGCGTTGCGGCACGCCCAGAGGCTGGAAGGGATGTATTTGGGGATTGATGCACAGGGATATTCGCTGCGGGGCTATGGGGAAACGGTTTTGCTGGGCGGGCAGGGGCACCGCTGTGGGGAGCATCCGGCGGAGAGCTGTTACGAAAGTCTGCGGCAGGCGGCACGGCAGATTTACCCCTCGAGCGTGGAGATCCGCGGCTGGTCGGCGCAGGACTGCATGACGCTCGATGGCGTACCGTACATTGGGCAATATTCGGCAGGTACGCCGGGATTATATGTGGCAACAGGGTTTGGGAAATGGGGGATGACCAATTCCATGGTTGCGGCGGTTCTGCTGTCGGATAGTATTTTGGGCAAAGCCAACGATTGTGCCGATATTTTTTCGCCCCAACGGTTTCATTTGCGGGCAACGCTGCGGCGGGTGTGCCGCGACCGGGCGCATTGGCTGCGGGGGATGACGCTGGGATTTGTGCATGTCCCGAAAAAACGCTTGGAAAAG
The DNA here is from genome assembly GCA_949741605.1 of uncultured Eubacteriales bacterium. GTDB lineage: Bacteria > Bacillota > Clostridia > Oscillospirales > Acutalibacteraceae > UMGS1071. Next base: position 2,674 of record CATJNB010000145.1, on the reverse strand, counting down.
GTTCCAAACGGGCAGGGGGCGATTGTGAAATATCAGGGAAAGACGGCCGGGGTTTACAAGAACTTTAAGGGGGAGACGTTTGTGGTATCGGCGCGCTGCCCGCATTTGGGGTGCCGTTTGAACTGGAATCCCGACGAGCTTAGCTGGGACTGTCCCTGCCATGGTTCGCGGTTTGATTACCGGGGGTTTTTGATTGACAATCCGGCTATGCAGGGCAATGGGTTTTAGGAGCGGGGGGAGTGTGGAACGGATAAATTGTTTGAAAAATTTTACATTCGGGTCTTGCTAATATTCACAAAATTGCTTATAATGGAAGTGTACTTCATAGCAGAATTGGTTAAGAATTAGCCAGAATGTCAAAAGTGAAAGGAGAACCATCATGATTTATTCCCACGAAGTGGAAAATATGTGTACGGTTGTCAAGGGTCCCAACCATGGACCAGCGCCTATCCCTGAGGAGGGCAAATGGGTCAAAGCCTATGAGATTAAAGATATTTCTGGTTTGTCCCACGGCATTGGCTGGTGTGCCCCGCAACAGGGTACCTGTAAGCTGACGCTTAATGTCAAGGATGGGATTGTACAGGAAGCTTTGGTCGAAACCATCGGCTGCTCCGGTATGACCCATTCGGCGGCTATGGCGGCGGAAATCCTGCCCGGCAAAACACTCCTGGAATGTTTAAATACCGACCTTGTCTGCGATGCGATCAATGTCGCTATGCGCGAGCTGTTCCAACAGCTGGCCTATGGCCGCAGCCAGACCGCTTTTTCCGAAGGCGGCCTGCCGATTGGCGCAGGGCTGGAGGATCTTGGCAAGGGCCTTCGCAGCCAGGTTGGCACCATGTACAGCACCAAAGCAAAGGGTGTGCGCTATATGGAAATGGCCGAAGGGTATGTATTATCGACTGCCCTGGATGAAAATGATGAAGTCATTGGCTATAAGTTTGTCCGCCTTGGCAAAATGCTCGAGGATATCCGTCACGGCATCTCCCCCAATGAGGCTTATGAGAAAAACATTGGCCAGTATGGCCGTTATGACGGCGCTGCCAAATACATCGATCCCCGCGAAGAATAATGAAGGAGGACTATACTATTATGGCTAATGATGTCACTTTTGAGGGCAAAGCTAGAAGAATTGCCAAAATCGAAAAATGTCTGGCGGAATACAACCTTGCAAGCCTCGAAGATGCTAGACAGCTGTGTTTAGATAACGGGTTTGACCCGAACGAAATTGTCAAAGGTGTACAACCAATCGCCTTTGAAAACGCTACCTGGGCTTATACCCTTGGCTGCGCCGTAGCACTCAAAAAAGGCGTTACTTCTGCGGCCGAAGCAGCGGAAGCCATCGGGATCGGGTTGGAAGCGTTTTGCATCCCGGGTTCGGTTGCCGAGCAGCGCAATGTTGGCCTTGGCCACGGAAACCTCGGCGCAATGCTCCTGCGTGATGAAACCGATTGCTTTGCATTTCTGGCTGGCCACGAATCGTTTGCTGCAGCCGAAGGCGCGATTGGCATTGCCCGTACTGCCAACAAAGCCCGCAAAAAACCATTGCGTGTCATTTTGAACGGCCTTGGCAAAGATGCTGCGTACATTATTTCCCGGATCAACGGCTTTACTTATGTAGAAACTCAATATGATTTCTATACCAATACCTTGGCAGTCAAGAAAGAACGTCCTTTCTCCGACGGCGAACGTGCCCTTGTCAAATGCTATGGCGCGGACGATGTACTGGAAGGCGTTGCGATCATGAAAAAAGAAGGGGTCGATGTTTCCATCACCGGGAACTCCACCAACCCGACCCGTTTCCAACATCTCGTTGCCGGTACTTATAAGAAATGGGCGATGGAAAATGGGAAGAATTATTTCTCTGTCGCTTCCGGCGGCGGTACGGGACGTACCCTGCATCCGGATAACATGGCTGCTGGCCCGGCTTCCTATGGCCTGACAGACTCCATGGGACGGATGCATGGGGATGCCCAGTTTGCTGGTTCTTCCTCTGTGCCTGCCCACGTTGAAATGATGGGCCTGATTGGGATGGGGAATAACCCCATGGTAGGCGCGACGGTTGCCTGTGCTGTGGCAGTTTATCAGGCTGCGTCCAAATAACCCATAGAGCGAATGTAGAGCAACGCCATAGGCGGGTAACGTTTTCGTCAATCTTTTTTAAAAGGTTGTGGGGCGTTGGGGCGACGCCCTGACTCGACCGTCGCAACGGTCGAAATTCCCCAAAGCCTTCCCAACACTCAGCAAGGGAGCCGAAATATTCCGGAGGAGGAATGTTTTGGCGTGGGCACTCTGGCAGAGTGCCTGAACGATGAGTGAGGGCACTTTACCCTTTGTATTGGCGTACTGCCCGAAAGAAAAAGAAAGCAATCAGGAAATGGGTTTGTTTCCTGATTGCTTCTTTTTTTCTCCGTCAGAAGATCGTCCCGCCGTGCTGCTGCACGAGCGTAGCACGGATTTTTTTGATCTTCGATCTTTTTCTTTTTTCGTTTTACTTTTTAGGGTTTCGGTCATTGACTTTGCATGGGGCTTTGCCCCCTGCACCCCCACAACCTTTTGGAAAAGGTTGACGAAAACTTTATTTGCCTACGGCGTTCTCTGCGTTAGCAGGGCTTAAAAATTTCCGATAAGTCAAATCAATCCCAATCGCACCAATGGGTGCTGTAATCAAAAT
>CATJNB010000144.1 GCA_949741605.1 uncultured Eubacteriales bacterium | reverse complement strand
AGCATTGTAAAGAGCGTAGCGCAGATATCGGGAACCTCGTTTCTCCATGTGAGGATAGCAGTTTTTGAGTTGTCCGGATTGATAAGTAGAAGGAGACATACCAGCATAGACCAGCAGCTTGTCAGGGGAATCAAAACGGGAGGTAAACAAAAGCACCAGAGCCGATGCTAACAGGGTGATGAATACCCCCACAAAATCAATGTGATACCGGTAATACGAGCGAATCAGGAATGTCAGAAACGTATGATCTTCAATCTGTACCGCTTCGACCTGACCCGATTTATCATTGTATTTGAGGTAATAATCAAAAACGAATTTTTCATCCGTCGAACCGCTGATACTATCGTTAATTTTTTCGCTGCTTTCCAGTTTCCCGTCAAAGCTGCCCTTTGACCAGAGCTTTTCTGTCCAGTCCAGAGCATCCAACTGTGCTTTGGTGGCGATATTATTGCGTACCGTCATGGAATCCTGCCACCCAGTACGGTTCATGTACCGCAAATCTATCAGCTGCTGCAAAATGATTTTATCCGCAAAGGTAAATTTAGGGTCAACCTGTTCCACCACGCCAAAATCGGTATCTTTTACATAGGTTGTGGCGGTGCGGGTAAAATCGTTAATCATGAGCATCATGTTCGGCATGGCGGTAATCACCAATACGGCGATCAGTACATTTTGTACGACCTTCGGCTTGGTTTCGTCCTTGTTCATAATCAAGTGATAGCCGAGAATCAACAAGGCCATGGCAAATGGTATCCAGAGATAATTGTGGAACGCCCGCAAGAAACCGGCTACCTGTTCCGACTGCGTAAAATCAAACAGCACATATACCTTGTCAAGAAGCGTGTCCGCTGCGTCCACCAATGTTTTCATGAGGTTTAAAACAAGCTGGGACAGCCACACCAGCAAATCCAAATACTATGCAGATTGCGAGAAATACTGTGCAAAATCTGTGAGTATCTGCACCACACGACTGGTATCATACGTCAAGTTTCGCCGCCTCCTTTCTTGCATCGGAAAGAGCCTGTATTTCCTCTTTGAGAAACGTGTTTAACTGCTCATACACACTCCCGTCTATGCAGTTGTCCTGTTTTGCCTGTTCAACCGCTTGGAATAAGTCCTGCATTTTCATATTCTCCGATACACAAAACCCATGCTGCGGAAACAGCTTGCAAATCATTTCAAACCGGGGAAACTGGCATAGTCCCTCAAACAAGGGCGGGCGTTCCGGTTTCTCCTGTTTTTTATTTTGCGGCGGGGCGTCTGGTTGTTTTGACGCTTCTGGATTTCCCGCATTGACCCGCTGTTCCCACCAGCCCGCGGCATCAAACACACGCTCCAATAACGAAATTCCTTTGGTGCTTTCCCGGTTGATATCCTCAAATTTTATGCTGTCAGGGTCTGGAAACCCGTACTTTGCAAGATACTCAAACCGGTATTTGAACGCCGTTTCCCCGGTATTAAAAATGGGATAGGCTGTGATAAGGTTGTTCTTCAAATCCCGCTGTTTCATGGAGCGTTTCACCACACACTCCGACTGGCGCAGGCGCATGAGTTCATTTGCGGTGAGAAGCGGGCGTTCCTCGTACTGCTCACTCATGCCTTTGTGCAGGGAAAGAACGGTTCCTGACCGGCTGACGTTAATTTCTGTGCGGCTCCTGAGAGATTCTAAAAATTCCTTGGCTGTGCCTAAATCGTCCGTCTTGATGTAGATTTTATTCCCGCAGTTGCCCACAATCGTTTTGCTGTCCTCGCCATAAAGCTGCTCTAACTGTGCATACGATTGAACGACCAGATTAAACCGGATTTTGCGTCCCAGACAAACCGTAATGATATTTGCCATCCCCTCAATGGCAGGCACGTTGCCGAACTCGTCCAAGAGAAATACTACTTCCCTTTTACACGTCCCGGACTGGCTTTTTGTCGCGCTTTTCGCCAACACAAAATATAACTGCCGGATAAAAACGCTGGCAATAAAATGGTTGCTGCGGTCATAGTCCGGGATGCTCAGAAAGACCGCGATCGGCTTTTCCCCAAACCCAATGTCCCGCAGTTCAAAGGAATTTTGGGCGGTTATTTTGGCGATATTCTCAAACGTAAAGATGGTAAGTTTTGAAAGCGTATTGGAAAAAATACTCCCTTTCGTGCGGTCGCCTGCCATGCCGATGGACGCATATTTTAGCTTTGCGCGGTCAAGGTCGGGACGTTCGTTGAAGTACACGTCAAGAACCGTTGTCACACCGTCTTTCATTTTGATGTTTGCCAACGTCGAAAACGTATTTAATATGGAATACATATTGATCTTTTTTTCGTGCCGGTTGGAAGGCGCAAACGTCTGCTCCGGCAAGGCGTAATTTTGCGCGAGTTTGGGATTGTTGTGCCAGTTATCCCTCACCTGTTGCTGGACTTCCGGGGAAAGGTTTAAAAATGCGGCCTGTTTTTCCAGGAAACGCTTCCGTTCCTTCTCGTTTTCCTGCTCGTCAGCACTCAGGCAATCGGCAACATGGGCAAGAATCAGGGCGGTCAAAAGATGGGTAGAATTATTTGCCCAAAATTCGTTGTCTCCACCCGCTGCGTTTGGATTGAAAATCGAGAAATAAAAGCTGCTGCAAAGAAGTTCCGTTTCTGCATAGTCCCCCTTTTTGTATGCTTCAATCACAAGCTGCAACGGGTTAAAGCCCATCAAATCCGAAGGGTCGGTAAGGTTTAAAACGTGTACCTCATACCCCCGGCTTTCCAGAGTTTTATAGCTGGATTTTGCGAGTTCGAGTTTGGGGTCGATCACAACAAGCGACGCTTTTTGCTGGGCGCGGCTGTAAATATCAATGGTCGGAAACACGAATGTTTCCCCCTTGCCGCTTCGCGTCATGCCGATAATCAGGTTATTGACCGGGCTATCGTCAATGTAGATTGTATGCTCATAACGGCACACCGGCACTCCTGGTTTGCCCGGATAAGAGAAGCCGCGTTCCGGGATGGCTTTGTACTGCTCCCTGATTTCTTTTAAGGTGGAAAACCGTTCCGAGCCTTTCTGGTTGATGTTCAAATCCTTAAAATTCGTTTTCACCCGGTATAAAACCATGGCATCAAACAGGAAAATAAGGAGAATCAGATATCCATAGAACATCCAATATTGGCCTGAAAAACGGAACGCATTTCCCATTCCCATGTCTAAAATTGTACAAATTTTACTTATTTTCATAATTTGTACAAATATTTAAAAAACATAGTTGCACAGGAAAAAGAAGAATAAGCGTCACACGCCCAAAATCGGCAATAAGATTTTCAGATTGCAAATCAAACGGTGTTCGGGCAAAAGCTCCTTTCCTGTTTTGTTGATTTCATAGCTGGAATCCGGTTTCTAGATTTTCTTGTGGAGATTGCCTATGAAATTCTTCATATGTCACCCTCCAAACGCGATATTTCCAACCACCCAATTAGCGATTGTGACTGCGCTGGCCACGCACACGCATCCGAGTAATACCCATGGAAATGCCTTTTTCGCTCGTTGCCGCCCTTCCTCTCCGCCGACTGCCATCATAATCCCGTTGACAATCATGGCAACCGCCACCGCAATCCACAATACGGCTGGATATCGCCAAAAAAATTGTTGGCCGTAGTTTCAAGCTGCGCCATCGCGTTACCGCCATTTTCACTCAATAGCATAAATTTCATTGTGATACTCTCTTCTGCAATAAAAAAACAGGACGCTTGACACATCCTGTTTACGTTTGATTCTTTTGTTTTCTCTGGCGTTTTGCCAGCACTGCTAAAATCAGCAAAGCCGTCACGATCACGACCACCGCCCCCACAGACAAGACCAGAACCGGGACGGAAAGTTTAGATTCTTCTAAGGCTTTGTAGGTGACAATCCCTTCTGCCTGATATTCGATTTCACCAGTTGGCAGTTCCGCGGTTGTGGTGTACGTTGCAAGCCCTTTGTACGTTTCTGTTTGAACATCGGGCAGCGGTACGTCACCAGAAAAAATTGCCTGACATTGCATCACATACCGTTGCCCATAAGCGGTAGCATTGCGGCACAACTCGCCATCTTTAGTATAAGGTTGCCCGTTCCACGCATAGCGGGTGATCCGATAGCTTTCCGGGGACAGGTTCAGGGATTGCAACAGGTCATTTTCACAGCCGGACAATGCGGGGATTTCCTCATTTTTAGGGATTTTCTTATCGCTCAGAAGATAAGAATTTGCGTCATACGTCGTGACGGTAATCGGGATTTTCACATCCTCCCGCCAGTGCCAATCCTGTACGGTTTCCATCCTCTCAAACGGCAGGTTTGTGTGAATCGTCTGCCCACTGGCTTCGTCCCGGTACTCCACTCGTTTGGTGCCGACAGCCGTTGGAATACTGGTTGTATATCCAAAGTTTGTATTCGAGGTCAAGTGGATAAAGCGTCCGGTCTGGGCATCGGAAATTCCTTCGGATTCAAACGTAATGTCTTGTAACTGCGCTGGAATATTCTGCCCGTCCCGTTCTACGGTGATCGTTTTCGGCGCATCCAATTCCTGCGAGGTCAAGCCGGGATAAGACACGGTTTCGGAAATTTCCTGCTGTTTAGTAACGGGTTGTTTGGAAATCACCCGGTACTGTACGTGCGCTTTCCCAAACAGCTTATCCCCTAACATCTTCTTTTCATCAAACAACCGGACAATTTCAGACTCCGACGTTCCCACAAAAGAAAACGGTTCGGTGTAAGTAATTTCTGTTGGGGAAACGACAGACAGGGATTCGGTTTCATATTGTTTCAAGGTATCCATCGGGCTGCTGCAAGCTGTCAAAAGTGCTGTCCCACAAGAGGCAAGAAGCAAAAGGAACACCCCTGTTTTGACTTTTTTCCACATTTTCAACATCATTTCCACCTCTTTTTCCACAACAGGAACAGGGATAAGCCAATCCCCGACACACTCAGTACGCCAATCGCCCAATAAGTGGTGGACAGGTTATCCCCGGTTTGCGGATAGCTTGGATGTTTCGGGGTTCCTGTTAAACCATTCCCACCGCCGTTTGCCTGATAGGTCGCGGTAATTTTGCCGATTTTTGCTTCGTTTGTCATCATCGCTTTGACGATTTCCCCATTTTCCCGGATTTCAAACGGGAAGGGGCTGCTGTCCAAAATATAACCGTCCGGCGCGTCAAACTCGCGGTAGAAATACCTTCCAACCGGCAATTGGAATTTTACCACCCCGTCAGAATCTGTGCGGTCTTGCAGGATAACGTTGCCGGATTCATCCAGAATTTCTACCCCGCAGTCAGGAATCAAAGTACCGTCAGATACATCCTTTTTTGTCAGTTCCAAATAGCTGGGTAACTTTTCGTTTGTCATTTCCGCTTTCACGATTTCCCCGTTTTCTTTGATGCTGAATGGGAAAGGCGTATTGTCGAGCCGGTATCCCTTCGGCGCGTCAAATTCCCGGTAGAAATAATTGCCTGTTGGTAATTTCTCAAACACAATCACGCCGTTTTCATCGGTGCGTCCCTGCCTGATGATTTTCCCGGTTTCGTCTAAAATTTCCACGCCGCAATCGGGAATCAATACACCATCCGAAACATCTTTTTTGGTAAGTTCCAATTTTCCATTCGCGGGTACATTCGTCATGGTTGCCGTAACCGTATCCCGGTTCTCTTTAATCTCAAAGGGGATGGGCGTATCGTCTAACTGATACCCTTCTGGAGCCTGACATTCGCGGTAAAAATATTTGCCCGGTGACAGGGTAAAGGTCACTTTTCCTTTTTCGTTGGTATAGCTTTGGAATACCAGTTTCATGTTTTCGTCCAGCACTTGAATCCCGCAGTTTGGAAGTGGGGTATGCGCGGTCACATCTGTTTTTGTCAGTACCAGATATCCCTTCTTCGGCGGGTCTGGCTTTGGTTTATGGGGTT
>CATJNB010000143.1 GCA_949741605.1 uncultured Eubacteriales bacterium | reverse complement strand
CCGCGCTCCGGGAGGAAGAAGCCACCCACTACATGGAGTACCAGCAGACACAGGCAATCCGAGCGCGTATCCATGAGACGGAACAGTTTCCCTTGCGATAAGGCCCTTCACCCATATAGACAGGAAACCTCTACAGCACGTCACATTTTTTCAAAAAATAAAGTGTAGAGGACAAAACTCATTTCCGAAAAAGTGCCAGCCATCCGCCCCACAAAGTTCCATTGACGCTCCATGTAGGGGTATCAGCAAGGATGCCACCGGGCATGAAAAGGGGGCAGCACTGTGAAAAGTACTGCCCCAGCTTTGGGACATTTTGGGCCTGTTGACAAAGTCCTGTTCTGAAAAATCAAGCAGATGTTTGCAGCATAATTGTAATGGTATCACAAAGTAGCGCCCGCTTTTCAAAACCTTATGGAAGGGTTTCATTTTGAAATCCGACTTTGTCAACAGCCCCATTTTGTCTCAAACTTGATTGAAATTTATAAAACACAAGTAACATGGGGTTATGATTTTTTCTCTTTAGTACGCATAAAGCCAGCACTAAATACTGCAATCGCTATTCCAATCACAATTACAGCAATAGTAACTCCAAAAATGATAGGCATCGGCTGGATGGAGGCGTATTTCATTGGATCGTTATAATAGCCAAGACCAATGCCCGTTTCAACATCCAGCCGAATAGCCATAGCCCGCAAGAAGAAAAGCGAGAAGTATTCCAAAATAAGAAGGACTGTTCCGGCTAACGCCGTAATCCAACCAGCGGTAAAGTATCTCTTTTTTATGTTCATTTTTACACATCCCTCCAACTTTCCATTTGTGCTTTCATGCTGGGAGAGGTTTTCATTACCCAGTAACTCATCGGCGGATATTTTGAAAATATCACACAAGAGAGATACTTTCTCAATATCCGGGACTGCCTGGTCAGTCTCCCATTTGGAAATGGCTTGCCGCGACATATTTATTAAGTCTGCAAGTTGCTCTTGAGAAAGTCCGGCAGCCTTTCTGATTTGTTGCAACCTTGTTCCGAAAGTCATATGGTGTCCTCCTTTGTTTTCTGGGGAAATTGTACCGTAATGAGGCAGTGGCAGTCTACCAATTCCAACTTGAATATCCGCCACCAGCAGTAGCATCAGCAATAATCCTGTATTTTTACAACTTTCGATGCCACTGATAATCGCTCTACATAAAACACGCAATTTACATGAAATGCTCAAATGGCAAATCAAGTATATCACATTCCCACTCAACAATCCACCCCCTCCTTTGGAACAAAATCTCGAAGTACGGCCACGCCGTGTTAGCTTTTGTGGAACGAATAGGGCACAGGACATATAAACATACCCCTCCTGCCGAACGCGCCTGGAACCCCTTGATACAAGCAGCCTTCAAACGCCTAAATGCTAACAGCCCAGCCTTGAAAAAAGCGGTTTTATAGCGCGTTCAACCCTATCTCCCCGCCCGCTCCCATTCCTATGTTGATGATTTCCTTTCCCTGTTTCTGTGCATACTGCATCGTCTGATAGGCCCCGCCCCTATCTCGTTCAATACAGCAGATCACCAAATCGGAACGGTCTACCATTTCACGGTTCCTTGTCTGGATGGCCGACTTGAAATGTCCACCTGCGGCGGCTTGGCATACTTCGATCTCGTCATAGTAATCCTCAAAAGAATCGCCTTTATAGTGATACGGAACTAAATTCACTTATCACTGTTAGCTGACGGTTTCGGGGTGCATACAAAAGCCCGCCTGAGTCCTTACATGGATTCAGACGGGCTTTATTTCATAGACTGTTACCAATGAATACTCTACAGATAGGGCTCTTAAAGTTTCTCTGTCCACGCTTGAAAGAATTTTTCAATTCCTACTGTAGCTCCGGCCAACCCGACATAGGAAGTCGGCATATTATACTGACTACAGTATTGCTGCACAATGCTCCGCATCTGGGACAGCGCAGAAGAAAAACTATAAGAGAGGCCGCTCTTGCTACTACCACCCAGCTTTGAAAATGTATCAGCAATATCTAACCCTACTTTTACTGCATCTTGGCTGCTGGATGTCTTAGCCGCGCCAATGACAGACTGTGACCACACTTGACCCCGTTGCACCTGTGCTATGCCCCGTTCGTACAGACGGTCAATAGCAGTGGAGAACATTGTACCTGCTTCTCCCTTATCTCCGGCATAATAGCTGCTGAGGGATTTGGCAATTCCCATTTTGGCAAAAGCCTCTGTGGTTTGACCATTCAAGGACCCTGCGCTGACATTTTTGAAGGATTCCGACAGTTCTCGGCCTATTTGCTGCATTTCCATCAGTTTGGAAATCGTGACATCTGAGCCGCCAATAGTAAGTGTCGTTTTTACTTTACTTAAATCCGGGCTTTCCCCATTTTTAATCTGCTGGGATAACTCATAGACCACATTTGTGATTTGATTCATCAAAGCACTTTGCGTTTCGTCGATGTATCCAGTTTTATAGTAGTCCTCTCCTGTGAAAAAGCTCAATGTATCGCGCACAAAGGACAGATCATTGATATTCCGATGCTGGAATACCTCATTATCCCCTAATGTAGCGTATTCCTTTGCTGCGTCCGTCAGAAAGTCAAAGCTCTGATATAAAAACGCATGGGTAGCGCCGCCCGCTTTTGCACTTTTTCTCGCATCGTCAGCAGTGGTCATGTTGGGGTCGATTGTAGTGATGATCCAGCCGGTAGGTTTGTTCTGAACAACTGTTTTTCCAGTCAGCGACGAGTCACTAACGGCATCATTGGCGCTATCGTAGTTGAGACAGATGCTTGGGTCGAACAAGTCAAACTTTCCAGCATGATAATCACGATTGACCATATCTGTAACTGCTTGTACTTTGGCTGCGTCCAAAGATGCTTTGTGGCCCACTTCACTTGTCTGGCCTACGGTGTGTTGAACCGCAGGGTTGTGCCCAGTATATTGTCCAGATAATGAAACGATAGCCATATCGCATTCCCTCCATTTATCAATTCCGATCCATCCATGCTTGGAAGAATTTTGAGATATTGTCCGTAGCGCCAGCCAGCCCAACATGAGAAGTCAGCAGATTATACTGATTGCAATACTGCTGCACCAGCGTTCTTGCTTGAGACAGCGCAGACGAAAAACTCTGTGCAAAGTTGCTCTTGCTGCTGGTATCCAGCTTGGAAAACAGGTCAGCAATATTTAGTTCTGTTTTCACTGCATCCTTATTGCCGGATGTATTAGCGGCATAGGTTATAGTCTGCCCCCATGCCTCAGCCTTTTCCACTTGAGCCATGCCTTTTTCGTACAGGCGGTCAACAGCAGAGGAAAACAATTTG
>CATJNB010000142.1 GCA_949741605.1 uncultured Eubacteriales bacterium | reverse complement strand
CGTCTTCATGTTAGATTCGGGAAAAGCCCGGATATCGAGCAAAATTTTGCAGAGTGCCAGAATTTCACTGTTAGAAAGTTTGATGTTATAAATTTGCTCTAACCTGTATCCTTTTTGAGCGCGGTCATAGATCACAACATTCCATTCCCCGGAATTGGCAGCGTCAACCTCCAGGAAGTTGTTAATATCTTTGATATCGCGTTGGATACTGCGTTGATTGACTCCATAATGAATGGCTTCCTCCGCTTTATTGACAACTGCACCGTTCATGAGTTTGGTATAAAGTCCAAGTACACGCTGTATTTTTGCCTTGTCCATAAACAAACATCCCCTTTATATTATTATAACATTTGAGGATGACAGGATCTGTCCATATGATAGATTTTTCTATAAAGATTTTTCTTTTTCGAGATGTTCTTCTTATTTTTTATAAAGTTTTTGGATTCTTTCCGAATATTCAGAGAGTAACCGGTGCAGTTCGAGGGTGGTTGGTTCCTGTGTTATTGGAGGTGTGAGATCAAGAGAAAAAAGGTCACTGAGTGTAACCTCCAAGGCATTTGCAATTTTGGAAACAGTTTGCACCGTAGGGTTTTTACTGCCGCGTTCCACATTGCCCAAAAAGCTGATCGATACTTTAGAAGCTTCCGCTAATTGTTCTTGGGTCATATCACGCATAACACGAAGTTGTTTGATGCGTTTTCCTGGCTGGATGCTCAATTCACTCAAGGGAATCACCTTTAGATTTTAAAATAGAAAAATTTTCTGGAAAGATAAATGTCAAAAAGTACACCTTTTGACATTTTTATCCATAAAAGTTTATAAGAAGAAAAATTCAGTATTTTTTCAAAAAAAAATGTTGGAAAATAGTAACAAACTGTTGATTCTGTACCATTTTTTAGGTATAATATGGATAATTTATCAACTATCAAAAGGTGTACCTTTTGATAGTTTATTAGGATCACACTGTACCATGGCTTAAGTGAACATGATAAACACTACTTTTCCTAACCGTGTTATAAAGAAAAATAATTAGTAACAATCTCTAGGAATAAAAATTCCTAGAGATTGTTACTTTCTATCTTTGGCATTACAAATTGAGATTGTAATGCCAAAGATAGCTTGGGGATGGAATCCCCAAACCCCTATGCCAGACATTTCCTAAGTGGAAATGTCTGGCAATCTTAACAAAAATACTTTTATCTTTATTACGTCGTAACATTCTCTACATTATTTAATTTAATAATATAAAATATTGAAATATGAAGTTTTGCGAAAAATAAGAAATTTTCGTTTGGTACACCTAAAGTGTATAATGCGCACTTATATACCTTATTTCTGATAGACCATATAACAGACGAATTGATAGCGATAAATTAATTTTTATGATCCTATCGCCACAATTTTTTGGTTTCATGTTTTATACATATATCATATGGATTCCTTTGTTATGTTTTCCGGCATAATGGATCGTATAAAAAGTACCGCCTGTTTTTCGGCCGTCGTAGACAGCTAAAATACGGCTGGATTCATCCACCATGTACCGGTTACGCTCAAAATAACAACCACGATGATATTGTGGAGAAAGCACCTTGACCCGGTCACAACCCGAAATCAGGATTTGGAACTGCGGATCTTTGGAATATAGTCGTTTTTGATACGGAATCGCTGCTTCTAATGAGATGCTTTGTCCCTCTTTCTGGAGAGCCAAAACAATCTGTGCAAAAATCAGGTCGCTCCCACCTGCAAACCCAGATATAAAACGGGTATATCCGTCCCGGATTGCCTGTAAAATTTCTTTTTTCATTTCAGTTTTTACATAATCCAGTCGATCCTCTGGTATATCTCGATGTCCGGTGACACAACAGGTATCATATTCCATGTCAAGAATATCACTAATATCCATAGCTATCCTCTTTCCATAAAAATATATTTCATCTTTGATTTTCTTATCTGCCATCTAACCGCCTTAATATTTCCGATATTGTCATGGAATGACGATCGAAAAAAGAAAGAACCGACAATTAAGTGTATTTTTATATCGATTTTACCATAAATTTATAAATTATACAAGGTAAAAATTTATATAGTTAAATAAATATAATTTTATAAATTAATAACTTATAAAGATTATTATAATATGCTTTAAGAAAAGTTACAATAATCATGAAAATCTAATGGATGGTGGTTACAAACATGGTTATTGACTACGATGCGATTGGATTACGAATCAAAATTGCACGGATTAAGGCAAAAATCACGCAAGAATCATTAGCGAAACAGATTGCACTTTCCCCTACTCATGTCAGCAATATTGAAACCGGTAACACAAAATTAAGTTTACCGACCATAATCAATATTGCTAATGTTCTTGCGGTATCGGTCGATGATTTACTTTGTGATAATATAGTAAAATCAAATCATGTGTTCAATAAAGAAGCACAAGAAATACTTGCAGATTGTTCCCCTTACGACATACGGATTTTATTGGATGTTTTGAAAAGCACGAAAAAAGCCTTGCAAAAAGATCAAAGGTTTCGACAAAATTTAATAGAATAATTTTGTCTTATACGTTACTTCAAGATGATAAAATATCTGGCAGTTTTCTTTTCAATTTACTAATTGGGAAAATGATAATATTATGCCCTCAGTGGATATGTTGGTTAAAATTGCAGATTTCTTCGGAGTCAGCACCCACTATTGGCAAATACTTAATATACAGGGATTATTTAGATATGCAGTGCGTTTCTGATATCAAGTCCCTAAAATAAGGCAGTTATGAAAAGGGTAAAGGCATATGAATGAATTTTTTAAGGATTATATAAAAAAACAATTAGAAGAAAATGGCGTAGATATTTACAGTAAATATTATAAAAGTTCAGGAAATTACCAGAAAGTAAAAGGAGAGAGAGTATTTGGGGGCCTTGGTAGAAGTATCTCTTTAGAAGAGTTTATTGAACGTTATCTATTGACTGAAAAGAAAACCAATGAAACATATGAAAGTATATATGATATGGGGAACCCTTATCAATTAAATGATACTGAGTGTGAAAATGAAGCAGTAGCCAAAGAAATTATTGATATACTGGGATTGAGTGGAGACAATATACTTGAAAATACTTTACGTACCTTTAAAAGAGGTGATGGAAGAGGCTGTATCATAAAAGGTCTACAAGACAATCTTAATTTGGATTTAGAAGCATTTGAATCGAAAGATCAGCGGTATAAACGTGAAAAATGTAAAATTTTATATTTCTTTTATATGTTGCAAAACATAATTTTTCCTCACACTCATACCTTACAGTTGTTGGGAAAACCTTCTATGGAAAATACAGACAATTTATTCCTAAATATAGACACCGCTAATGGAAGTATTATTAAATATATCAAAGATTCTCTGGAAAAGGAGTTATCTCTTTGTATAAAAGACCGTATTAAAAAAACGATTAACGCCATTGTAACGGAATGGAAAGAGATTATGGAAACCATATACAGGGATATTGTTTGTTTATATCAAATAGGTTACAAATATGATTTTTCAACCATTCCTTTTATACCTACACACCCTTTGAGATACATACATTCACCTATAGAAACGTTGTATTTGAAAGTAGCACAATATGAGCAACTAGGAATGGTAATGGATATCGATTATGCGAATAGTATCATACATGATGATTATAATTATAGTGTGCCACGGGAACTGGTGCAGGAAATGAAAAAGATGAGTAGAAATCCTATTAATCCTGAGGATATCGGCCAGTATATTGAGAAAAATGAGAAAAAATTAGCCAAATATGTTTATTTTGATAAGGATATAATCACACCCTATGACGAAGATAAACTGAAAAATTGTATTCACAAATTTCCAAAATTAATAAAATTTTTTCAGAATACATACCTGGACATAGATATAAAGAATTGTATGACAGAATTGAGGATCATATCGTGTTTGCAAGCTATGCTAGTGGATAGCCAAAATGAAACGGTAAATTATCCATTTCATGCTTCGCAGGAAAGAACGAAACAACATAAGCCACTATCTGTACAGGCAGCATTAAAGAATGATAAACCTGTATGTAGATTCCTACAATGTTATTGGGTACGTAAAGTTAACGATCGTTTGGAGGCAAATCTAGGGAATCATAAAGCACGGGCTACAATCCTAAAAGTGGAACATTTATGTGATAGTATGCTAAAAAGTGTACTACAAGAGTCAAATTTAGATGATATGTTAGAAACTCACAAATTTTGTACAAAGATGATAATCGATGATGTAGTCATTCCCTTAGAAGAAGTATTAGAGAAATACTCTCCTATTTTCAATATTGATGAATGCTAGACATGATTTGTATATTTTTTCTGTAAGTGATAAAAAATCTATAAGAATATTATTATAAATTTCAAATCAAATCTTTTCTTTGGAGAATTTTTCATTTCTGATTTGTGACAATAGAAAAAAAGGGGTGCTTTGTGGCTTAGACAAAGCACCCCTTTTTTGTTATGCTCTAATTACAGTCGACTGCGATAAAAAGAGGAGCAAATCTCGATGGAAAATTCTTATTTATTTTAGGAGGAAATTGGAGTATGGGCAAGAAACACAAAACATCATCATGCGAAATTTTTACGAAGATGTTAGAAACACGTACCCCCGATCTGGTTGCTGGAAGAAATATTCCGGATGATCTCATTCTAGACGTGGGCAAAGAGTCCGGTTTTTATTTTGGGTTAGAAAAGGATTATGGGCGTGGATGGTATGTAGGCAGGCCGTCCGAATGGGAAGGGAATATTCTCGTTGTCGGCACAAGTGGGTGTGGCAAGAGCTACGTGTGTGGGAAGTCAACCCTTAGAACATGGCGTGACCCTTTGGTTGCCCTGGATATCAAGGGGGAACTTTCCCGGAATTATGACGGATTAAAACGTTCTGGCCTTGTGGACAGGCCTCATCTTATCTTTGATCCTATGAAAGGAATTGGACACTACGACCCATATGCCTTATTGGATAAGGACGATCCAACGTTTGTCCCGTATGTATGCGAAATCGCTCAGGCTATCATCCCGATGCCGATTCATGTACGGGAACCATATTGGATTGATATGGCTCGGAATTTTTTGTCTGCTGTAATTGCGTACGATTTTTCTCTAGGGTTAAATTTTTCTGAGACGATGCTGGACATCCAGACCACATCAAGCAGTGATTTGTGCAAGGAAATTTTCGATTCTGATTGTGGTTTTGATTGCAAAATTGCTCGAATGTTTTTAAACGAAATAACGGGTATGAAACCCGAGCAGAGAGTATCCATTGCAAGTGAGATAAAATGTCACACGATGGTTCTTGCCACAGACCCTTTTATCCAACAGGCATTCTCTGTAGAAAAAGGCCAATCTTCTAACGACCTTATCTCATGGGAATCTTTCACCACAGATGGCGATACCCCAAATATATTCCTTTGCCTTGACCAGGATAAACTGGAACACTGGGGAGGTGTCATGCGCTTGATGCTTACGCAATTAGTGCGCCAGTTAGAACGCCGTCCTGACAAAGATACCTTTTTAGGACAACAAATGAACCCCATCTTAGTTCTTTTGGATGAGTTCCCTTTATTGGGCAAGATGGATATTATTTCTAATGCTTTATCGACTTTGCGGTCAAAAAAAGTTACGTTTGCCCTTATGATTCAAAGTCTCGCCCAGTTAGATGCCTTGCATGGGCATGAGACCATGAAAATCATCGTGGAGAATTGTCCTTGGGAAATGCTGCTGAACGTTACTGAGCCAGAAAGCCAGAAATATTTTAGCGACATGATCGGGCAAGTTCCGGCGTTAGAAATGAGTGTATCGGAAAGCTATTATCCTGATAGCAAACAAAGGACCTATTCCAGACAAATTCATCACACCCGCAAACCATGCATATACCCGGAAGCATTTGCTGGCAACCCGTATATCGTTCTGAATACTCCTGCTGGTTGTTTCTTGACACTGAAAGAACCAGTAGATTCCAATTAACACTTTAATTTTAGATTTAGAATATGGAGGCAATGACCATTTATGTTAACGATCGAAGAAAGAACTGTTTTGCTGCAAAAGAAAAAACAGCAGTTGAAAAATCAAAAGAGACAGCAAGCCAACCGTGAACAAAAAGAAAAAGAACAAATGGATCTGCGACGCAAGTCTCTTTTAGGGGAGATTGTACTGGAATATTTTCCATATTTAGTGAAGTTAACTCCCCGCAGTACAGCAGAAGAAAACAGAATCGAATTTGAAGAATTTAGGGGGATTATGGAATCCGTAGCCGAGGTTATAAAGCAAAGTGGAGGACTTAATAACGAATTAGCAAGGAGAGCTTCCAGTAGCTATGATTAATGATATTTTACATATGTGCGCACTTGCTATACTAGATAAAGGAGATGACAAAAAATGGAATTCATTAGCTGGCATATCGATATAGTCAGACGTAGCCGTGGGGAATCAGTCGTACAGCGAGCTGCTTATTGCGGCCGCGATAAACTGTACTGTGATTATACCGGGAAAACCTATGATTGCAGGCAACTTACAGATTTAGTTTATCATGAAGTCCTGCTGCCAGATCATGCGCCAAAGGATTTTCAAAATCCGTCTGTTTTGTGGAATAGCGTAGAAACGGTTGAAAAAAACAGAAATGCTCAATTAGCACGGTATGTTATTTTAGCTCTCCCCAGAGAGTTAGAGCTCAAACAGCAAATCGAAATGACCCGCCAATACATCCAGGAACAGTTTGTAGAGCATGGTATGTGTGCAGATGTCTCTATCCATGATAAGCAGGGAAATCCCCACGCTCACATTTTGCTGACAACTCGTTCCCTCGACCAAAACGGACATTGGATGTGCAAACAAAAAAAGAATAAAATTTACTTTGTTGCCCAGCAGCAATACAAATTTTTCAAGAATTTTAAGACGAATGATTGGGATGATCGCAGCAATGTGGAAAAATGGCGACAAGCATGGGCGGAGATTTGTACCCGATATTGCCGTCAACAAGGCATCTGTCGACAATTTACCCATCTAAGTTATGCAAAGCAGGGGATCGACCGGGAACCAACCAAGCATCTTGGTCCTAAAGTAAAAGCCTTGGAAGCGCGAGGGAAATTTACTGACCGATGGAAAGAAAACGAAAGAATCAAACAACGTAACCAGGAACGAGACATCCAACGTTTGAGAGAACGTAGTTTGGAACGCTCACGGGATTATGACAGGTCACGATAAGGAGGAATTTTTATGAAATGCGAAGTCCCCATTTGGGAAAAGAGCAACCTGACACTGGAAGAAGCAGCTGCTTATTCCGGTATAGGAATCAATAAATTACGCAAATTAAGCGATTGTGAAGACTGTAAATTCGTGTTGTGGATTGGCACAAAACGTCTGATTAAGCGTCAAAAGCTGGACGAATATCTGAGTGAGCAATACTCCATATAACTGTTGTCTGTAAGATCACACAGCCGAAACAGGGGACTTGACCCAATGGCGTAAAAATGATAAAATAAGCCTGATAATGAGTAGTTCCCTTTTGGTTTGAAAATTTACAAATAGAAGGGAGCTGCTTGCTTTATGGCAATCAAAGCGAAACATGGAAGGCGGCTGGATAAAGACCGTCTTACCTTGCGCAAAGGCGAAACCCAGCGCAAAAATGGCATGTACGATTACCGTTGGACATCCTCGGACGGGAAACGACATTCTATTTATGCGTCCACTTTGGAAGAACTCAGGAAAAAGGAAGAAGAAATCCTTCAGGATCAGCACGACGGAATTAAAGTGGAAGTCCGGCAAATGGCGCTCAATGACATGTTTGAATTATGGTGTGATTTAAAGCGTGGACTCAAAGATAATACCTTTCAAAACTACAAGTATATGTATAATATGTTTGTACGGCCGCAAATTGGCAGGATGAAAATTTCTGCCATAAAAAAACTGGATATCAAACGGTTTTATAATACTCTGGCCGATGAAAAGGTTCTCACGATTGCTACCATTGATAACATACATACGATTTTACATCAAGTGTTCGATATGGCGGTCGATGACAGCTATCTGCGCAAAAATCCAACCGATAACATGCTCAAGGAACTCAAGCAGTCCCATAATTTTGAAGTCGAAAAGAGGAAGGCTTTTACTTTACCGGAACAAAATTTGTTTCTTGATTTCCTAAAACGCAATCCTCAATATCAACACTGGTATCCTGTTTTTGCGGTGATGCTTGGTACCGGGATGCGTGTCGGGGAAGCTACCGGGCTTCGTTGGTGCGATATTGATTTGGAAGAAGGCATCATCCATGTCAACCATACTCTTGTGTATTACCATAAAGAAGGTCAAACTGGATGCAGCTTTGCAGTCAATACCCCGAAAACAAAAGCTGGGGAAAGAACCATTCCCATGATGGATTTTGTAAAAGAGGCATTTCTCTTGGAAAAGCAGTATCAACAAGAGATCAATCTCTATTGTCAGGCAACGGTGGATGGTTACACGGATTTCATCTTTATTAACCGTTTTGGAAATGTCCAGCATCATGGGACGTTAAACAAGGCAATCCAAAGGATCATCCGGGACTGTAACGATGAGGTTTTGCTCAAAGGTGGAAAATCTCCTGTCCTGTTGCCAAAGTTTAGCTGTCATTCGTTAAGGCACACTTTCACTACTCGTCTTTGTGAGTCTGGAATGAATGTCAAGGTAATCCAAGATGTATTAGGCCATGCCGACATTTCTACTACCATGAACATTTATGTGGATGTAACCAAAGACATGAAACAAAAAGAGTTCAACGCCTTGGGAGAATACTTTGACAAAATCGCCTTTCCGTAATTTTGAGTTCTCTATCATAAGTTACGCCAATGTACGCCAATTTGTACGCCAATCCTCCTGCTGTGTATAAAGAGTTATGAAGGATTATGTCGACAAAAGGCCCAGAATAAGCCAGAAAACATAGGGGTTTGCATGGTTATGGAAGGTTATGTAAAGATCAAATTCCTAATCCCGACCATGAAGCCCCGTGAATAATCCAAAGGAGATGTATGCCCTATGAGAAGCAGTGTATTGAAAGACGGCTGTACGCGTGCGCCCCAGCGTTCCCTGCTGCGCGCCCTCGGCCTTTCTGACAGCGAATTGAAACGCCCGTTTATTGGGGTCGTTTCGTCTGCCAGCGACTATATCCCCGGCCATCGCCATCTCAAAGAGATCAGTGAAGCTGTCAAGGCTGGAATCCGCAATGCTGGCGGGGTGCCGTTCGAGTTTGAAACCATCGGCGTTTGCGACGGCCTTGCCATGGGTCACGGCGGGATGCGGTATTCGCTGTGTTCCCGTGAACTGATCGCCGATTCCGCGGAGGTCATGCTGACTGCCCATCCCCTGGATGCGGTGGTCTTTATCCCAAACTGTGATAAGATTGTCCCCGGTATGCTCATGGCTGCCTGCCGGCTCAACCTTCCCAGTATTTTTGTCAGCGGCGGGCCAATGCTCCCCGGCAAACATAACAATACCCGGTTTGGGCTTTCCGAAATGTTTGAAGCAGTCGGCTCGCATGCTGCCGGGAAAATTGATGACAATGAATTGTTGGCGTTGGAAAAATCGGCATGTCCCAGCTGCGGCTCCTGCTCTGGTATGTATACCGCGAACTCCATGAACTGTCTGACTGAAGCCATCGGCATGGCTTTGCCGGGGAATGGTTCGATTCCTGCGGTGATGTCCGCACGGGTCGCGCTTGCCAAGCAAGCCGGCGAACAGGTGATGGAACTGCTCAAAAAAGACCTGCGCCCTAAGGATATCCTCACCAAACAAGCCTTCGAAAATGCCCTTCGCAGCGATATGGCTTTGGGATGCTCCAGCAATACGGTCCTGCATTTGCTCGCTATCGCTTATGAGGCTGGGGTTGAGATCAGTATGGATACCATTGATGAAATCAGCCGTACCACGCCCCAGCTGTGTAAACTGAACCCTGCCAGCCAAGTGTTTATCACGGATCTTGACGAGGTCGGCGGGATTCAATCGGTCCTCAAGGAGCTTTCTAAAAAAGGCTTGATTCATGAGGGGATTGCGACTGTTTCCGGCACTGTTTCGGAACGTTTTGCCAATTCCCCCGCTGCGGACGGCGAGGTTATCCGTACCGTCGAGAACCCGTTCCGCAAAGACGGCGGGATCGCTATTTTGAAAGGCAATATTGCGCCGGAAGGTGCGGTGGTCAAGCAAGGTGCAGTTGCCCCCGAAATGATGCAGCATACCGGCCCTGCCCGTTGCTTTGATTCCGAAGAAGCCGCCTCTGATGCTATTTTAGGCGGTAAGATTCAGGCTGGGGATGTGGTCGTGATCCGCTATGAAGGCCCCAAAGGTGGTCCCGGTATGCGCGAAATGCTTAATCCTACATCTGCGCTTACGGGTATGGGACTGGGTTCTTCGGTCGCACTCATCACCGATGGACGTTTCTCCGGTGCCACCCGCGGCGCGGCGATTGGCCACGTTTCCCCAGAAGCCGCTGCTGGCGGGGTGATTGCCCTCATTGAGGACGGTGATCTTGTGGAAGTCGATATTACCAACCGTGCGCTGAATGTGAAAGTCAGCGATCAGGTTCTTGCGGAACGTAAAGCGAACTGGTCTGCCCCGCAGAAAAATCTCTCCGGTTACCTGAAACGTTATGCACAACATGTTACTTCTGGTTCGCAAGGCGCTGTTTTTGAAAAATAATTTTTGCTACCGTAGAGAACGCCGTAGGCGCATAAAGTTTTCGCCAGCCTTTTTCAAAAGGCTGTGGGGTGTCGGGGCAACGCCCTGACTCGACCGTCGCAACGGTCGAAACTCTCTAGCCTTCCCAAAGCTCAGGAAGGGAGCCGAAAGATTCCGGGGGAATCTTTCGGCGTGGGGAACCCTAGCAAGGGGTTCTCCGGTGCCTGAACGGTGAGTGAAGGCACTTTACCCTTGTGTGTTGGCGTGTCACTCGAAAGAAAAAGAAAAGCAATCAGGAAATATGTTCGTTTCCTGATTGCTTTCTTTTTTATCGAAGGGTAAATCGTCCCGCCGTGCTGCCGCACGAGCGTAGCACGGATTTTTTTGATCTGCGATCTTTTTCTTTTTTCGTTTTGTTTTCTTTTGGGGTTTGGGTCATTGTCCTTGCAAGGGGCTTTGCCCCCTGCACCCCCACAACCTTTTGTAAAAGGTTGACGAAAACTTTATGCGCCTGTGGCGTTGCCCTACGGAAACATTAGCGTTCACTTTGTTTCCATTCCAGCCCATAAAAAATCAATTCATCCAAATCGCTATCTTTGGGCACCTCCCCATAGGGATAAAATTCTATTGGTTGAGCCATAGTCCGCTCGACTTCCTGATTATGACGGTCTTCCATGATATTCCCTCCTTTCCCAACGCATGCTTTATTAGTATATGATGGTAGCAGGAAAAAAAATCGGGAATAGTGTCGGGACAAGATGGAAAATTTCATGCTGGATGTCCGGGGTGGGACGCCTGCTAAGGGAGTTGACGAAACCTGCCTGCTGCCCTATAATAAAGGGTACATCAATGAGGATATTGGAGCGCATACTTATGACTGATTTTTTAAAACGTACTTGGGCTGAAATTAATTTGAATGCTATCCGGCATAATTACGAGGTCATCCGTGCATCGGTGCGGGCGGAAACGAAAATCTGCTGGGTGGTCAAAGCGGATGGCTATGGGCATGGGGCCACGTTTGTGGCGCGCGAACTCGAACGTATGGGGGCAGACTGGTTTGCGGTATCCAATCTTGAGGAAGCGATCCAGCTGCGCCGCAGTGGGATTACCCGCCCGATTTTGATTTTGGGCTATACCCCCCCATCCATGGCAGAAAAGCTCTGTGAACTGCACATTTCCCAGACCGTCTTTTCCCTGCCTTACGCCATGGAACTCTCGCAGGAATGTGCCCGGCTCGGGGTGGCTTTGCCGATCCATGTGAAGGTCGATACCGGAATGAGCCGTTTAGGGTTTGTGTATCAGGGGCAGGAGCATGACGCCATTGATGCCATTGAACAGGTCTGCCAAATGAAGGGCTTGGTGCCAGAAGGGATCTTTACCCATTTTGCGGTGTCCGATGAGGGCGACGACGGCCAAGCATTCACCATGGCACAGTTCCATCATTTCCTGCACGCTGTTGCACAGCTGGAAAAACGCGGGATCTCCTTCCCCATCCGCCATTGCGCCAACAGCGGCGCTACCCTTGATTATCCCGATACCCATTTGGATATGGTGCGCCCGGGGATTATTGCCTATGGCCTGCTGCCTTCCCAGAATATCCGTCATCCGTTGCCGCTGGTTCCCGCCATGGAACTCAAAACGATTATTTCCATGCTCAAAACTGTTGATGCCAATACCCCAGTCAGCTATGGTTCGTGCTTTGTGACCGAGCGACCCACGTCCTTAGCCACCGTCCCGATTGGCTATGCGGACGGTTATCCCAGAGTGCTGCATGGCAGGGCGGATATGCTGGTCTGCGGCAAACGTGCAAGGATTGTCGGGCGCGTGTGCATGGATCAGCTGATGCTTGATGTCACCGATATCCCCAACGCCAAAGCCGGCATGACGGTGACCATCTTTGGGCGCGACGGGGATTTGATGATCCCAGTGGATGAGCTTGCCGCACATAACCAGACCATCCCTTATGAAATGGTGTGTCTGGTGGGCAAACGCGTGCCGCGTATTTACCTGCGCGACGGGAAAGCGGTTGGACAATTAAATTACATTTGCCCTGCGGTGGAGGAGCCAAACGTATGATATCTGCTGGTTTTTGGGAGAGAATATAGGATGTTTCATTTTTATGCCATGCTTTCGCGTATGAAATATATCAACCGCTGGGGCCTGATGCGGAATACCACCCCGGAGAATATTTCCGAACACAGTCTGGATACCGCCTTTTTTGCCCATGCGCTGGCAACCCTGCGGAATGTGCGCTTTGGCGGCAGTGTGGACGCTTATCAGGCGGCTGTACTGGCGATGTTCCACGACGTTACAGAAATCATCACCGGCGATTTGCCCACCCCGGTCAAGTACCATAACCCCCAGATCCGTTCTGCTTACCTGCAAGTGGAAGATATGGCAAAAGAGCGTATGCTGTCGCTCTTGCCAGAAGATTTGCGTGCTGCGTATGCCCCGCTGATTGCCCCGGACGCTTCGGTGGACCCGGAGCTGCTGGAATTGGTCAAGGCGGCGGATAAGCTTTCTGCGCTGGTCAAATGTGTGGAGGAGCGCGCCATGGGGAATCAGGAGTTTCAAAAGGCCGAAACGGGAATCCGGCAGGCTCTGCTGGACCTGCATCTTCCGGAGGTGGACTGTTTCCTTGCAGAATTTCTTCCATCCTTCTTTTTGACCCTCGATGAGCAGGATGTCTGATTTTGTTTTTTTGCATTTCTTTTGCAAGAATTTTGCAGAAATATTCTTTTTAAGAATTATGATTTCTCCCCTGCCATGGTATACTGAAATTTAAGATTGGCAGCACGTCTGGACAAGCGTGAGATGGGGCGCATGGCTGCCACAAGGAAAGGATGATATTCCCCATGAGCAGGAAAAATAAACGTGACTTTGACTATAACCCTTACTACGACGATCCCCAGCCCGACCCGGCCCCGGCCAAACGGAAATTATCCAAAAAACGCAAGGCGGTCAATATTACCGTAGCGGTTTTGAGCAGCCTGAGCCTGCTGGTGGGCGGCGGGTGTATGTATGCAGAAGGGATGATCTCCAATATCAACACCATGTCCAGCGATGACGAGTTTCAGATCAACTCGGGGCTGGTTTCCCAGCTTGAGGCGGACAATCAGGCCAATGCTGTCAATAGCCGTATCGAAATTGGCGACGGCGCAACCCGCGGACTTTATCATGACAGTGCAGTCATGAATATTTTACTGCTGGGTGTGGACGACTATCAGGCAAACGACGTTGGCCGCAGCGACAGCCAAATGCTGTTAACTATTGATACACGCCATAAAAAGCTGAAAGTTACCTCCTTTATGCGCGATATGTATGTGCAGATCCCGGGCTACTCCCCCAACCGTATTAATGTCGCATATAGCCTCGGCGGCCCCGCGCTGACCGTGCAGACGCTGGAAAGTAACTTTGGCGTAGATATCGACCGCTTTGTCATCATCGACTACGACCATTTTGAGGATATTGTTGATACGCTCGGCGGGGTGGAACTCGAAATTACCGCGGAGGAAGCCAATTTAGTCAACCGCCATTCGGGTGAGTCCTCCAGCAAACGCCTGACCGGCGGCACCCGTGTACTCACCGGCAAACAGGCCCGCTACTATTCGAGAATCCGCGCCATTGGCAACGATCAGGCCCGTACCGAACGCCAGCGTAAAGTGGTGATGAGCCTTGTGGAAAAGCTCAAAAAATCCGATCTCTTTACCATTAATAACGCCCTTTCCAAAATCCTCAACATGATTACAACCAATATCAACACAAACGAAATGCTCGCTTTAGTTTCCAATGCCATGACCTACCTCAACTACCCCATGGAGCAAAACCGGATTCCCTTTGAGGGCGGCTATGAGAATACCTTTGTCACCATCAGCGGACAAAGAGCCTCTGTCCTGATCCCCAATCTGCGCCAGAACAGCGCAAATCTGGTCGAGTTCCTCTATGAAGACGACGTTCCGCCCAGAGTGAAATAAAAAAAGCACGTGGACAAGAAAAGTCCACGTGTTTTTTATTGTTTGGGTTTTAAGATGAGCCGTGTTTGCCCGGAATTTAAGGTCAAAAGTTTTGAGCCAATGCGCGGATGCTTGAGTTGTGTGCGTACCATCTTTAACAGCGCCTGCCCGCCGTTGTATCCGTGGATCACCACCAGTTCCGTCACATTCCCGCTGATCCGGCTCAGGAATTGCTCCAGTTCCCGCCGCGCCTGTTCCGTCGTCATGCCATGGATATCCACTTCCACTGTATTGCCATGTCGGTTCGATACCATCTTGCCTGCTCCCCCCTTTTGATCTATTATACTATATTTTCGACGAAATTGTAATGAAAATTATCTTTTGCTATGTTATAATGAATCCACAACACCCCCATCGTACGCGCCGAAGGCGAATAAAGTTTTCGCCAGCCTTTTTCAAAAGGCTGTGGGGGTGCAGGGGGCAAAGCCCCATGCTCGGCCGTCGCAACGGTCGAAACTCCCCAAGCCTTCCCAACGCTCAGGAAGGGAGCCAAAACATTCCGGGGGAATGTTTTGGCGTGGGGAACCCTAGCAAGGGGTTCCCCGGTGGGTGAGCGGTGAGCGAGCCCACTTTACAGCACAGAGGGTTTCCTCTCGAATGTTGTCTTTGGGTTTTTGAACGGGGCTTTGCCACCATTTCAAAAAGGTGCACGAAACGTTTTACACGCCTATGGCGTTCACTACATAAGCTAGGAGAGACTGTTATGACCGTTGTTGACATGAGAAACTTTTTCACGGATTGTCAAGTCCATCTCATTGAAATCAGTGAAAGCAAAATATATTACGCAGAGCAAAAAGAGGAAGAAGGCCACGAAAGCCTGTTCCTGCTGGAGTACGACCGGGAAACCAAAACCGAGCGGATCGTGGCAAATTATATTCTAAGCAACCCCTCTTACCGGCGGCATTATTTTGGGTTTGAGCGGGAGATCGTCATGGTGATGGAAAAGGGGGACGAGCAGGCATGGGTGCTGCGGGTCGATAAGCAGACCGGGGAAGAAAAAAATATGGCGCAAATCCATTTTATTGGTGATTTGGCAGACTGTAAGGCATTAGATGCAGAGCATATTTTATTTTTCACCGTCCCGAATAACGAACATGCACATTTGTTTGAGGAATACCAGTCCCTGACCGGATTCCCGCAGATCGTGTATCTCTACGACCTGAAAACGGAACGGTATTATTATTTGAAGGACCCGCGGTTTTGCTACGCCACAGGCAGCCAGATTTTGTTGTACCAGCATGAGGACGAGCCTTGGCTGCTTTTGATGATGCCGTTTGGGACCGAGCAGGAAAAGGAAATGTTTTATGAAAACCGCGCTTCCCTGGATTATGAAGTGTCCGACCACGTGTGGACCTGTCCGCTTCAAGGGTTTCTCGAGGATGTGGGACAAGGGCGCGAGGTGTGTATGACGCTTTTGTTCCAAAGCGGTACGGATGGGCTTTTGCGTTATGCGGGCATGGATGAGCAGAATTTATATTTTCGGGCACGGCATTTCCCCAGCGAGGATCAGCGGATCTGTATGGTCAACCGCAATACCCTGCAAAAGGACGTGGCAGTGATGCTCAATCTTCTGGAAGAGGACGAGCCTGCCAATTTCCTGATTGATACCACAGGCGGCCAAGTGTACCGCATTACCCAGCACGGCGACCAGTGTAACATTGAAGGGGTGCTCAATTCCAGGGTGAAGGGCGCGTATGCCGCAGACCTTGGGGACTTTATCGCTTGTGTGGAGGACCGTTTCCTGATTGCGCGTTATGTGCTCAGCGACGATTCGGACTCGTTTGAATTTAACTTTATCTTCGATCTGCTCACACAGGAAAAACAGAGCTTTGAAAGCCGCTGTGCAGTAAGCCGGGATACCGTGGTGCTGTATTAAAGCGCCTCGAGCGATTCCGCCATGGCCTGTACCATCGTGCGGGCTTCCTGCAACTGTTCCTCGGTGGGGATGGTCATGGCCAGAGTGATGGTCTGATCCTCGTCTGCATACAGGGCCTGAATTAAATAGCTTTTCGTGTCGTTTTGTGTAACCGCGGCATCATACATAAACAAAGTACCAGTTCCTTTGGGCTTTTGTGTAAATGTCTGGATCTCGACTTGCTCATACGTCACCGCTAAGGTTTGCGCCATGGCCTCCTGTGTCAGCGCGTCGGCCTGCAGCCCCTGCCGGACACTGGTAGCTACCAGTATGATTTGTTTTTTCGGGTCAATCCACGTGGTAGTTCCGGAGGCGGGGTCTGTGTTCTGCTCCACAAAGCCCTGCGGCAAAATCACCGAAAAGGACTGGTCCGCAGCTACAAACGGTTCGGGCTGCGACACCACCGACGACTCCTCTTCCCCTGCGCTCACAGCCGAGCTGACAACATCCTGCCCCTGTGAGGATATCGCGCTGTCTGCGGACACTGCCGACCCGGACGCCACTGGCTCCCCCTGACATCCCGTAAGCACAGCGGGCATGGCCACAAGCAGGCCCGCGGCCATAGAAACCAATCTTTTTTTCATGTTTTCATCTGTCCTTTCTTTTTGAAAAAATGCCATAAAAAAACCCTTTGCTGTTTTCCACTCGTATCCAGCAAAGGGTTTTCCTTTGTTTACCGGCCGCCTAACAGCGCCCAAACCTCATCTTCGGATTTCCCGCCAACGGCTGTTTGGGTAATCTCGCCGCCCTCAAACACTTTCATGGTTGGGATGCTTTTGATTCCAAAATGTGCCGCCAATTCGGGTTCTTCGTCCACGTCAACCTTGACGATCTTTGCTTTTCCGCTGCTTTCCAGTTCTGCTGCAACGCGGTCCAGAATGGGCGCGAGCATCTGGCATGGTCCGCACCAGGTTGCAAAGAAGTCTACCAGTACCGGTACATCCGCCTGCATGACTTCTGCTTTAAAATTTTCCTTTGTCCCATGGATAATTGCCATAATGTTTCCCTCCTGTATATTAACAGTCTGTGTTATAGGTATAGTATATCTGTTTTCCCGCAAAAATGCAAGAGATTACGATTTACCAGCCGCAGCTTTCATCACAGCCGATGCAATATTGCCAGCCGAGGTACGCCCATAGTTGCCTTCCTCCACAGCCACCGCAAACGCAAACGGGGTATCCGGGTTGCTCGAAAAGCCTACCATCCATCCGGTTGGTTTGCGGCCGCCGCCAACTTCTGCGGTGCCGGTTTTGGCACATACCTGCATGCCCGGGAACATATTGTCACCATAATCGCTGGTCACAGTATAGCGCATCAGCTCCTGCAAGGTTTTGGCGGTATCCTCCCGCACCAGTCGCGGCCCTTGGGAGGTGCCGCCAAAGTGTACCGGTATGCCGAAATGGGTCGTAATTTTGCGTACCAGATACGGGTTTACAGGTACGCCGTCGTTTGCAATGGCTCCCATCAGGATCATCATGTGTGTAGGATTGGCCAGATTGGTATGCTGGCCGATCCCGGACCATGCCAGTTCGTCGTCTGTGGCATCCCTTACCTGGTAGACGCTTTTCCTGGTTGGGTTGCCATCCACCCGGAACACCTCGCCAAACCCCATGGATTCCGCTGTTTTCGTCATGCGGTCCGCCCCCAGCTCCACCGCCAGTTCGGCAAATACCACATTGCAGGATTTGGCCAGCCCGTCCCGGTAATCAATCGTCCCATGTTTGGCGTCACACGTGATTTCATGCCCGTTGATGATGGTTTTGCCTGTGCATTGGAAGGTTTTTTGCGCCAGATCCGGCAGGTTTTCCAATGCACATGCGGTGGTTACAAGCTTAAAGATGGAACCGGGCGTATAGCATGAGGATAACGCTTTGTTTAGATACACGCCGTCATATTTGCCGGTTTCATCGGAATCGAGATCCGAGGGCGGGTTGGCGGGGTCAAAATTCGGCGTGCTGACCATACACAGGATTTCCCCGGTTTTGTAGTTATAGACCGCAACCGCCCCGTTTTTCCCCGCGAGCTGCTGCAGGGCAATGCGCGACAGCTCACTGCTGACCGTCAGCTCCACGCTCCCGCCGCCGTTTTTGTCGTTGATGGAGCCAATGCCCGTGACGGGATTATATCCTGTCAGCTGGGAGCGGTACGTGGCCTGTACGCTCGTGGAAATATAACCCCGCGTATCGCCGACCACCGCGAGCATTGCTTTGCGGATATTGGCATTGTCGTGGTAAACGCGGTTCCCGTCCTCACTTTTGGCGAGAACCACCCCGTCACGGTCTGTGATCGTGCCAGCGCCCGACAGCTGGTTGACCCCGTCCAAATGCACGTTGGAAGCGCGCATCGCCCACGAGCCGCCCTGCGTAAAGTAACAGGCCAGAAAAAAGACCATCCCAGCCAAAAAGCCGATCCCCAGAATATAGAGCACCAGAGAACGCCATCCGGTTGTTTTCACGCCTTCCCCCTCCTTCCTTTGGGCTGTGCCCGTTTAGCAGGACGCGGCGCAATAGGCTGTGTCTGTTTTGCGGCCGGGAGCCTGCGTACTGCGTAAGTCCTCTCATCGGATGCTTTGATAAACGCGAGCAGCCCCCACGCCGCCATCATACTGGTGCCGCCTGCACTGATAAACGGCAGGGTAACGCCGGTCAGGGGCAGGATGTCCGTAGAGCCGAACACATTCAGGCAGCTCTGGAATAATAAAAGCCCCGCCGCCGCACATGCGGAAATGGAATAAAAGGTCGAGCGGCTGCGGGTGACGTCGGAGCGTGCAAACAGGATCAAAAACGCAATGGCAAGGATCACCACCAGCGCCATGAGCAGGCCCATTTCCTCACAGAGCATCCCAAAGACAAGGTCGCTGTCACCGGCGAAAATCTGGTGCATATAGCCCTGCCCAAGGCCCACCCCGAACAGCCCGCCGCTTGCCGCGTACATCAGCACGCGCGTCTGCTGATACCCGGTGGTATCGGCAAAGTCCCACACGTGCCGCCATGCTTCAAAACGGTTGGTGATATGCGGCATGAACTGGACAAGCAAAAATGCCCCCAGCCCTGCTGCAACCAGCACTAAAATAATGGTACGGATGCTGCCAGAGCGCATGAACGCAATGACCAGAAACGTAATGAAAAACACACAGGCAGTGCCTAAATCCTTCATCAGGAACAGCGCGCCCATACATAACGCCGTAAAGACCAGGAATACGGTCAGGTTGCGGGTGGTTTGCAGCTTGTTGAGCGTGGACGCGCCGGTGAAAATAAACGCAATCTTAATCAGCTCCGACGGCTGGATGCTCACAGGCCCTAAAATAATCCAGTTTTTCGAGCCATGTACCGAGCTGCCGATCACGAGGTTCACGGCAAATAACACCAGCGCCGCCACCGCAATGGGGATGCGCCATTTCATGACCCGGTCCAGGTCCCCCATGAACCAGATCAAAAAACAAAACAGGACGATCCCCAAAAAGAAACTTGCCAGTTGCGTATAGTTTGGCGTCAGGTTGATCCCGGTGAGCAGCATGGTGCCCACACTGCCCAAAAGCAGCCCCACCGTTTCCACCTCAAAGCTGACGCGGTGTAACGCTTTGGTGGAAAACAGGTAAAGCCCCCACGACAGCAGCAAAAGCACCCCAAAAGCAAGGAGCGGTTCCCACGAGAATTTGCCCTGCGCCAGACAGCACTGTGCGGAAAGGAACGTCTGGATCACGCTCAGCCCGATCATCAGCTTCCCGGGGGAGGGCGCGCGTTTGATTTGCAGCTTGCCTTTTTTGGGCGGCTTCTTTGGCGGTAGGGGCGTACCGTCGCTGACCCTCTTGAGCATCAGCGCCGACGACCCAATGGATAACACATCCCCCGGCAGGACCCGTGTGTCCCCTTTGATTTTCTTTCCATTTAATAAGGTGCCGGCTTTGGAATTGGTATCCGTAATCATCCAGCCGCTTTCCCGGCGCATTAACACAGCATGGTCCCGGCTGACCGTATGGTCGGGCAGGACAATATCACAGCTGCGGCTGCGTCCGATGGAATTTTCCCAGTACAACACCGGGATCGAAATTCCGCTTCCCACATCCTCCAGCAATACGACCGGCTCTTCGCGGCGCCGGCCGCGCTTGAGCGACAGGAAACATCCTGCCAGTACGGCAATGCTCAGGGCTGGTGTGAGGATACGCAAGAGGAACAATACAATCGCCAAAACGTTTTGTACGTCCTGTGAAAACTCCATAACGGTTCTCCTTTCCATGGGGGGGACGTGTGCAAAGACGCCCCGTCGTTTCTGCTTCTCTTAGGTATTGTATCAAACCTTGTGGGGAATTACCAGTATTATTGTGTAAATTTTTGGGGGCTACGCGTTGATAATCCCTGCCCTGCATCCTATAATAGACTTAATGTGGCGGGAGGGTGTTCTTTTTACAAATTTTTCAAAAAAAATCCGGTATCATTAGCTTGTCCATGGAATATTTTACAATTCTTTTGGGAACACTAGGTTAGAATGGTTCAAAGCCCGCTAGAGAAAAACATAATAAAGGAGAATGGATCGTATGAAACAATCTTTGGTCAGAAAAGGGCTCTTTACGTTAGCCGCTTGCAGCATTGCCCTGCTTGCCACCGCAGCCTGCGGCACAGAGGATACCCCGTCTGTGCCAACGGTGTCGGTCAATTCGGTTGTGCCGCAGGCGCCGGCAGAAAACCCGAATACCTCCGCGCCAGCAGTAAAAACGGCTGCGAATGCTGAAGAAGCGCTCAATTTGCTCAAATCCGGGAACAACCAGTTTACCCAAGGGTCGGTAAATCTGAATGTGACCGAGGCTCTGCGTCAGGACCTTGCGAAAAACGGGCAAAAACCCCACACCGTTGTGATTACCTGCTCGGATTCCCGCGTGCCGCCGGAACTGATCTTTAACAGCGGCCTTGGGGAAGTGTTTGTCATCCGTACTGCGGGCAATGTAGTCGGGGACTATGAGATCGGCAGTGTGGAATATGCGGTTGACCACCTGAATTCCCCGCTTGTGCTGGTTATGGGCCATACCCAGTGCGGCGCTGTGGATGCTGCCATTGAAGGCCATGCTTCGGGCCATGTGGAGGATATTCTGGAAGAAATTGCCCCTTCTGTCACCAAGGCCAAACAGCAGGCGTCGGAATCCGATAAAATTGCGGATCTCGCGCAGGACCTCAATGTTGAAAACAGCATGGACCGCCTGATGAGCAGCGATATTATTTCCCGCCTGGTACGCGATGGCAAAGTGACCATCCAAGGCTGCAAGTACGATATTGAAAATGGGACAGTGCGTTATTTTGACGCCCCGCAGTCAGATGGGGAGCAAAAGACCTCCAGTGCTGCTTCCTCGTCCCAGCCGTAACATTTTGTAACAGAAAACCGGAGCCGTTTTTACAAATGGCTTCCGGTTTTTTTGCATTTTCGCGGGTTTTGATTTATAATGAAAGCACATGATGTAAGGAGGCTGCTGCTATGAAACTTTGTATTTTAGATGGCGCGACAACCAACCCCGGGGACCTGAGCTGGCACGAACTCGAAGCCTTTGGGGACCTTTGTGTATATGACTTTACCACACCGGACGAAATCCTTTCCCGGGCACAGGGGTGCGAGGTGCTGATTACCAATAAGACCCCGTTATCCGGCGAAACGATCCGCAGGCTCCATGCAGATGGCCTGCGTTATATCGGCACGCTTTCCACAGGCTATAATGTCGTGGATACCGGGACCGCCGCCGAACTGGGGGTGCCGGTTTGCAATGTGCCGACCTATTGCACCAAGGCGGTGGCACAGTTTACGTTTGCCCTGATTTTCGCCATTGCCAACCGTGTACAGGAGCATAATGAGAGCGTCCACGCGGGCGACTGGGTGAAAAGCCGCCACTTCTGCTATTGGAATACGGAGTTTATCGAAATGCAGGGGCGCACGCTGGGGATTATCGGGTTTGGGAATATTGGGCGTACGGTTGCACAAATGGCGCTCGTGCTGGGGATGCAGGTACTCGTCCATACCCGCACCCGCCGCGATTTGCCAGAAGGCTGCCAGTGGGCAGAACAGGAGGAAGTATTCCGCCAGAGCGATATTGTTACCCTGCATTGCCCCCTGACCAAAGAAACCGACCGGCTCATCAATGACCGCACCCTCTCGTGGATGAAGCCCGATGCGTTGCTGATTAACACGTCGCGGGGAGCGGTGGTGGACGAGGATGCCTTAGCCCGTGCGCTCAATGAGGGGCGTTTGCGCGGGGCGGGGCTGGATGTGCTGTCGGTGGAGCCGCCGGCACCGGACAACCCGTTGCTGACAGCCAAAAACTGTGTCATTACCCCGCACATTGCATGGGCAGCCAAGGATGCGCGCAAGCGGTTAATTTCGATTGTTGCGGATAATGTCCGGGGGTATGTGGCAAACCAGATTCAAAATAATGTCGCGCAGCCGCGTGCATAACCGGGGAGGGACTCGCTTGAAATCGTCAAACCGTGAGGCAGCCCTGTCGAAAAATGAGATGGTGCATCTCGATATCACTGGCATGACCACCGATGGCAATGGGGTCGGGCGGTGCCGGAATATGGCTGTTTTTGTACCCAATACCGCAATCGGGGATCATGCGTGTGTCCGCATCATCAAAACCGCCAAAACCTACGCCATTGGCAAACTTCTTTCCCTGCCGCGCCCCTCCCCCGACCGTATGGAGGCGGACTGCCCCCATTTCCTGCAATGCGGCGGTTGTGCGTTCCGGCATATCCGCTACCCGGCTGAACTGCAAATCAAGGAACAGCGTGTGCGCGATGCCCTCTCGCGGATTGGCGGACTGGATGCTTTCCCGGTACAGCCCATTGTGGGGGCGCAGGAAACGGACCATTACCGCAATAAGGCACAGCTTCCCATCAGCCGCGGCACAGACGGGGAATTGAAGCTGGGTTTTTATGCGTATCATAGCCACCGGGTTGTCCCTTGCGAACAGTGCCCCTTACAGCCTGCTGTATTTGACCGTGCCATGCAAGTTTTCCGGGACTGGGAACGCGATTTTCCGCAGGAAGTGTACGATGAAGCAACCGGGAGAGGGTGCCTGCGGCATCTTTATTTGCGGGAAGCCCGCGCGACGGGTGAGGTTATGGTCTGCGTGGTGGCCAATGCCGATGCTCTCAACGGCGAGGATGCTTTGGCAGAACGTCTGCGCGATGCGATTCCCGGACTCCAAAGCGTGATCCTCAATACCAACCGGGAACGCACGAATGTCATCCTTGGCAAAGATTGCCGTACCATCTGGGGGGAGAGTATGATTACCGATGTTTTGTGCGGGTTGCGGTTTGAGATTTCGCCTTTGTCGTTTTATCAGGTCAACCACGACCAGACGCAGCGTCTGTATGATTTAGTGAAAGAATACGCCGGTCTGACGGGGGCAGAAACCGTCCTTGACCTGTACTGCGGGACCGGGACCATTGGCCTGACGCTTGCCAGTGCAGCCAAAGCGTTGATTGGGGTGGAAGTGATTCCTGAAGCCGTGGAAAACGCCCGGAAAAATGCGGCTCTTAATGGGATCACAAACGCACAGTTTTTATGCGCTGACGCGGCCAAAGCCGCCGGGGAACTGCGGCAGAGCGGCCAACTGCCGGATGTGGTCGTGCTTGACCCTCCGCGCAAAGGCTGTGCGCCCGGACTAGTGGATACGATCCGGGAAATGGCACCGCAGAAAGTGGTGTATGTTTCCTGTGACCCTGCGACCTTGGCGCGTGATCTCAGGCTGTTTGCCGACGCCGGATATGGGCCTGTTGCCCTGACGCCCGTTGACCTTTTCCCAAGGACTGCCCACGTGGAATGTGTCACATGTCTTGTGAAAAAGTGAAATGGCGCGCGAGCATACGGGAGATATCGGGCAAAAACAGGCGTATTTCAAAGGATCCGTTTTCTAAATCAAAAATTTCGAAAAAATCCCTTGACACAGCTTTCCAAGTGTGGTAAAATCATATCCGTTGCGAGTTGTGACATTTTTTAGAGATTTTTTATCTCTATTGATATTTTGATTCTTTATTTCGAGGAGGACTTTTTGCTATGTCTACTTTTATGCCAAAAGCTGGTCAAGTTGACCGCAAATGGTATGTGCTCGACGCTGCCGGCAAACCGCTCGGCCGTGTTGCAGCCGAAGCCGCTAAGCTTCTGCGCGGGAAACATAAGCCTGCTTTTGCTCCCCATGTCGATTGCGGGGACCATGTGATTATTATCAATTGTGCCGATGCGGTGCTCACCGGCAACAAACTGCTCCAAAAGCATTATTACCGTCATACCGGGTATATCGGCCATCTCAAATCGGTGCGCTACGATGCCATGATGCAGAAAAACCCAACCCAGGCTATGCAATTAGCGGTAAAAGGGATGGTGCCAAGCAATACCATCGGCAGAGCCGCTTTGACCAGACTGCGCTTGTTTGCAGGTGCTGAGCATAACCATGCTGCCCAACAGCCCGTCGCTTGGGATAAATAAGGAAGGAGGAACGAAACGATGTATAACAAAACCCCTTATTTCTATGGGACCGGCAGAAGAAAAAGTTCGGTTGCCCGTGTCAGACTTTATCAGGGTTCCGGCAAAGTGACCATCAATGACCGTGATATTGATGATTATTTTGGCTTGGAAACCCTCAAACTGATCGTCCGCCAGCCTCTCGCGCTGACCAAGACAGATGAGAAGTTTGATATTGTCTGCCGTGTTGCAGGCGGCGGTGTAACCGGCCAGGCTGGTGCGATCCGTCATGGCGTGGCTCGTGCGCTGCTCCAATACGATGCGGAAAGCCTGCGTCCTGCCCTGAAAAAGGCCGGGTTCCTGACCCGTGACCCAAGAATGAAAGAACGGAAAAAATACGGCCTCAAAGGTGCCCGTAGAGCGCCTCAGTTCTCCAAGAGATAATTGCCCTTTCTATATCCTCCGCTGTTTGGCGGGGGATTTTTGTTTTGGGACGGCCTCTTGCGTTTCTGTGCGCTCTTTGTTATAATAAGGGGAAATCGTTACATTCTGTATGATCGAAAGAGAGGTTCTTGATTTATGTCTGCCGATCCCGGTGAACATTTGATTCCCGCTATTCTGGTGTCTGTGGTATGCCTGCTGCTGTATGCTTGCTTCTCCGCTGCGGAAAGCGCGTTCCAGCATCTCAATGAGCGTCAGCTGCACCGTCTTGCCGCCACCAACCGCAAAGCCAAAAAAGCTGTGAGCCATCTGGAAAGGGAGCCGCGCCTGCTCTCGACCCTTGCTTGGGTTCTCCTGCTCACCTGTTTTTTCAGCGGCGCGTTTTTGAGCTATTCGCTCACGCCCATCCTCGGCCATGCGTTTGGCTTCCTCCCCATCCCCCCTGCCCTCAACCGCATTTTGGCCCTGATCGTGATTGCCGTTGGTTTGGCGCTTGTGTTCCTCACCGTTGGCAACCTCATCCCGCGCAAAATCGCCGCCGCCAAACCGGAATCCTCGGCAGTTGCAGTTTCCGGGTTTGTGAATCTGTTTGCCGTGCTGTTCCGCCCTGTGACCTTCCTGTGTACCGCCATGGCCAATGGTTTGGTACGTGCGGTTGGCCTGAACCCCCATGCTTCCGATACCCCCGCTACGGAGGAAAAAATTCTCATGATGGTCGATGAAAGCGGTGAAAGCGGCAGTATTGAGGTCAGCGAGAAGGATATGATCGCCAATGTCTTTGATTTCAATGATACCAATGTGCGCGAAATTATGACCCACCGTACCGACTTAGTCGCGGTGGAGGATACTGCGTCCCTGCGGGATGTGGTCGCGCTGGCAGTACGCGAAGGGTACTCCCGGATTCCGGTGTACCACGAGGATCTGGATAATCTGCTTGGCATTGTGTATGTTAAGGATTTGCTGCGCTATTTCGGACGTTCCATCAGTCAAAACCTGCGGGTGTCTGCGGTGATGCGCCCGGCGTTTTTTGTCCCGGACAGCCTGCCGGCCAGCCAGCTGTTCCACCAGATGACCGAACGCCGGGTACAGGCTGCGATCCTGGTCGATGAGTACGGCGGTACCCGCGGGATGGTCACTATGGAGGATATTCTGGAGTCGATTGTGGGCAATATTCAGGATGAGTATGACCATGAGGAGGAGGAAATCCGGGAAATTACCCCGGATACGTTCCTCGTTAGCGGGACTGCCCCCGTAGAAGATGTCAGTAAGCGGCTGGGGGTCGAGCTGCCGCAGGGCGATTACGATACCATTGCCGGGCTTGTAGTCGGGATGCTCGGCAACCTCCCGCATGAGGAAGAATGTCCGCAGGTACGTGTGGGGCCGCTCCTTTTCACAGTGGAACTGGTCGAGGAGCAACGCATTACCCGTCTGCTTGTGGAAAAAGACCCGCCGCAGGAACCCGGCGATCCCGCGTAACCCAAAAGAAAAAGTGCGCTCCCTGTTTGGGGAACGCACTTTCTCTTGTTTTATGGTTGGAATTGAGATTCTCGTAAGCGTTGTTATACCGCGCCTTCCAGACGCAGGGGAGGGATGCTGCCAAGCTGGCGGGCAAAGCTGAGCAGGCGGTCGCGGATCATGCGGTGCCCCTGTGCGCTGGGATGGATGCCATCCTGCCCGATCAGGCGGTCGCAGTCGCGGTCCATGAGGAACCCGGAGCGCACATCCAAAAGCGGTGCGCCGGATTGCCATGCAACCTCGCTGGCCGCGGCAGAATACAGCTCCTGATGGCGGTAAATGACATGCGGGTCATGCAGCCATTTCAAAAGGTTCTCTTTTTTCACGCCCGTCCCCGGACGGCTCACCCAATTGAGGTACGAGAGCGATTTGACTGGCGGCAGGTTCATAATCACCGGCAGCCTGCCATGTTCCCGGATCAGCTCCACCATGCGCCGCAACACCTGCCGGAATACGGGCAGCTCTGTATGGGGATGGTATTGCCCGTCCGGGTTTTCGCTGATTTTCGCCCAATCATAGTCGGAATCGTTGCCGCCGTACTCCAGCAGGACAATCTCCCCGGGGGAAGGTTTTTTCTGCGTTTCGAAATGGCGGCGCAAAAGGCGGAACCCTTTTTCTACCGTACATCCGAACTTGGAATGGTTTTGTACCAGCAGGCTGTAAGCCTCGCCCAGTTTTTCGAGATTATTCTCTTTGGGCAGGATATACTTTTGCTGGTCGCGGTCCAGCTCGACCCCCTTGAGGATCGAGTCGCCATAAATTTGTATGCCGCGTACCGAAGTCATAACTGCCACCCCTTTCCGGATTCCATAGGATTACTGTATCTAGTTTTGATTATTATATCACAGATTATTCCGAAATGGTATCCGATTTTTGAAAAAATTTAAAACAAATTATGTCCAACTTTTCGTCTATTATGCCAATTGCCAGAAAGGAACCCCTGATATGAAGCCATCTGCCCCTCTTTACCATGCCCTTTGTGCCCATCTGCAAAAGCAGCGGGTATCCCTGCATACGCCCGGGCACAAACATGCCCATCCCATCTTCCCACAGGACCTTTCCGCCCTTGACCTGACCGAGCTGCCGGATACCGACAGCCTCTTTGAAGCCGAAGGCGCGATCCTTGCGGCTGAACGCGAAACCGCACAGGTGCTGGGCGTAGCGCGCACCCTGTTTTCCGCAGGCGGGTGTACGCTGTGTATTCAGGCGATGCTGCGTCTGGCGTCCATGGGCGGCAAACGGAACGTCATTGCCGGACGGGTTTTGCATCGCAGCGCGGTGCATACCATGGCGCTTTTGGGGCTTACCCCGGTGTGGGTGATGCCCCGTGCGGATGCCGGCCCCGGTTTGCCCGGACGCGTCCACCCGCAGGATGTGCGGCAGGCGCTCTTGGAACATCCCGATGCCGCCTGCGTCTATGTGACCAGCCCGGACTATTTCGGGGTGCTGGCCGATATTGCCGGGATTGCCAAAGCCTGTCAGGAATATCATGTCCCATTGCTTGTCGATAATGCCCATGGCGCGCATCTTTTTTTTACATCCCAGCCGCACCCGATCACCCAAGGCGCCGCGATGACTGCCTGTTCTGCCCATAAGACCCTGCCGGTACTCACTGGCGGCGCATGGCTCAACCTCGCGGGGGATCTCTTTCTCCCCGCCGCCAAGGACGCCATGGCGTTGTTTGGTTCGACCAGCCCGTCTTATCCGGTCATGGCGTCCCTTGACCTGTGTACTGGATGGCTCCATCAGTATGCTACCACGGCATACCCCCGGCTTGAAGGGCAGGTCCGGCAGATCCTTGAACGGGCAGTACAGCTTGGCTTTGGCATCCCGCAAGGCCCCTGCGACCCTACCCGGATCAGCCTGTACACCCCACCGATTGGCCTGACCGGGGAGCAAACTGCCCAGTATTTGCGCCAATCTGGGATCGAACCAGAATATGCGGATGCTTCCTATGTGGTGATGATCCCGACCCCCTGCAATTCCCCGCAGGATTTTGAGCGTTTGGAGGATGCCCTGCAAAATCTCCCGCGCCATCCTGCGCTTCCAGAAACCTCCTGTGTACTCCCGCCGCTGCCTCCGACAGTGCTTTCTGTGAGAGAAGCTGTTTTGCATCCCGGCGTGGAACTTCCCATCGCACAGGCGGTGGGGAAAACCGCCGCTTGTGCCGCCTGCCCCTGTCCGCCGGGGGTGCCGGTGGTGATGCCCGGGGAAAAAATTACCCCTTCTGCGGCCGAGTTTCTCCTTGCCTATGGATTTTCCCGCGTAAAAGTGTTACAATAAACAAGAATTTATCCTCTGTGTGAAAGGTGGTGTCTACCATCGACTTCCCGGGTATTGCCCATAACCAGCCGGTCAAGGACCAGCTCTCCCTTGCGGTTGCAGAAAACCGCCTTCCCCATGCGATCCTGTTCGATGGTCCCCCCGGCAGCGGGCATCACGCATTTGCCCACAGGCTTGCAATGGCGGCGGTCTGCGGCGCGCCTGCCAAACAGCGCCCCTGTCTGCAATGCCCCCATTGCGTCAAGGCGCTCGCCCATTCCCACCCTGATATCAGGGTGATAGAAGGCGGTGCCGGGCCGCGTTCTTTGCATGTGGATGTGATCCGCGAGATCCGCAGTGACGCCTTCATCAAGCCAAACGAAGCGGAGCGCAAGGTGTATCTGCTCTTTGACGCCCATACGATGTCCGCGCAGGCACAGAACGCCTTGCTCAAGGTTCTGGAGGAGCCGCCCGCGCAGGCTTTGTTTGTCCTGACATGCCCGTCGGCATCGAGCCTGCTTGCGACGGTCCGTTCCCGCACGCAGGTGTTTTCGCTGGAGCCGCCCGACCTGCCCCCGGATGACGAATCGGCTGCGGCTGCCTGTCAGGCGGGGGAGATCGCCAGGGCCATTACCGCGCCTGCGGAAACCGCCCTGTTATCCCTGACCGCCAGCCTGATCCGGGACCGTGCACGCTGCCGGCTGGTGCTGTCCCATCTTTCCGGGATCCTGCGGGATGCCTGTGTGCGGCGTGCAGGCGGCCTGACCATCCTGTCTGGCCAGCGTGAGGCTGTGATGTCGCTGTGTCAGAATACGGCGCGGCATGCGCTTTCCCAGATGTTTGAGGCGGTGCGTAAGGCTCAAAATTATCTGGAGGGCAATGTCAATCCTGCCCTGCTGCTAACCACCCTTTGTGCCCGTCTGCGGAAAGCGGCCGGTAAGTAATGAAACGGAGGTTTTTATGCCTGAAGTAATCGGTGTCCGCTTTAAAGACGTGGGCAAAATTTATTATTTCGATCCCGCCGGGCTGCCGGTGCGGAAAGACGATTTTGTGATTGTTGAAACGGCCCGCGGCATTGAATGCGGGCAGGTTGCCATGCCAGTACGCTCCCTTGCCGAGGACCCGTCCCAGCCGCTCAAGCCGCTGATCCGTGTGGCGACCCCGGAGGATCTGAAAAAAGTGGAGGAAAACCGGCAGAAGGAAACGTCTGCGTTTGAGATTTGCGTGAAAAAAATTGCCGAACACCGTCTGGATATGAAGCTGGTGGATGTGGAATACACGTTTGATAACAGTAAAATCCTGTTTTATTTTACCGCCGACGGGAGGGTCGATTTCCGGGAGCTGGTGAAAGATTTGGCGTCTGTGTTCCGCACCCGCATTGAACTGCGCCAGATTGGGGTGCGCGATGAAGCGAAGATGTTAGGCGGGCTGGGCGTGTGCGGACGCCCCTTCTGCTGTTCAACGTTTTTGAGCGGATTCCAGCCGGTGTCCATTAAAATGGCAAAGGAACAGGGGCTATCGCTCAACCCTGTGAAAATCTCCGGTACGTGCGGGCGTTTGATGTGCTGCCTGAAATATGAGCAGGACGCCTATTCGGAACTCTTGCGTACCATGCCAAAGGTCAATGCGATTGTCATGACCCCACAGGGCAAGGGCGTGGTGATTGACCAGAACCTATTGACCGGGATGCTGACGGTGCGTCTGGACAAAGCAAGGGACGCTGCCCCACAAGTGTTCCATGCCAAGCAGATTAAATTGATTAAAGATGCCCAGATTCAGGTGGGGCGCGATGAAATGGAAAAATTTAAGTCTCTGGAAAAAAATTAGCGCATTGAGAATGTTTGTAATCTAGCCAAAATTCGAAATTTATCCTTGCTTTTTTTAATAATTATGATATAATAAAAGCAGAATTTGAATGGAGGTGCTCTTTATGGCATATGTAATTAATTCTGATTGCGTTTCCTGCGGCGCTTGCGTTGCAGAATGCCCGGTCAATGCGATCTCCGAAGGCGATGGCATCTATGTCATCGACCCGGATACCTGTGTAGATTGCGGCGCTTGTGCTGGTGTCTGCCCAACTGGCGCTCCCAACCCACAATAATCGTTTGTTCCTTTTCAACATACTCAAAGACGGGGTGGTTTTTACCCCGTCTTTTTGCGTGCTTTTCCCAAAGAAAGGAGGGCCTTTGCGTGCTGCTTGCCAATGAATCGCTCGAGCCTTTGGCTCCCGGGGTCTGCGTGATCGTTTCCCCCCAGCATACCTTCAATACGGATACCATTTTGCTTGCCTGGTTTTCCTCCCCCCGCCACAAGGACCGTTGTGCCGACCTGGGGACAGGCTGTGCCGCCATCCCCCTGATCTGGCACGCCCGGTTTGCCCCGCAGCATATTTTTGCCGTAGAACTTCAGGATAACGCGGTGGATATGGCGCGCCGTTCGGTGGCGGAAAACGGCCTGCAAGAGCGGGTATCCCTGTTCCAGTGCGATATCCGGGAGCTTGCGGGGGCGGTGCCGCGTGAGATGCAGGAACTGGATCTGGTTGCCTGCAACCCGCCGTATCAGGCGGGCGGGTCCGGGATTTTGAACCCCGACCCGTCCAAACAGCTTGCCCGCCACGAGCAGGCGTGTACGCTGGAGGATGTGTGCCGGGCAGGGGCAAGGATGCTCAAATTTGGCGGGAAATTCTGTTTGTGCCAGCGTCCCCAGCGGCTGTGCGATGTGTTGTGCGCCATGCGTGCTGCAGGCATCGAACCCAAACGCCTGCGGTTTGTCCAGCAGACCCCGCAAAAACCACCCAGCCTGTTTTTAGTGCAGGGGAAAAAAGGCGCGAACCCCGGGCTTTGCGTGGAGCCTGTCCTGTTCATTGAGGACGGGGACGGGCATTTTTCCCCGGAGATGCTCGAAGTCTACGGAAGCTATAAGCAGGGCCATTTTTCAAAGGAGGGGATGTTATGACTGGGAAACTGATTGTTGTCGGCACACCTATTGGAAACCTGATGGATTTTTCCCCGCGTGCGGTACAGGCGCTCCTGGATGCTGATTTTATTGCCGCCGAAGATACCCGCGTGACCCTGAGGCTGCTCAACCATTTTGGGATCAGGAAGCCGCTCGTCAGCTATTACGAACATAATAAACGCGAACGCGGGGAAATCCTGTGCAAACGGATGCTGGACGGTGAGATTTGTGCGTTGGTGTCCGATGCCGGGATGCCCGCCATTTCCGACCCCGGGGAACTGCTGGTCGCACAATGTGCCCAGCGGGAGATCCCGGTGGAAGCGGTGCCGGGGCCGAGCGCGGTGGTGACAGCCTTGGCGGTGTCCGGTTTGCCTACCGGACGCTTTACCTTTGAAGGCTTTTTGAGTATGAATAAGAAAAACCGCCGTGAACATTTAAAGGAAGTCTGTGGGGAGCGGCGCACCATGGTCTTTTACGAAGCGCCCCATAAGCTCGCCAGTACCCTTTCGGATATGTTTGAGGCATGGGGGGAGCGGCGCATCGCGATTGTGCGGGAACTGACCAAGGTGCATGAGGAGGTCATCCGCACCACCCTGTCGAAAGCTGCCGCCCAGTATGCAGATGGTTCC
Source organism: uncultured Eubacteriales bacterium (assembly GCA_949741605.1). Classification (GTDB taxonomy): domain Bacteria; phylum Bacillota; class Clostridia; order Oscillospirales; family Acutalibacteraceae; genus UMGS1071. Next base: position 5,708 of record CATJNB010000142.1, on the reverse strand, counting down.
CTGAAAGGCGAGATTGTTTTGGTCATCGAAGGCGCGCAGCCAGAGGAGCCACAGGTTTGCTCCATGGAGGATGCCTTGCAGCTTGCCCAAAGGTTTGCCGCAGAGGGGAAATCGGCGTCAGAAGCCGCAAGGCTCGCCGCCGCTGAAACCGGCCATAAAAAAGGGGAGATTTACCGCCTGCTCGCCCAGCAGACATAAAAAAACAGCCCGGTGCTTTTGGCATCAGGCTGTTTTTTTATAACCGGGATTTAAAATCCTCGTATCCAAATTCCTTTAATACTTCGATCCCTGTGCCTTCCCGGTAACGGGCGATGGCTGGCAAATTGATCCCATTAAAGGTATTGTTTTTCACCATGGTGTAATGCGCCATGTCGCAGAATACCAAACGGTCGCCAACACAAAGCGGCTGGTCAAAGGAATAGTCCCCGATGATGTCGCCGGCCAGACAGGTCGGGCCGCCGAAACGGTAGGTGTAGGCTTTTTCATCTGGCATCCCGCTGCCAAGTACGTGCGGACGGTACGGCATCTCTAACACATCCGGCATATGGCACGCAGCGGACGTATCCAGAATCGCAATCGCCATGCCGTTTTCCACAATGTCCAGCACCGTGCAGATCAGGTACCCGGTATTCAGCGCAATGGCCTCCCCGGGTTCGAGATACACCTCCAGCGGATACCGCGCTTTAAAATCGCGGATCGTGCGGATCAGCAGTTCCACATCGTAATCGTCACGCGTGATGTGGTGCCCGCCGCCAAAGTTGACCCATTTCAGGGTGTCAAAATAGCGGGAGAATTTCTCCTCTACCACCTTGAGGGTACGTGCCAGCGTATCGGAATTTTGTTCGCACATGGTATGGAAATGCAGGCCGCAAATCCCCTCCAGACACTCCCCTTCCAACTGCTCAGGCAGGATGCCAAGGCGGGAATATTTCGCGCAGGGGTTGTAGATTTCCGTGGTGATTTCCGAATAGCCCGGGTTGACCCGCAGCCCGCACTCAATGGGATGGTCCGCCTGTTTGGTACGCGCATGGAACCGTTTCCACTGGGCAATGGAATTAAACACAATGTGGTCGCAATACTGCATGATTTCGGCAAATTCATGGTCGCGGTATGCGGGGGCAAAAATGTGGACTTCTTTGCCCATTTCCTCATAGCCGAGCCGCGCCTCGTGCAGCGAACTGGCGGTTGTGCCGCAAAGCGATTCTTTCAGAAGCCCATATTCGGCGTACATGGAAAACCCCTTTTGTGCGGCTAAGATTTTACAGCCGGTTTCCTTTTGGACCTGCCGGAAAACCGCCATGTTTTTTTTCAGCAGCCGTTCGTCCAGCACATAAGCGGGCGATGGGACCGCAGTAATGGGAAAATCCAATGTGTGCATGCTCTGGTGTCTCCCTGTTTTATTTTGCCGCGTTCTGGAACGCCTTGACCCCAATCGCGATCTGATCCTGTGCGAATTTTTGTGCTTCTGCGGATTCTACATTATCATTGGTTTCGTCAATGGCCCCAAGCATCAGAAACGCGACATAATCCCCATTGCGTACCACTTTCGAGGCATTGAGCTTTGCGTGGTCTTTGGGGTAAAGCATCGCGGTTTCCACGTATTTGTCACGCTCTTTCTTCATTGCCGTTTCGAGCTGTGCGCCCTTGCCGCTGGCCGCCTTCATGACGATGACCTGATCCGGGTGAATACTAATCATCGACATTTCACCATACACGGATTCTACCAGCGAGGTATCCACAGAAAACTGCCCATAGATGTATTCCTTTGGCATCTCACCGTCCGGGTAATAATCGCTGCCGTAGGCGCTGGCAATCGCTTTGCAGATTTGCTGCGGGGTGGCGCTGGCAGCAGGCTTGGAGGCAGCCGGTTTGGAAGAAGTGGTCGAAGAAGTGGGTTTGGAAGAAGTAGTAGAAGAAGCTGGTTTGGAGGAAGATGGGGTGGAAGAAGCCGGCTTGGAGGAGGATGGGGTGGAAGAAGCCGGTTTGGAAGAAGCGGCCGAGGAAGTGCTGGAGGAAACCGCCGAGGAAGCACTGGAAACTTCACTGGATGTGATCTCACTGACAATGGATTCTACCTCAGAGCCTGAGGAAACCTCGCTGGATACTATCTCCGAGATGGTGGAAGACGTTTCACTGTCCACGCTTGTGGTGCTGGATACAGGGTCGGAACCGCACCCGGCTAACATGGTGCCAGCCAGACCGACTGCCAATGCAATCAATATGTATTTTTTCATGATAAAGGACCCTCCTTGAAAGGATAATTTTTTTACAAGAGTTGAGCCTATTATACTGGATATCCAAAAACGTTGCAAGGGTTTTGGCGAGATTTCTAATTTTTTCTTTCCTTTCCTCCCCCTTACATATTGACGCATGCAAAGGAAGCCAGTATAATGGTAGGTAAACCATTTGAATTGAAAGGAGGGCTACCATGATCAGTGGTGCGGAAATCATGGTGCGCTGCCTTCAGGAAGAAGGCGTCACCATTACATTCGGCTATCCCGGCGCGGTTATATGCCCCTTTTATGACTATCTTTTTCAGTCTGATATCAAACACGTGCTGGTACGCAGCGAGCAAAACGCCGCCCATGCTGCCAGCGGTTTTGCGCGGACCAGCGGGAAAGCCGGCGTTTGCATTGCAACCTCCGGCCCCGGGGCGACCAACCTGATTACCGGGATTGCCACCGCTTATATGGATTCCATCCCCCTCATCGCCATCACCGGACAGGTCAATTCCGAGCTGCTTGGGCGCGATGTTTTTCAGGAAGCGGATATCACCGGCGCCTGCGAACCCTTTACCAAGCACAGCTATTTAGTCAAACATACCGAGGACCTTCCCCGTGTCTTTAAAGAGGCATTCCATATTGCGACCACCGGCCGGCCCGGCCCAGTGCTCATTGACGTGCCAGTGGATGTGCAGAACCGGACGCTGGACACGTTTGCATATCCCGAAAAGGTCGAGATCCCCGGCTATAAGCCAAAGGTGCAGGGGCATGCGATGCAGATTAAAAAAGCCATCGAAGCCATTGCTGCGGCAAAGCGTCCGGTGATCTGCTGTGGCGGCGGCGTCGTGCTGGCTGGCGCCAGAGAGGAAATGGTTGCCTTTGCCCGCAACAGCGCCATCCCCGTGGTATCGACGATGATGGGCTTTGGGGTCATCCCGCAGGACAGCGAGCTGTATCTCGGGATGATCGGCTCCCATGGGAAGTCCTTTGCCAACCGCGTGATGCACGAAGCGGATGTGATCCTTTTGTGCGGCGCGCGTGTAGGGGACCGTGCGGTCACAGCCCCGAGCGTGCTGCAGGCCAATGCGAAGATTATCCATATTGATATTGACCCCGCTGAAATCGGCAAAAATATGATGGTGGATATCCCACTGGTCGGCGATATCAAGCTGGCACTGGGCGAAATGGCAAAGCAGGTGTCCCCCTGCCAGTGCGACGACTGGGTGCAGACGGTACGCCAGTATAAAAAGGATTACGTACTGCGCGGGGAGCCCCGTACCGATTTTGTGGAGCCCCGCCAGTTTGTGCGCGACCTCTCGGCCATGATGGAGGAGGAAGCCATTTTGACGGCCGATGTTGGGCAAAACCAGATTTGGGCTGCCAATAACTTTAATGTCAAAGAGGGGCGTTTCCTGACTTCCGGCGGCATGGGCACCATGGGTTACGCCATCCCTGCCGCGATGGGCGCAAAGCTCGCCAAACCCCACCGGCAGGTGGTCGCCATTTGTGGGGACGGCTCTTTCCAAATGGCCATGTGCGAACTGGCAACGGTCTGCCAGAATCAGGTCAATATTAAGATGATTATTATGCGTAACCGCCGGCTTGGCATGGTGCGCGAGGTGCAGAGCAACCAGTTTGGCAGCCGCTATATTGCAACGATCCTCGACGGCGACCCGGATTTTGTCAGGCTCGTAGAGGCGTATGGGATACAGGCGGCGTTTGCCACAAGCAACGAACAGGCCAAAGCCTTTGCCAAAGAGATGCTGCAAAGTGACAAGCCGTATGTATTGGTGTGCGACGTCGATCCTGACACACCGTCGATTTAACGAAGGGGGAGAAAGATTATGAAATATACCCTTTCCATTCTTGTAGAAAACCAGCCCGGCGTGCTTTCCAAAGTATCCGGACTGTTCTCGCGCCGGGGCTTTAATATCGACAGCCTTGCTGTGGGCGAAACCGAAAACCCGGATGTTTCCCGCATTACCATTGTCGTGGATGGCGATGAATACATTGTTGAACAGGTGGAAAAGCAGCTCAATAAATTAGTCAATGTCATTAAGGTCAAAAACCTCACCGAGCTTGGCAATTTCCTGAGCGCAGAGCTTGCTATGATTAAGGTCAACTGCCCCCAAAAGCAGCGCCCGGAAATTATGAGCATTGCCCAGCTGACCGGCGCCAAGGTTGTGAATGTGTCCCCGACTGCAATCACCCTCGAGCTTGCGGATACCCCCGAAAATGTGCAGACCTTTACGGACCTTCTGCATCCTTACGGCATTAAAGAGAGTGTTTATACCGGCACCATTGCCCTCGAAAAAGGCGCAGGGACCGTGCAAAAATAACACTTTTCTGCAATTTCTGCAATTCGTTCTTGCATCCTGCCAGTTGGTGGTATATAATATTTTTAGAATGATTTATCTTTTTTAGGAGGAGTTTCCCATGCCAAAAATTTTCTATCAAGCGGACTGCGACCTCAATGTCATCAAGAATAAAACCGTAGCGATTATCGGTTATGGCAGCCAGGGCCATGCCCATGCCCTCAATCTCCATGAAAGCGGCGTAAAAGTGATTGTCGGCCTTTATGAAGGCAGCAAAAGCTGGGCCAAAGCCGAAGCCGCTGGCCTGACGGTCATGGCGGCGGACAAGGCTGCCGAGGCTGCGGATGTTATCATGATCCTGATTCCTGACGAGCGTCAGGCAGATATGTATCAAAACAATATCAAGCCGCACCTCACCGCTGGCAAAGCCCTGATGTTTGCCCATGGCTTTAACATCCACTATGGCCAGATCCAGCCGCCCAAGGATGTGGATGTCCTCATGATCGCACCAAAAGGCCCCGGCCATACGGTACGCAGCGAGTATGTGGAAGGCAAAGGCGTTCCATGCTTGATCGCGGTTTATCAGGATGCTACCGGCAAAGCGCAGGATATTGGTCTGGCGTATGCAGCTGGAATCGGCGGTTCGCGCGCTGGCGTGCTGGAAACCACCTTCCGCGAGGAAACCGAAACCGACCTGTTTGGCGAACAGGCTGTCCTGTGCGGCGGCGTGACCGCTTTGATGAAGGCTGGCTTTGAAACCCTCGTGGAAGCTGGCTATGCCCCGGAAAGCGCATACTTTGAGTGCGTACACGAGATGAAGCTCATTGTTGACCTCATCTATAAGGGCGGCTTCTCCATGATGCGTTACTCCATTTCCGATACCGCGGAATTTGGCGATTACGAGACTGGCAAACGGGTCATCACCGAGGAAACCAAGAAGGAAATGAAGAAAGTCCTCACCGAGATCCAAGACGGCACGTTTGCTTCCAAGTGGATCAACGAAAACAAAGTGGGCCGTTCGCACTTCAATTCCTGCCGCCGTATTGAGGCAAACCACCAGCTGGAAGAAGTGGGCAAGAAGCTCCGTAAAATGTACTCCTGGAACGACGAGAAATAAATTATATATTTGGAAACGCAAAAGCCAGTGCCCGGATGTGGGACTGGCTTTTTT
>CATJNB010000141.1 GCA_949741605.1 uncultured Eubacteriales bacterium | reverse complement strand
TCTGCTTCCGCATCCGCGTAAGTGCCTATGATTGCCATTCTCTCTCCTGCCAAAAACATGCTCCCAGCCATGCACAACGGTTTAACGCTGTCACGCCCAGCCTTTCCGGAAAAAACGCAGCAATTAGCGGAACAGTTCCAGAATTACGCCTCTTGGGAGCTGGAATCCCTAATGAAAATCAATCCCGAACTCGCTCTCAAGGCTTATCTTGATTTTCAGGATTTTTCTCTCGAAAAGCCCGGCACTGCCGCGATACTCACCTACCATGGACTGGCATTCCAGCATCTCAATGCCCCCTCCTTCTCCCCCGATGAGCTTGCCTTTGCCGACCGCCATGTACGGATAGTCAGTGCGTTATATGGACTGCTGCGCCCGCTCGATGGCATTTTGCCGTACCGGCTGGAAATGCAGACAAAAGTCAAAATCAATGGCAAAAACCTCTATGCTTTTTGGGGCGACCTTCTGTATCAGGCACTGGCCAAAGAACATCAGCCAATCATTAATTTGGCGTCCCTCGAATATTCCAAAGCCATCTCGCCGTACCTTCAGCCATCCGATCCATGGATGACATGCCAGTTTCTGGTGTGCCGCGCCGGGAAATGGAAAGCCCTCGCCACAGAATCCAAAATGGCCCGCGGGGAAATGGTACGCTGGATCGTACAGAACCGCGTACAAAACCCCTGTGATTTGCAGGATTTCACGTGGCAGAACTATCGGTTTGCCCCGCTGCGTTCCAGGGATTCCCTGTATGTATTCACCAAAGAATGGGACTAACCCATACAAAAAAACCGTCCACCTGATGGGGACGGTTTTTTGCTTTTCCATGGTTATACGATTTCTGTTTTCCATAGCCCGTGTTGGTTGCAATACGAAAATGCTGCAACGGCCTGATCGTTCTCCAGCGCAAACGACACCGATGGCTCCTGCCCCGGGGTGAAGGATTTGCGCTGGCCGCCGTGTTTTGTTTGCAGGTAGACCCATGGGATCGAATGATCCCGGTCCATGGGGTGCGGGATTTGCCCCACGTCTACGGATACCGTATTGCCCTGCGCCCGGACCACCGGCTGATGCTTTTCTTTGGAATGTTCTGCGGGGTTGGCGCGCAGCTGTTTCATTGGTTCGCCACAGCAGTACATCGGTACCCCGCTGTCATGGATCAGCCCGGATAAATTGCCGCAATGTTCACACAGGTAAAAATGCTGGTTGTCGCTCATAACAAAAGCCTCCCTTTTGATCTGCTTTTGTTAGCATAGCCAGTTTGCCCGCCGTTATGCGTTGCTTCGCTCGAGCTTGCCCGGCCAGAATGCGATCCCGCCCATATTAGTGACATGGTGGTAACCGATGCGTTTCAACGTTTCGCACGCCTCGCGGGTGTGGCCGCCGCTGAAACAGTACACAAATAATTTTGTGTGTTTATCCGGTACATACTGCTGAATATGCGACAGGCGGTCCATCGGCACATTGATGCTGCCGGGGATGTGTCCGTCCCGGTACTCTTTCGCCGTCCTCACATCCACCACTTGGATGGATGGGTCACAAGCGAGTTGCTTTTTGGCTTCGTCCATGGAAATGGGTTTGTGTTTGCGAAATAGACCAAACATAAAAAGGGTTCCTCCTGACGTTTCCCGCCGAATTGGATTTTTTTAACATCACACTCCAAATCCGGCATTTTGTTAATATTTTTATTATACCGGAAATTCACAGAAAAAATGTTAAAAAAATATCAATTTTTATCAGGTAAGATTTCCCAAAAGGCTTTCTATGCTCGGGATGCCGTCCGTACCAAACACTACAGACGCCATATCGTCCGCACTCTCCGAAGCCACAATCCATTTTCCGTCGCTGTCTTTGTTCATTTTGATTTCCACATCCACAGGCTTTTTCGTCATGTTCCCCTTGTGGTTTTCAAACGCCTCTACCAGCATTGGCAGCATCTTCTGCCGCATTTCTTCCGAGGTGATATCCAGCAGGCGGTCGTTGTTGTCCTCGCACCATTTCAGGAAATTACTCATGGTTTCCTCGCCCACGTCCTTCATGACCGAAGATAAATCGCCAGTTTCCCCGGTAATCGTGACCACCGCATGTTCGCCGTCGGATTCCTTCTCTTGAACATTTACGGAAATATTCCCGAACATCGCCCGGAACATCCGCTGCATATCCTGCATCGGGATGCCTTCCCAAGAGCCTTGCTCAAAATCCTCGCCAGTCAATTTGCTGAGCTGTTTGAAATTGCCGTCCTTCATGGCGGATAACGTTGCCTGTAAGGTACCCGCCGGGGTACTGGTGTCGTTGCAGCCTGCCAATACCCCCAGTGTCAGGAAAAGCGCCATACAGCAAATCAGTAATTTTGTCCCAATCGTTTTCATAAAAACCTCCCATCTATTGTGAGAAAAAGCCATCCAATGTGTTCTTTCAAACATCCTTGGATGGCTTTTCTTTATGCGTTTAACTTATTTGTGGTCAACTTCGTTCATGTGTGCGATCAGGTTGAGCACTTTGTTGGAATAACCCCACTCATTGTCATACCAGGAAACAAGCTTGACAAAATTCGGGTTGAGCATGATACCCGCTTTGGCATCAAAGATGGAGGTTCTTGCATCGGTGTAGAAGTCGGAAGAAACAACCATTTCATCGGTGTAGCCGAGGATGCCCTTCATGGCACCTTCAGAAGCCTCTTTGACTGCTGCACAGATTTCTTCATAGGTGGTGGATTTCTCCAAACGGCAGGTCAGGTCAACTACGGAAACATCCAAGGTTGGTACGCGGAATGCCATACCAGTGAGCTTGCCTTTCATCTCCGGGATAACCAGAGCGCATGCTTTTGCCGCGCCGGTCGAGGACGGGATGATGTTGCCAGCTGCTGCACGGCCGCCTCTCCAGTCTTTTGCGGATGGGCCGTCAACGGTTTTCTGGGTAGCGGTGGTGGAGTGTACGGTGGTCATCAGGCCCTCGACAATGCCGAATTTGTCATGGATGACTTTCGTCAGCGGAGCCAGACAGTTGGTAGTGCAGGAAGCGTTCGAAACAACGGTCATATCAGCGGTATATTTGTCGAGGTTTACGCCGCAGACAAAGGTTGGAGTTTCGGCATCTTTCGCAGGAGCGGAAATGACAACTTTCTTCGCACCGGCTTTGATATGTGCGGAAGCTTTTTCGGTGGTGCAGAATACGCCAGTGGATTCCACGACATATTCAGCCTGCACAGCGCCCCAGCCGATTTGGGAAGGATCTTTCTCTGCAAATACGGAAATTGCCTTGCCGTTTACAACCAGCTTGCCGTTTTCGGCTTTGACACAACCATCGAATTTGCCATGGATGGTGTCATATTTTACCATATACACCATATAATCGAGGTCGATAAAAGGGTCGTTGATGCCAACGATCTCAAAGAGATCTGGCTGCGCGACTGCTGCGCGAAATACCAAACGTCCGATGCGGCCAAAGCCGTTAATCCCAATTTTAATTGCCATAAAGATTTACCTCCTGAATGTTATAAATTCGATATCATAATTATATACCACCTGTGAAGATTTTACAATAGTTTTCACCAAAGATTTCCCGGTTTTGTTTTGATCGAGAGGAAATCACTCGTTTTGCTCCTTGCCCGTATCCTCCTGTGGGGAAGGTTGTGCTTCCTCCTGCGGGGGCGGCGTATCGTAGACCTTTGGCACATAAGCCTGACCATCTTTGCGTTCAAACCCGTAATAATCCAGAAACCAATCCGCTTCCAGCTGCTTATCCGCCGGACCGTCCAAATGGCTTGGCTGCCATGGGATCGGCTGCTGTTCGGCGAGTTCTTCCTCACTGGGCGGTGCGCGGAAAATCTTCCGGCAAAACGCGAGCATACGTTTTAAAAACGGCGCTTTTTTCTTCTTTTTTTTCTTGCGCTTTGGCTCCTTAAATTTGTAAATCGCCGGTGTTTTCGGGATATCAATGATTTGCCCTTCCTCCTGCGGCTCCGGCGGATACCGGACAGGCTCCTCTGCGGGACTCTCTGGCTCCACAGGCTGCGGGGCAGGTTCTTCTGCGGGGGACGGCTCCCCATCTGCTTCGGGCGCTTCCGGCTCCTCGGCAATGGAAATATCTGGTACGCTTTGCAAGACCCACAAATGGATCGCCCCATACAAGGCCAGTGCGCTCAGAACCAGACTGAAGGTCAGGGAAAGCCCGCTGACCGGCACCAAACCAATCGCCTGCACCACGGCATTTGGCGCCGCTGTGATGCACGCAAATAAAATCGCGGGAAACCCAAAGGCATACAGGCGTTTGCCCGTACTGCTGAACCGTACCCCTGCAAACAGCTTAGCACGTGTGAATACGAAAATCAGCATCAGCATAACCGTAATCATATCGTAAATATTTTCGATAAAATCCGCGTAAATGGTATTGACCACCATGGCGGCAAGGTTCAGGCAGAGCCAAATGGGCGGTACTAACGCGAATGCCGGCATCCCGCGGAAGATATTCTTTTCCCGGAAATACCCGACCGCCTCCACGATCCAAACCGCCCCTGCGATCACCCCGACAAAACCCAGAATAATATTGATATACATTTGACTGGTGGGTACGGTTGCTTCTTCCATGCCTGCGGGGGGTTTGGCGAAATTGACAATCATAAGGACCGAATGGATCAGTGTCATGACACCAACGATCCCCGATGTCACACCAGCGGGAATATTTTTCATGGCCGGATAGCGTTTGGGGGCATTTTTATCGCGCAGGCACATAAAAATGATAATAGCCGATACGGCTGCCAGAAATCCAAGCAGGCTTACCGCAATCGCCGGACTGTCGGAAAACCCTGTTTGGTAGTCTACGAAAAAAGCCAGCTCGCATACCCGCAAAGGGACTGTCACAAACAGTGCCCCTAAAAAGAGCAGCCAGCTGCGTTTCAAATTCGTCAAGGTTCTATCACACCCTTCCCGTTATCCCGCCTTGCTGGTTTCTGCCGGACAACCTGATACTTAGTTTTATTGTATAACAAATCCCAATAGAAAGTCAACCTTGACCATTCTCTCCGGCCCATGTCAACAGCCCGGATATTTTAACACGAAAGGAGCCCCCGCCTTGAAACAAAAATTGATCCTTTGTGCGATTTTCCTTGTGCTGATCCTTTTGATCCCCTGTCTGGCTCTGGGCGGCACCGTCACTTCCGAACACCAGCCTGCAAAACCTTCCAGTACCCCCTCTGTCATCAGCGATATCGTTTCCGCAGTCACAAACACTCCCCCGCAGGCGACACCATCCGCCCCTTCTTCGGATGGACAACCCCTCTATGCGGTCCTTGCCGAGATTCCCGGCTATCTGTCCGATACGGTGGTTCCAAAGTTTCTGCAAGCGGCAAACCCAAACGTGTTCCATGTTCTGGATGAAAGCTCGGGAAAGGTTCTTTCGGTATCGGACAAGGAGTTCCTATACGGCGCAATTGTGACAGAAATGCCCCCTACTTACGAACCAGAAGCCCTCAAAGCACAAGCCGTTGCGGCTTATACCTATTATAGTACCCTGCGCGAACAGCAGAAAAAGAAACCATCCCCGCAGCTCAATGGGGCAGACTTTACCGTCAACACCGAGCAATGGCATATCTATACCACAAAAGAACAAATGCAAAAACGTTGGGGGAAAAATTTTGATTTCTATTATGAGAAACTCACAAAAGTGGTCAACGAGGTCTACGGGAAAACCCTTCAATATGACGGCCAGTTAATTACCGCTACTTATTATGCGATTTCGTCCGGCCAGACTGAGGACGCTGCGGATATCTGGGGCGGCAGCCGGGATTATTTAGTACCGGTGGCCAGTCCCGGCGACGTGTATGCTGACGGGTATCAGACCAGCGTTGTGCTTACTGAAGATGAACTCAAAACAAAGGCTCTCGCGAAATGGCCAAGCTGTGATTTTTCCGCTTCCCCTGATACATGGCTTGCGGAAATTTCCCGGACCCAGTCAGGATCGGTAAGCAAAATGAAGATCGGCGGTGTGGAGTGTAAGGGCGGCGATGTCCGTACCGCATTGGGGCTGCGTTCCGCACATTTTACATGGGACTACCGAGATGGTACCTTTACCTTTACGGTCAAAGGATATGGCCATGGAGTGGGAATGAGCCAGGTCGGCGCCCAGTATATGGCTCAGCATGGCAGTTCCTATCAGCAAATCCTTTCCTGGTATTACCCCAAATCACAACTGACCTCCTAAGACCATCCGGGTTCTCGTACAGCCAGACTGTGTGAGAATCCGTTTTTCTTTATAGCTCTTTCTTCTTTCCTTCCTCTTCTTCTCTCTTTCTTCTTTTTCTTTTCTTTTTATTACAAGGAGGATTTTCTTACTATGGCTAT
>CATJNB010000140.1 GCA_949741605.1 uncultured Eubacteriales bacterium | reverse complement strand
CAACCAGCCAAATGTTGGTTTTGCTGCCACAGAGCGTCATACTGGAGCAGAACTCCAGAGTCTGCATATTTTTCTTTTGGTGCAGTGGCGGGGTCACTTAAAATATTCGTTTTTGCCTGTTGTACCTGCATGGATAATTGCTCATAGGCTTTCTGTTCTTGTTTGGAGCGTATCTGATCATGCAACAGTAGAAACCCTGAAATAATCAAAACGATCCCGCATGCCAACACCGCACCAATCCATAGGATTCTTGTTTTCATGATACACCTCTAAAAAAACAGGGACCGGTCTGTATTCCCAGATTTCCGGTACCTTTTCTTTTCACGATTCGGTTTAACTTTTTTTCTTTTTCTTTCTTGTTACAAATAATAGGCATAAGGCAGATAGAGAACTAACCCATAAAACCGCCCACAAAACACTCATAGATGGATCCCCGGTTTGCGGGGGATCTGGAGGTGGAAAATTCGGTGGCGATTCCCTGTCTGGAGGTTCCATGGGGGAAGGCGGGTCTTCGGAGGGTGGATCGGTTTGTGGTGGTTCTGTTGGGGGAGGAGTTACCGCTGGCGGGTCTTCGATCGGCCCTTTCTGGTTATAGAACTGGGCTGTGGCACTGTGGGTATTGGAGATGCTTCCTGTTGCTCCCGTGGAAGTTGTGGTATATCCATCCTGATTGGCTTCCCTCTCCATTACGGTATAGGAGGTACTGGAGGGAAGATCATGAATCGTGATCCATTGTGCATCTTTTAATGTAATCGTATCCCCGCTTCTCAACCTCCCACTTTTTGTACCCGTATATTCATAAGAACCGGGAAGCACAGAGCCATTTTGATCTCTGAGTGTTACCGTAAAATGAAATTCTTTTTCCAAATCACCTTGCTGTCCTGTGACGGTCTTGCGGATGGTCAACCTGTTGGGAATGTCTGGTTTTTTATGGTTGTAAAATTCCACCCAACGGTCCTCATTGGCTGTTATCGTGCCTTTCGCATCCCCTTCCTTGGAAACCGTATAGTCCGGGTCAGAGGCTTCGCTGACTGTATAGCGGGTACCAACTGGCAGGTCGTCTATGGTGACACTTTCCCCGTCTTTTAAGCGGAAAGTGAGGGTTTGGGGAAGGTGATACTCTTTACCATCATGGGAAAACTTCCCGTTGCCCTGCAATTTTATGGTGAATTTAAAGCGTTGATCCCGGTCAGCATCCTCACCATCTACGGTTTTGCCAAAGGTCAAGCTGCCAGTTTCCTCCTCTGACGGTGGTTCTTTCGTGTTGGTGAAGAAAGCAGACGCAGTGGTATGGGTGGTAATGCCTCCGCGGATGATTCCAGATTCCGGGTCGGGGTAGAATCCTTTTTCCGGTGTTTCTGTTACTGTAAATTTTGTCCCATCCGGAAGTCCCTGTATGGTGATGCTTTCGTCGTGATGCAAAGGGAGAGAGCCGCCGCTTGTGATGTAACCAGACTTATCTGAACCATAAAAATGATAGATCCCAGCCAAAGGTTTTCCATCTGATCCGGTCAGGTCTACCCGGAAGGTAAAATTCTGGGTGTAATCCTCTCTGGAGAGCCCAGAACCTTTTATCAATTTGCGGATAGATAGCTGTCCGGTATTGGTATCCGGGATTGTTTGGTTTGTTACAACCACAATATTCAAGAGGCTGAATAAACTTGTGATATCCTGTTCTCCAAGGTCATCCCAGTCGGCATTGTTTTCGGAGTCTGTATCCTTGTTTTCTCCGCGCAGGGCTTGTGCATTTTGTTGAGCGCGGGCACGCAGGAATCCAGTATTCGTGACAAAAAACGGCTGGATCGTTTTCCCACCATCGACATCATGAAGGCCATAATCCACCACAGCATTTTGTCCATAGTGTAAATCCATGCTCCGGGGAATCTCTGTGCCCTCTAAATACAGATCCTTCCAGCCATGTAGGTCAAACGAGCCGCTGGGCTGTACTTGGCCAACTGCCGTAATATCCCGGAGTGTAATATCGACTTCCCCATCGGTGGCAAATTTCCCCATGGTCTGCGCGAGTTTGCCCACACCTGCCATGACCGTTACCCCATCGTCCGGGGTTCCCGCGTCTGCATAAATGGAGTAGATGCCAACAATGATAGGGATGACGGTTGGGTTGATTTCATACCCGTCCGGAGCGCTGATTTCTTTTAAATAATATCGGGTATTAATGGAACTGGCCCATTCGATTTTGGCGTGGCCGGGCTGGTCCGTGTCGTAGGGAGCGAAAATCAACATGCCGTCTTGACCATCCACATTGGCTGTTATCCCGCTGGATACTTCTTTGGTACAAGCCTGATCTTCATACAGCCGAAATTCTGCGCCATTGACCGGATAGCCGTCCTGGTCAATTTTTTGTACCCGCAATTCACGCTGCTCGTTTGGAATATAGATCAGGGATCGGAAGGTACGGATGAACTGGTCTACATTCAGGAAACTGAAACCGCGCCCATTGGCGCCATTTGCTCCATAGATTTCCTCCATGGTTTCCCGCACCGCCTGTTCTTTGGTGAGCCCTTGGTCGGCGACTTTTTGATTCACATATTCTCCTAATGCCCGGTAGCGTTCTTCTTCGGACTCCTCATCAATTCCTAATTTAGCAAGCGCCTGCGCATCAATGATGGCATATACCATTTTCATATCTGGATTTTCGGAATTATGTAGCTGATAACGGTCAGCACGTCCCGGCTGGTCACTCAGGAAGCCTTCCAGCCGATTGTTTTGTTCGTTCCACACGAGGAACCATTTTGGGGTATGGGGCAGTGTATCCGATGCCTGATATAATACGGCACTCAGTGCAGCCTGACGCCATGCGACTACCTCCCGGTTGGTTGGGGTTACGGTATGAAAGCTTGCCATATTGCTTCCATATAAGGCTTTCCAGCGGGCCTCTTTCTGATGGTACAGCATGGGGATTGCCACAACCAGGCCATCCTTTTGATCCTGTTTTGTTACATGCTGATCACTTTGATTGATATCCCCGGTGATCGGATCGAACGCACCATAGGTAATCAGCCCGTTACCGGTAATGGTAGAAGTAAAACTCGCGTAAGAACCGGTTGTCCAACGGTTCGCTACCACTAGCATGGTAGATTTCGGCTCATAGTTCAGTACAATATCCGTAGGGAGCGGGCGGTATCCATCTGGTGTTTTGGTTTCTTTCAGGATATAGGACTGGATACCTTCCTGATGATAGCGGTCCGCGAAGTTGAAGGGCTGGGGCATACCGTCCACTCCAAACTCGTCCAGTTCGGCAAATTGTGCGACCCCATCCGCACCCGTTTTCAGCCTTGCCAAAACTTCTCCAGAAGGCTTCACATATACCGGCTTTCCATCGGGTGACTGTACATGATTGGTACAAACGATAGCACCGGGATCACTTGCTTTGGCTACCTCAGCGGCATACAGCTCGAATTCGATATCTTTTAAGGGATTGCCATATTGGTCTACCTTTTTAATCTGCTGATACAGGCGCGGCTGGAGATTAAACCGCAGGGCAAGGCTCGAATCGTAATTGCCCCGTTCCATATAGAACATTTTCAGAGTATGGTCGCTGTTGCTGGAAAAGGTATTGCCAGCCCATTGCGTCGAGTCCTCTTTGCCTGCCTTTTGGAACATCTCCCGAATGGTGGTTTGAAACGCAAGATGATCCGGATCAGTGGGATCTTCTGGAATCCCTTTGGTGTCGAATGCCCGTCCAACATAAACATTGCCGTTGGAAAAGTCGATGGTACCATATAATTCGCTGTGTATCCCTCCCAGATCCAGTACCAGCACGTCGTCCAGAAATACCCAGACATCATCATCCCCGGCAAACTCGAAGGTCATGGGGAGTTCATTGCTTCCCTTGTTGAGAGTACCGTCCACGGGCTGGCGGAACTCTACTTCTACGGTCATGCCAAAGTGATGGTTTACAAATGACGTATCCGTGTTGGTGCTGGCTTTGCTGCTGCCGACCAGTTGGCCGGATAGGATGCCTTCTCCGGTAAAGGCATCTTTTGCGGGATTAAAGGGAAAAAAGTGCCCAAAGCTATTGGTACCATCGGTGCGGGAAATGGCGGGGGAATCGTACAGGACAAAATGGCCATCACTTTCTTCTTGTGCATTTGGTTCCTCAACAAATTCCGCATAGTTTTTGCGCATGTTATAAGTATAATACCCCTGATCGTTTAGCTGGAACAGTCCCTTAACATTCTCATAGGTACGCCGGTATCGTTCTGCTTCCTGATTTTCAGGATCAAACAAATAATTTAAAGAAGCACTGTTTCCAGATTGTTTCCAATTTTCATATACGGTATTGCTGATATTTTGGATGTTGTCGCTCTTGCTGTCTGTGTAGTATTCCTCATTGTGGTCGCCAGTGATCTGATAGTCACTGATTTTCTCATAGTCTTCCGGTTTGTCCTGATAATTGTCAAGGTTCACGACTGGATAACCATGTTCCAGCACAGATTTTACAATGTCGGTCATGCCAGCATGTAATTTTCCATATTCGGTTATCTGACCGGCTCCCTTGTTCCATAAGCCCGCATGGATCAGACCGTCGCCGAACAGTAAAAGGCGGTTTTCATTGATCCCTTGATTCCAATTCTGTTCTGTACTCCATGGAATGGCCTCTCCAGTGGACTGGTAGATATGCCAGTCGTCCTTAGAACCTATGTCGTTTTCAAAGGCGCCATCCTTTTCAGCGATGTAGTCAAACAGGTTAACAACCGTCGATGCCGGTTCCACCGACGGTACGGTATGCCGTTTCAGGATGGTATCCATATCATCTGTCACAAGCTGTTCCTCCAGGATCACGTTGACGGTCAGCCTGTGTTCTCCGCCGGGCTCTGCTCCTGCAACGGTATAGGAATCTGGTACCATTGCGTAAAACCGATAGGAACCATTGTACGTTCCATCTTCCGGCAAGTCGTCAAAAGCCTCCCATTCAAGGTTGACCACCTGTGTTTTCCCAGCAGGGTTTTGATCCGTATGAACCCTTGCAGAAATACTCGAAGGAAGCAGTTCGGCCAGACGCTCGGGAGTGATCCGCTCCCGGATATTGCGAATATGTGCCGCCCAATGGATTTGTCCTTTTGTGGGGGAGATTTCGATATTACTGTCTGTGTTCGACCAAGCGATCTCATCAAGCCACCCCGGCTCCGGTTCGATCAGTTCGACGATAATCGAAGGCATTCCGAAAGACGCATCAATGCCAAAATCGTCGGTGAGTAGTTTGGAGTGGAACGTATAGGTTTTGGATTCATCATCCCATTCGGATTCCACTTCCGACTGCTCCCAGCCAAGATTCAGGGAACCTTGATGGTCACTCCACATATCTACCTCGATTTTGGAAGGGAAGATACGATCCAGCGAACCATCCTCTAATAATTCTTCTATGGTTTTAGAGGTAGCAAACGTGGTTTTCCAACTGCGTTTTGCAGAACTGGAAAGCTGAATCTGATCGGAGATTTTACAAGTCCAACTTTTGGCAAAGCGTTGCCATACAGTGACTGTGACGCATAACTCTGGCGCATTGTCAGCCAAGACATAATCATCGCCCACCATCTGTGCTGTTATGGTTGCACTTGGCTTTGGTGTTGTGGGATCGGTTGGGGTTTCATCGTACATCATGTCTGATGGGTAATCGGTCAAATCCCATTCTAAATCAATCAGTACGGGAGATAGGGTGCGGTCAGATGGAATCGCATAGATTTGTGATGGCAGCATGGGCTCTAGGATTTCAGCTGTCAGCGGTTTATCTTTGGTGTTGAATTTATTTCCATCCTTAAACATGGTCCATTCGCCGTCCTTTTGAAGAAGCACCGTGCTTTCAGGCGCGATCCATTCCCAAGCTCCAATTTCGATGGGAGTGGAGGTGTCATCGGCAATCGGGGCAGGGGAATGGGGGGAAGGATCAGCATTGGAACAAATTTCACAGACAAATCCACAAGGATTCCCCTCGGGTTCGGGCTGGAAACCGCAGGTTTGCGTATGTTCCGGGTGGTGCGGACAACTGGCAGAAGCCGCAGAGGCGATTCCCATGATGGTAGAAAGAAGCAGGCAGACGCACAAAATTCCAGCAGTACATCGGCGTGCCCATATGCGATAGGGTGGTGGCCATCGGTGCGCTTTTATTCCTTGCCGGAATCTTTTTGAGATCATAAATATGCATCCCTCCAGTTTTTTGATTACCTCCACCGCAAATTTTTCAAAATTTTGCCTGATCGACATGTTGCTACACAAAGTCGATTTTGTTACAAATAGCAGACTTTTTGTAACAGCCATGGTATAATAAAAAAATCCTACAATTCTGTGAATTTTTTAAAATTTATGCCTAAAAAATCAGATTTCATTTTATATAAAATAACCTGTTTTGATTTTGTGACAAAAAGTCTACAATTTGTCACAAAATGAATACAACATGGTTTTTGCTTTAAAAAAATACATATATTATGATATGATTTTCTTTTGTTTTCCAGCGATTATTGAAGGATGAATTTCAGATGTTTTGGAGCAAAAAGATAAAAAAATAACGGTAATCAGGAAACATCCTGATTACCGTTACGGTTTTCGCTGATTTTATATTGTTTTCCCTTGGTAGGAAGAAATACCGCCAATATTTTTCACTGTCTGATATCCTGCTTTTTTCAGGAAATGTTCGGCATTGGCGCTTCGACCGCCGCTGAGACAATGGACAAAAATGGGGGTAGATTTGTCAGGGATGGTTTTGGAAACCTGTTCGAGTTCATTGAGTGGGAGATTGACACTGCCTTCAATATGGCGTTCCCGATATTCCTCCCGACTGCGGACATCCAGCAAAATAGCACCTCTGGTGGCTTTCCATTCCTGTACGCCCTGATTGATATCTTTTTTTGAAAATAAACCTAATGCCATAATTTTGACACATCCTGTCTTATCATTTTATTGTATCGAGCCGTCCTGTTTTTGTGAGAATTTGCGGTTGACAATCGGAAAAAAGGGCGGTATGATTCTCGTATAGCCTCTTGATATCCAAGTGCTTTTTGTTATTTACATTCCGTACAAACATACTCTGGTACGGTACGTTCCCGCACGACAGATTCATAAAGCCGCCAACCGCCTGCGAGGTTATAGCAGTCATAGCCGTACCCGGTGAGGATGCGGCAGGCGATGTAAGAGCGAAGCCCGCTGTGGCAATGGACATAGACCGGTTTGCCTTTTGGGATTTGTGAGAGGTTTTCCCGCAGGGAGTCCAGCGGGATGGAAAGGAAACCATCAATTTTGCCGCGTTTTACCTCGGTTTCTGTGCGCACATCCAACAAGGTAACGCTACCATCACGGGGGAGGGTCTCCACATCATGCCAGAAAAATTGTTTCATTTTACCGCTGATGATATTTTCCCCGACAAATCCAAGCATATTCACTGGGTCTTTCGCACTGCCAAACGGCGGGGCATAACAAAGCTCAAGTTCTGCTAGATCCGTGATTCTGGCTCCAAAACGGATCGCGGTTGCCAGTACATCCATGCGTTTATCTACTCCGTCAAAGCCGACAATCTGGGCGCCAAGGAGCTTTTTGGAATTTTGATCCCACAATGCTTTTATGGACATCATGGAAGCGCCGGGATAATAAGAAGCGTGGGAACCGGAATACAGGTAAGTTTTCTCGTACATGATGCCGGCAGCTTTTGCAGATTTTTCATTCAAACCGGTTGTGGCAACTGTCATATCAAATAGCTTGAGGACTGCAGAGCCTTGTGTTCCAGTATATTCACTGGACAGCCCGCAAATATGGTCGGCAGCAATTCTGCCTTGTTTGTTGGCGGGGCCTGCCAGAGGGATAAAGGCAGGGTTTCCAGTGAGATAGTCCTTCACTTCTACCGCATCCCCGACTGCGTAAATCCCCGGAATATTCGTCTGCATATGGGTGTCAACGACGATACTGCCTCTGGGATTCACAGCGACACCACAGTTTTTGGCAAGCCGGGCTTCGGGACGGACCCCAACGGACAAAACAACTAGTTCGGCAGGGATTTCCCCGTTTTGCAAGATTACCGTCTGGTTGCGGATTGCCTTGACCCCATGATTCAGGTAAAGATGTATTCCCTTTGATTTGATATAACGGTGTACATCCGCAGCCATATCAAAGTCTAGGGGGGCGATCAGGTGGTCGGCAAGTTCTACAATGCTGACATCCAGTCCAGCTTCTTTGAGATTTTCGGCCATTTCTACACCAATGTATCCGCCGCCTACTACAACCGCTGTTTTTGGGGCATTTTGGTCGATGTAATTTTTAATCTGATCGGTGTCTGGGATGTTACGCAGGGTGAACACATGCCCTACATCAATTCCTTCCAGCTCTGGTTTGATGGGTTCAGCACCGGGAGAAAGGATCAGTTTGTCATACGATTCCTCATATATAGTACCTTGGCGCAGGTCTTGGATCGTGACAATGTTCCGGCTGGGGTCGATAGATACGGCCTCGTGGCATACGCGCACATCAATTCGGAACCGTGCGTGAAAACTCTCGGGTGTTTGTAGGGTGAGCTGTTTCCGGTCGGCGATTGCGCCGCCAATGAAATAGGGAAGCCCACAGTTTGCAAAGGAAATGTATTCCCCTCGCTCTAAAAGGATAATTTCAGCCTGCTCGTCAAGTCTTCTCAGTCTGGCTGCTGCTGACGCGCCGCCGGCAACACCGCCAATGATGATAATTTTCATATTGATAACCTCACTTTTCAAAGGAGTTGATTCAGTAATGGGACGCGAATTGTTTAAAACAGTCTATCCGAAAATCCTGCCGTTTTGGGACGGTCTGCCGGAACACGATCGGGAATTTCTTTGTCAGCATTCCGCAGTTGCCACTTATCCCAAAGGCAAAACCTTGCATGACGGCAATGAATGTTCGGGTGTTATTTTTGTCCGCACTGGAAGCTTACGGGTGTACATCCTGTCGGAAAGCGGTAAGGATGTCACCTTATACCGGTTACATGCCGGCGATATGTGTATGTTGTCAGCATCTTGTGTTCTGCAAAGCATCACCTTTGACGTATTTATTGATGCCGAACAGGAAAGTCAATGTTATATCTTGTCAGGGCCAGCTTTTTTGGCAGTCAGTGAGCGCAACCCACAGGTAAAAATTTTTGCTTTAGAAACAGCGGTCAGCCGTTTTTCCGATGTTATGTGGGTGATGCAGCAAATTCTGTTTATGGGCGTAGATAAACGGTTAGCTATCTTTCTTTCCGACGAAGCTGCACGCACTGGTTGTGAAACGGTGACGCTTACCCATGAGCAGATTGCGAAATATATTGGCTCTGCGCGGGAGGTGGTGTCCAGGATGCTGAAATATTTTGCCAATGAAGGGATTGTCAGGGTTTCGCGCAAGGACGTCACAATCCTTGATAAAAAACGGCTGCGTGACCTTACCTTATAGCATTTAGCTTTCCGATTGATTTGTCTTTTCCAGTTCCGCATTTGGCGCTGTTGCACGCTGGTGGGAGGTAGCAGCATTTCTTGCTTTGCAGATGAGTTGGGTCATGGTGCCCATAGGGCAGTACACACACCAAGAACGGGGTTTAAAGAAAATCATGGTAACAAGACCAAGAATGGTGGAAGTCATCATCACACTGTAAAACCCAAAGGCAAATTGTGCCACACCGGGAGAAAAGAAGGTGCCATGATATGCCCAGTTCCACGGTACCCGGAAACTCCACAAGAGGGTAGTAGCCTGACTCAAGTTCTTCATACCTGCAAATACAAGGTACGTATTCCACAGCATGAGAACAAACATCGTAAGGAAGAAAATCAAAAAACCATATCGGAAATATTTCGACTTCATCCATTTGGGGATATCTTTTTTTCGAGAGAGTCCAAATTTTCCACCGATCAAACCAAACAGCTGTCCTCTGCCGCAAAATTTGTTGCAATAGGACTTATTGCCTTTTACCATTGAGATAACCAGTGGGATAAAAAAGCAAAGCAATCCCAGCCAAGCAAACAGAATATTGAAGCAACCCCAAATTAGGTAAGCCA
Organism: uncultured Eubacteriales bacterium; assembly: GCA_949741605.1. Taxonomy (GTDB): domain Bacteria; phylum Bacillota; class Clostridia; order Oscillospirales; family Acutalibacteraceae; genus UMGS1071. Next base: position 6,581 of record CATJNB010000140.1, on the reverse strand, counting down.
GCGAAACAATCCATAGATAATCGTACCATTTCTTTTTTGTTTTCATGCTGTTTCCTCCAAAGAGATCACACTTGCGGGGCATTCTTTTACGCATTTCCCGCAGCCAACGCATAACGCCTCATTCACTTTAGCAAAAATTCCTTTTGGAATGGCGATTGCATCTCTGGGGCAAACCTTGATACAGCATCCGCACGCCACACATTCTGACGTACTGACTTTTGCTTTTCTTTTAGCCATGTTCCATCTCCTCCTGTTCTTGAGCGGAACCAGATTTTTCTGGTACTTTCATGTTTCATATTATACAGTAGGGATGTTTTCTTTTCCGTGACTAGATCACATGTTTGAGGAAAAGGGGAATTTTAGGGCTCCGGTCAAGGAAACTTCGAAAAAAGAAAGAACCGCATGAATCGTCCAAAATGACGGTTCCATGCGGTTTATTTGGCGGAGAAAGAGGGATTTGAACCCTCGCGCCGGTTACCCGACCTACTCCCTTAGCAGGAGTTGGCAAAACGGTTGGAATATCGTTTGAAAAATTGGTAAAAACCTAGTATCTATGCGGTTTTTACTGCTTTTATAATTTTGATTTTTAGGCTTTTTTCTTGTTTTGACTACCATTTTGACTACCTGACAAAAAATCGTTTAATTTTAATGAGGCTGCCTTGACTGTACCTTTATTCACATGAGTGTATATATTTGCAGTCATTTTAATATCGGAATGCCCTAATAGGTGCTGTGCAGTTTTTAAATCTACACCAGCATGATATAGATTCGTGGCATAAGTATGACGAAGCATGTGTGGATGTACGTGAAACGGAACAGCGTCAGATACATATTTCCACATTCGACGGAATGAAGTTAAGGTAATCTGTCCGCCAGTAGTATTTGTGATGATGGAAAAATTGGTTTTCGGAGCAGAATCTAATACTTCTTTCAGCTTATCGACAATCGGGATCGTCCGATAAGCAGACTTGCTTTTTAATTCGTGATTCTCGTCTGGCTGGTTTTTTACGAAGGTGATCGAACGCCTTACACTTAACTCGCTGCCTTTAATATCGCTCCAAACTAATCCCAAAGCTTCTGATTTTCGTAGGCCCGCATAAAGGCATAAGGCACAAAACACTCTGGCCCTCGGTTCGGTAACAGATTTCATTAAAATGTCCTGTTGTTCTATGGTTAGTGCTTTGATACGTTCATCGGTTGCGTGAGGGGTAATCTTAATCCCTTCGGTTGGATTTGAACCGATCAGACCATTCACTTTTGCAGTTTTGAAAATTTGTCCCATGGTATTTAAAACTTTGCGTTGTAAATCTTCTGATTTGTCTGCGATTTCTCCCATTACTTTTTGGATGTCAATTGGACGGACGGCTTTCAAAGGCATAGAGGATAGATATGGGAATATATGGTTATTATAAGCATTCATATAATTTAGTTTGGTTTTGGCTCTCAGTGAACTCTTGTAAACTTTAAACCATTCCTGTGCCCATTCGCCAACAGTAGTATTATCGCCCAGTTTGATTCCCTGTTCAAACTCCTTGAGCATACAACGCTCTTTCTGGTTGACTTCCGCAATACTCTTGCCATAGACAAATTTTTGTGTACCATCTGGCAGGGAGATTTTTTTGGCATATCTGCCGTCTTTCCGTTTTTTCATAATGTACCTCCAAAAAATGGGCGCAAAAAAGCAGCCCTCTTGATTTTATGGGCTGCCTGTGGTACAATATGATTGCATTTTGATGTACCGTGCAACCCTTCGGGTTCATGGTTGGTCGTTCTCAGTGTTGGTAGCACTGGGAGCGGCTTTTTTTATTTATCTCTATAATGAGATCGGCATTGAAGAATCTCAATGCGATTTCCTACAATACGGTATACAAGACGATTGGTTTCATCGATCCGGCGACTCCAATATCCCTGTAAATTTCCTTTTAAAGGTTCTGGCTTCCCCAACCCTATATTGCCGTTACGTTCGACATCCAGCAATAGTAGATTGATTCGCTTTAGGGTTTTCTTATCCTGTGTTTGCCAGAATAAATAATCATCCCATGCTGCGTCGTCCCAAGCTTTAATCATCGTCCACCTCAATCAATTCATGTACGGTGCCGCCTGTTGCCTCCATACGCTTTTTCGCGGCCAGTAAATGTGCTTGATTTTCCGGGGAGTAGAAAGGGTCAATGCGCAGATCAAACGGAATACCATTGCAACGTACCACCTGTTTTAGAAACATGGTGGTTGCAATAGAAAGATTGATTCCTAACTCTGAAAGCACAATTTCTGCCTGGTTCTTCAAAGTATCGTCAACGTGAATATTTACATCTGCCATATAAAAATCAGCTCCTTTGCGTTCACAGTCGTGCTGTTCTTCAGCGCGGTTATTTTTTGTCTGGTTGCAGGACTAATCCCAATTGATAGGGCCGTGAGGGAGGGTACCATTTTTGACGCGATCTTTTCTGGCTTCCTTGATAGCAGCGATTTCATCCGGAGTAGCTTCATCGGTAGTTAGACCTTGAAGATATGCCACTACATATCCCATTTTGTATTCTGGTACCAACTCTAATAATGAGGCAGTTTCTTTCTATAAATATAACGTTATGATTTCACGAAAACGCCTTTCTTCTGCGCCAACAGGGGGAAGGATTTTTTATTTTAGAACTGTTATGAGTTGGGATGGTTTGTTTCACTCGTAGTGTGTCCACATACTAAGAATAAAGATTTCTCGTTTTTTCTCATCAACCATATATACTAAACGATGTTGAACATTAATTCTGCGAGAAAAAGCACCTTTAAAATCTCCAATCAGTTTTTCATACGGAGGAGGATTCTTAAATGGATTTATCGCAATACAGTCCAATAACATTTTTGTTTTTTTGTCTAAACCGGATTGTTTTAGAAGCGTTTTATGCTTTTCGGCTTTTTTAGAAAAAAGAATACGATACATTTACCATTCCTCCGCAGGATCATATTCTTTGCAGTTTTCACGGTTTTCGCGCATAGCTTCCAGAATTTCATCGGCAGTTTTCGAGTGCGACATGAGATATAATGTTTCCATTAGTCCGCTATATTCTTCCTCACTCATAATAATCGCATTTCCGTTTTGGGTATTGATATTGATAACATCCTTATAGATAACGGCTTGATTTAGATAATCCATGATATTTTTTTGAAAATTGGTAGTGTTTATATTTATCATAAATAGACCTCCAAACAAATCATAGGGGAGATTATTTTTCAAAGTAACTTTCATCGCAAACACCAAGCACTCGGCCTTGACATCGGGCTGATTTGTTTAAGCTAAATTTCATTGATATACTTGGTTTCTCTCTTTGATTTTTTAAAATTTTGCTCGTAATTCTTTTACAATTCCAATGATTACAACGGGCTTTTCTATGATTTCTTTATTAGAAAAAAATAAAGGTTCATATGCGGGGTTAAAGGATACTAAGCTAATTCCGCTTGTATGTTTCACTATTTTTTTACATACGCCTTCATCACCATTGATTAAGGCAATTACAATATCTCCACTATTGGCTACATTTTGTTTTCGTACGATGACGGTATCACCTTCTTCAATTCGTGGTTCCATACTGTTACCTTTAATTCGTAGACCAAAAAATTCGCCAGTACGAGCCATTTCGGGGCTGATTTCTTCTACATCAATAATTTCTTCAATTGCATCGATTGGAATACCGGCGGCTACATAACCATATACATTGATTTTTACACCACTCGTATTGCTGGAAGTTTTTACACCGCTATATTCTAAATCTTCATTTGTTAAATCGTCAATATCGACATGAAAGATTTCAGCTAGTTCCTTTAATTTTTTTACAGGTGGTTCGGATACTCCCATTTCCCATTTTTGAATGGTAGTGTAAGACTTATAATTTAGTTTTTCCGCGAGGTACTCTTGTGAATAACCTTTTTCTTTGCGTAAATATCGGATGTTTTTTGCAAGTATCATATACTACCTCCTGAATATCAATATATCATATAGTTGAAAAAATTTCAAGTTGATTTCAATAAAAAAATAAAAATCTTGAAAAAATTTCAAGTTAACTATTGACACATGAATTTATTTCATGTATGATATGGACACGGAGGTGATATTATGCAAGCAGAGCAGTATACGATTAAAGAGCTACGAGCAAGAAAAAACTTAACTCAAGCACAAGTTGCAAAAGATTTAGGTATTTCTGCTCAAACATATTGTGCATGGGAGCGCGATATTTCCAATGTGTCTGTTAGTAAAGTTCGTGCAGTTGCAGAGTATTTTGGAGTTAAATTAGGGCAAATTTTTTTCGGTTGAACATGAATTATTTTCATGTGATTTATCTTTATTACAAAAAAGGGAGGTGAGAACATGGAAAAACTCTATACAGCACAAGAAATTGCAGAAATTATCCGGTGTTCCCTGTACACAGCTCGTCGAAAAATCACTAGCGGAGAGTTCGGCGAAACCTATAACAGTGGCAAACAACATTTTGTTTATGAATCCGGGCTGCAGGCGTATTTGAAAAGCCGGACAAGCGCACCAATTCCATATGCCAAACATCTTGGCGGTGGATGTGCACCAAAACGAAAAAAGGTGCTTCCGGGGAAACTGACATTTATATGAAGAATTGATTAGGAGGGTAACAATGAACGATTTACAAATTTTCAACTATGAAGGACAGGAAGTCCGAACCGTTATGGTGAATGACGAGCCGTGGTGGGTATTGGCTGATGTTTGCCGAATTTTGGGTATTAACAATTCACGTGATGTTGTGGCACGGCTTGATAAAGATGAAAAGGGTGTCGGTCAAATCGACCCCCCTGGCGGTAAGCAAAATATGACCATCATCAACGAATCCGGCCTATACAACGTAATCCTTCGTTCGGACAAGCCCGAAGCAAAACCGTTCCGTAAGTGGGTGACATCCGAGGTATTACCGTCTATCCGCCAAACCGGTACATATTCCACGAAAAGCGCGGCTAAGAAATCCCCCGAAGAACTAGCCGCTATCAGCCAACGCGCCCAAGCCAGACTAATCAACGCCACCCAACGCACAGCAGATTTGCTGACATCTATCTGGGACAAGGCAGGAATCAAACCAGAATATCAGGTACTCGCTCTCAATGACGTGTGCGCCAATATCGGGATTCGCTTACCGCGTAATGCCCTCCAAGGCGTAAAGCAAACCTACGACAAAACCACAATCGCCAAAATGGTAGGCATCTACTCGAAAGCCTCTGGCGGCAAAGTGCCTCACGCACAAGCAGTCGGCGCAATCATCAATCAGCTTGACATCAGCGAGGACGAGCAAGAAAAGCTGCCATATTGCCGCAATGGTCATAATGGAGAGGATTATGAGTACACAGACAGTGTGGTGGAGAAGGTGAGAAGCTGGATTCATACGCATGGGTATCCGATTCCGCTTAGCTTGAATGGCAAGAAGTATAATGTAGTTTATGGTGAGGTGGCAGCGTAAAGGCAACACAGAACCAATTATGTAGTTTATTGAAGTGAAAGGAGTATAGCGTCATGCTACTCGAAGAATTTGAACGACTAACCAATATTTACCCTACGCCTGATCTTTACACTGCTATCGAAAGCGCTTACACGGAGTTTGATGGAGACAAAAAAGCGTTCTGCAAGGCTTACCAAAAAAATGAAGACGGTATCGCAGAACGTGTTCAGCGACGCGCCACTCGCGCTCACTTCGGAGCCGTTCATGCTTATGCTAACGATATCGCTTGCCGCAATACTGAGATTGAAAATCTGCGCCAAGAGATGGAACGACTGAAAGCGGAACTCGAAAAGGAACAGGAATGGAAACCGTATAAGGATACCGAAAACGTCCAGTAAAGCGGTTATGAGAGCTTGAAAAATTCAGATGGTACTCGTGTCATGACAGATGATGAAGCGAAAGATATTCTCTATGACTGGTATGGCTTCGCCCGCGAAAAAATCGAAATCTGTCACAGTGTCCCAGTGTTTGAGGTGAATCGTCACCGCCGAATCCGTCAAGTGGGCGAAAAGGAACGTCTGCCTTTATACAACGCGACAGACTGGAATTATATCCGATTCAACTGCGGTTGTATGGCCTACGAACTTTATAACGATGATCTTCGTCCATTTATTCATTGAAAGGAGGATGCAAATATGCGTACAAAGTTTACACCAGAGGTAGGGCAAATCTACCAAAATCAAGGCGGCGCGACTTTTCGTTGTTTGGAAGTAGCTGGTTCTGATAATGAACACAAGGCAGTCATGCAAAACGTAAAAAGTCTCTGGACGTTTCAAGCGAACGGCTGTGGAATCTATGAGGATGGCACCATCGACTGGGATTATTCTACAGGAGGCCATTTTGATTTTGAAGACACAAAAGTTTGTTGTTCTGCGTGTTCGGATAAACGGCGTGAGGCAGTGGATCACATGGATCTGTTTGATTATGACTAAGAAAGGAGTGCAGAGTATGCCATGAAAAAATATCAGTCAAGAGAATTCTATGAACGTCCCTTAACAGAGGAGGAAGCGAAGTTTGCAGCGGACAATCTTGGACTTGTTTACTGGTTTTTGAATCGGCAGAAATTAAACAGGGACGAAT
>CATJNB010000139.1 GCA_949741605.1 uncultured Eubacteriales bacterium | reverse complement strand
TCCCCGGATGAAGCAGACTGCGTCCTTTTGCTTTGCCTGCCCGTAAAACCGCCAAAACGAAGGGAGGGAAAAAAGAATGGATAAAACAAAACAGGGGATGCAGGTACACATTATCAAAGCACAAACAAACCCCATTGAGAAAGCGGACACCTCTACCCAGTTGTCCGAGCAAGAAGCATATAACGCAGGGGATTGGATCATTCCGCCCACTGACTTGCGTGGCCTGCACGATTTTGTAAAGCACAGCACGATCCTCCCCCAGTGTATCCGGGCCTATAAAAATAATATCGCTGGTTTTGGTATTGGCGTGAGGTATGTTGAGGATGTGGAAGAAACACAGGAAATGAAGCAGGAATTTACCAAAGCGCAAGAGATTATTGAGCTGCTGAATATCGAACAGGATACCAAAGAAGTGTTCGAGGATATCATCGAGGCGCGGGAAACCTATGGGATTTCCTATCTTGAGGTAATCCGGAACATGGCCGGGGAGGTGGTACAGATCGAGTTTATCCAAGACACCCCATCGGTTCGCAAGACAAACCCCCTCGACCCTTACATCCCTACAATCTATTACCACCACGGCCAGCAGACCGAGCGCAAAAACGCTACTGTAAGTATAAGCAGGAGATCGGCGGCAAGACAGTTTATTTCCGGGAGTTTGGAGATCCCCGTGTGATGGACAGCCGGGATGGAAATTATCTTGCCGAGGGGGAAACACTTGCTCTGGAATATCAGGCAAACGAGATTATGGAGTTTGCGATTGGCACAAAGCCATACGGGGAAGTGCGCTGGATCAGGCAAACGCTTGGAGTAGACGGCAGCCGCAGGGCGGAAATGCTCAACAATAACTATTTTGTCAATGGCCGGCACACGCCTCTTATGATTATAGTCAAAGGCGGTACGCTCACGGATGATAGTTTTGTAAAGCTTCAGCACTACATGAACGATATCAAAGGAGAATCCGGGCAGCACGCTTTTATCGTTTTGGAAACAGAAGATACCGAGGGGCGCACAGATATGGAGCAATCGGAAAAACCGGAAATCGAGATCAAAGACCTTGCAAACATTCTCCAAAAGGACGAGCTTTTTCAAGATTACCTGGACAACAACCGCCGCAAGGTGCAATCTTCGTTTCAGCTTCCAGACCTTTATGTAGGCTATACAACGGACTTTAACCGGGCCACGGCGCAAACCGCGCGGGAGGTCACAGAGGAACAGGTATTCCAGCCGGAGCGCAAGAGCCTTGCATGGGCGATTAACAACCGTCTTTTGAATGGATACCAGTTTCAGTATGTGGAGGCATATTTCCTTGAGCCGGACATCACGAACCCGGACGACCCGTACAAACTGCTGGCAGTTGCCAACGGTGCGGGAGGGATCACTCCCAATATGGCGCACGAGCTGGCAGTGGGAGCGTTGGGAAAAGACAAGGTATCCGAGAATTACCCACAAGAATGGGGAGATATTCCTCTTGCCTATCAGAAAACCCAAGCTGTTGGTACAGGCGTTGATATCGGATCGCTGTCTATGAGCCTGCAAAAGCAGATTGAAAAGGCGGCGGGGAATCATGACGATGCGGTGGTCGCTGTGATGAAAGAGGTAAAAAGTTTATTGTTGAACATCAATCAGGAGGAAACAATATGAACGAAATGCAGATTCTCAATATTGGCGGTGTGGACTGCTACGAAAAGGATGGGACAGTCTATCTGAAATTGGAGAATGTGGCGAGGGGATTAGGATTTACGGACACGAGCAAAGGGGTAGAGTATGTCCGCTGGAACACGGTAAGGCAATATTTAAAGGAAATTGGATTTTCGCAGGAAGTTGCGAAAGACAGTTTTATTCCAGAAAATATTTTCTATCGTCTTGCTATGAAAGCAAGAAACGATACGGCGGAGAACTTTCAGGCACTGGTGGCAGACGAGATCATTCCTTCCATCCGAAAACACGGCGGCTACCTTGCGGGACAGGAAACGGTAGACGGTGAAGAATTGCTTTCTCGTGCGCTTTTGTATTGTAAAAGTAAATATGACGAGAGCGAAAAGAAGATCATAGAGCAGGCCAAACGGATTGAGGAATTGTGCCCGAAAGCATTGTTCGCGAACGCGGTTGCTGCAAGTACCGCGACGATCCTGATTGGAGAGCTTGCGAAGGTGTTGAAACAAAACGGGGTGGACATAGGGCAAAACCGATTGTTTGATTGGATGCGCCAAAACGGGTATTTAATCCGGCGGCAGGGAACGGACTACAAATATGCCGATCCAACGCAGCATGGAATTAGGGCTGTTTGAAATCAAAGAAACTGCCGTTACCCATGCGGACGGACATACCACAGTGAGTAAAACTCCGAAGGTTACAGGGCGCGGACAGCAGTATTTTATCAATAAATTTCTCGCAGGGAAACGCGAGGTGGATTATGTGTCTGAACTGTAAGCCGTTAATTAAAGCGATTGACGCATTTCTGCAAAAGGCAGACCATGACCTCGCGGATATTCTGGCAGACGAGGGGTATCTGAAATCGAAAGAAACCGTAGGAATCATGAGTGAACTTGAGGAACAGATCACCCAGCTTCTTTTAGAAGAAACAGATCTGGTACTTTCCGAAACAGAAAACGCCGTTGATTTGGAAACCTTCGCCAAAGACATTTGGCCGGGTATCAAGCTGGATGATCCCTTGCGGGAGAAACTGGAAACCGTGTTCTGGGAATGCTTTTCCGCGTTTGTCCCGGAATTTGCCGGGTACTACCTGTCGGACATGGAAAACGGATTGAAGATCACACAGGTATCCAAACAAACGACAGATTGGGTAACATCGTGGAGCCGGGAATTGGCGGAAATCATGAAGCTGAAAAGCCATGAACAGATTGAAAAGATTTTGGTAGACGGTCTGGAGAAAGGCAGCGGGATTGCCGAATTTACCCGCGCCATTCAGGAAAGCGGAATCCGCAATGAATATTACCGGGCGCGCCGGGTGGCCGTCACTGAGGTGCTGACCGCACACCGGGCCGCCCAGCAGGAAGCGATCCTGCAAAGCCCATCTGCCGAGCAGAAGATGTGGAGGCATACCGGGATATACATCACAAAACCGCGCCAGAACCATGTAGATATGGACAAAAAGAAGGTGCCGAAAAATGAGCCATTTGAGATGTCCGGGGCAGATGGTAAAATCTATTACCCTATGTATCCCGGAGATACCAGTTTGCCGCCGAGTGAGCGCGTGGAATGTCACTGTACCCTTTCTGTGGTGACAAATGCGGATATTTTAGGGATTTCTTTGGAAGAAAGGGAACGCTTGCAGCGGGAAGCCATAAAGGAATTTGACAAAGTATGGGAAGCAAAGCTCAAAGCCAGAAATCAGGCTATGGTCGGATTTCAAGAGTAATCGAACTTTGCTAACTGAAAGGAGGTGAGAAAGCATGAAAACAGGTTTACAAAAAGCATACGAAATCACGGACGCAAAAATCCAATTTGTGAGTTTGGTCGATAAGGCAGCGAACAAACGTCAGTTTCTTTTGAAGAAAGCGGACGATGGCACAGCCACATTCACGACCTATGGCCGGATTGTCAAGATGGATACCGAAAACCACTATGTCACCGGGATTGTGTATGAGCCTATGGTTGAGGATAGTCAAGGCAACTTTATGACCGAACAGGAAATTACCAAGGCGGCCTATTGGTTTGCAAAAAACGGAGATAAGGTTGATTTACAGCACAGCTTTGAACCGCTGAGTAACGCAGTTGTCGTAGAAAACTGGATTGCCAAAGCAGATTTTGAAATTGGCGGCGAGAAAATCCAGAAAGGCACATGGCTGATGACCGTGGAAGTAGCGGACGAAAGCGTGTGGGCAGGCATTGAAAAAGGCGAAATCACAGGCTTTAGCATGGGCGGCCTTGGGAATTACAGCGAGGAGGATGTGAGTTTGGAAAAAGCGAACAAGAAGGAAGCCGTCGAGAAAAAAGGACTGCTCAAACAGTTGGCAGCGGCGTTGGGGCTAAACGTAGTAGAGAAGGGTGCTATGGCAGAGCTTTACGACGAGCGCAGCAAAGGAACGCTCTTTTGGAACGCGCTTAACACTCTTGAGGAGGTTTTGCACTCCTATGACAACATCACAGGCTGCCGGAGTTTTGAAACAAATGAGGACAAGATACGCGAGTGCCTTGAGGACTTCAATCAGATCATTACCAACATCCTTACAGGCCAAGAAAGCATTGCCAAAGCTCTGTATACCGACCAGCCAGAGCAGATCGCAAAGGCTGGAAAGAAAATGAGCAGCAAAAACAAAGAAACCCTAAGCGGCATTTATGAAAGTTTGGGGACGTTCCTCAAAGAATTTGACGACCAAGAGGAAAGCGAAAAGGAGGAAAACAAAGTGACAAAACAGGAAGTATCTCAAATCGTGGAAGAGGCAATCACAAAAGCCATGGGGAATCACCAGCAGGAATCTGCCGGAGAGGTCGAAAAGGCCGCAGCGGAAATCACCCCGGAAACAGTGGAGAAAATGGTTGAAGCGGCCATCGCCAAAGCCATGCAACCGCAACAGGAGGAACCACCCGTTACTGCCGAACAGGTGCAGGAGATGATTATGAAAGCCGTAGAAAAAGCGGTGGATCCGGTACTCAAAAGCCGGGGCGTGCCAAGTAATTTGAACAGCAGCAACGTGGAAAAATCGGCAGGAGAACAACATTACCTGCATGGTATTCTTTAATAATCAAACAGGAGGGAAATCAATTATGATGTTTGATAACAACAGCATTATCCGGAAAGCAGCGATTCAGACCGGTACTCTGACTTCCGGTTTATTAAACCCGGAGCAAGCTAGAAAGTTCATTCAGCAGACCTTTGATGCAACGAATCTTGGCGGCCTTATCCGTCACGAAATGCGTACCGCAAAGACGGGTGAGGTAGATAAAATCGGGATTGCCAGCCGGATTCTGCGCAAGAAAACCGAGAACACCGACGATGGGTACCGCGCCAGCGTAAAAACCAGCCAGATTGAGTACAGCACTACCGCGGTACGCTTGCCTTGGGAAATCACGGAGGAAACCTTGCGGGAGAATATCGAGGGGCAGAACCTCGAAACGGTCATTACCAACCTTATGACAACTCAGCTTGGCGTGGATATGGAGGATTTGTACCTCAATGGCGACGAGGATGTCGAGACAAGCGATCCCGACCATGATTTCCTTTATATCAATGACGGCTGGATTAAACAGATCAGCAATGGAGGCCATGTCTACGACGCTTCCAGCGAAGCCAGCATGAGCCTTGACCTGTTCTACAAAACACTGGCACAGCTTCCAAATAAGTACAACAACGGCAAACTACGCTGGCTTATGTCCCCTAAGAGGGCGCAGGAATGGGAGCTGTTTCTGCTCAATCAGGTTATTGGACAGGGCGGCGCGGTACCGGAAAGTATTTACACAGCCCCAGCCAGAATACCAGCAGTGGAGTGCCCATCGCTCGACGATAGTACCATTCTCCTGACCGACCCGAAAAACCTGATTGTGGTGAATACATACAGTATTCAAATTCGCAAGACCACCGAGGGCAAAGAGGCAATCATGCAGGATAAACGGTTCTACGTCGTTCATCTGGACTACGACCCGATTATTGAGGAACTGGACGCGACGGCGATTATTAAAGGGCTGAAATAAGAAAGGAGCCATCATGAGTTATCATTTAAAGTTTGTGAAAGCAGCTTCTTATTATGGCTGTGGCGGAAAAGTGCAGGCTACGCGGCAGAAACCGGATTTAATTCTGGAAGATAAAGCGGTTGTAGACAAGGCTCTTGCTACCGGATATTTTAAACTGCTGGAGGAAACCGAGGTTCCGCCAGAACATAATGACGAGCCGCAATCCGGCAAAACACTGGAAGAAATGACCGTTTCAGAACTGGAAACCTTTGCGACCTATAAAGGCGTTAGCCTGAAAGGAGTAAAGGGAAGAAACAACATGATTGCAAAACTCAAAGAGGAATTAGGCGCAGAAGAAACGGAAAACGAAGTGGACTATGGAAGTCCGACTATGACCGAATTGCAGGAGCAGTAGCATGGCAGAAAGACCGTGGATCACCCCGCAAGAGGTTAGGGAATATTCCGAGATACCAGCTGTACAGAACCGCAGCGATACCCGGCTTGCGGTTGATATTGCGAGGGCGGAGCAGTATGTCATGACCTACACGCAAAATTCTTTTCAAGACGTTGACGAGATTCCACAAGCGGTCAAAACGGCTGTGCTGATTTTGGCGGAGGCTTACGGGCATAACGCTGCTGTCAAGGCGCAAGAGAAACAATCCGAAACCTTTGATGATTACAGCTATACCGCTGCATCCAATCAGATTGACGTGGAAATGTTAGATCTTGCCG
>CATJNB010000138.1 GCA_949741605.1 uncultured Eubacteriales bacterium | reverse complement strand
TTGGTAAAAAAGTCAAAATTCATTGAAATTTCCCCAAAAATGTGGTATTCTATACAAAAGACATTTTGACGAGGAGATTTCAATATGGAAATAATCATGAACATAGTCAACGCTGTCAACGGCGTGATGTGGGACTGGGTTTTGCTGATCCTGCTGTGTGGGACAGGGATTTATTTTACAATCCGCCTGCGTTTTATCCAGATCCGCAAATTTGGGGCAGGGTTTAAAAAGCTGTTTGGAGGGTTTTCGTTCCGGGGCAAGAAGCATTCGGACGGCGGCATGACCTCCTTCCAGTCGTTTGCCACAGCGATTGCCGCACAGGTTGGCACTGGCAATCTGGCAGGGGCAGCCACGGCTATGATTATGGGTGGCCCGGGGGCCATTTTCTGGATGTGGGTAAGCGCGTTTTTCGGCATGGCGACGATCTATGCAGAAGCAACCTTATCGCAAAAATACCGGCGTTTGGACGAAAACGGGAAAATCCTTGGCGGCCCTGTGTATTACATCACCGGGATTTTCCGGGGGAAATTCGGGAAAGTGTTAGCAGGTTTTTTTGCGGTATTTGTGATGATCGCGCTCGGGTTTACTGGGAATATGGTGCAGTCCAACTCCATCGGGACGGCCTTTTCCTCGATGTTTGCTCAGTTCGGGATTGCGCCCCAAATCGGCCCTGTCCCGCTGATCCCCTTGATTATCGGGGTGGTAGTCGCCATAGCAGCCTTTTTGATCTTTGTGGGAGGGGTTGGGCGCATTGCCTCGGTCACAGAAAAGATTGTCCCTGTGATGGCATTGTTTTATATTTTAGGCGCACTCATTGTTATTTTTGCCAATATCACACAGATCCCCGGTGCATTCTGGCAGATTTTTGTAGGCGCGTTCAGTCCCAAAGCAGCGCTGGGCGGCGTGGTTGGGATTGGGATTCAGAAAGCCATCCGGTTTGGTGTAGCGCGCGGGCTGTTCTCCAATGAAGCCGGTATGGGTTCCACCCCTCACGCGCACGCCATAGCCAAAGTGAAGCATCCCGGCGACCAGGGTCTGATTGCCATGACCAGTGTGTTTATTGATACCTTTATCATCCTGACCATGACTGCCCTTGTCATTTTGGTCACTGGCGTACTGCCCGCTGGCATCGGCGGTACCTATACGGGCATCGACCTGACCCAAGCTGGATTTTCCCAGTTGTTTGGCGTATTCGGGAGTATCTTTATTGCGATTTGTTCGCTGTTTTTTGCCTTTTCTACCATCATTGGATGGTACTTTTTCGGCGAAGCCAATGTGCGTTATCTGTTTGGCAAAAAGGCTGTCAAGGTCTATGCGGTGATCGTTGCGCTGTTGGTTATTGTAGGCTGTTTCCTTAAAGTTGACCTCGTTTGGGCGCTCTCCGATTGCTTTAATGGTTTGATGGTGATTCCTAACCTGATTGCACTTCTTGCGTTAGGTGGGATTGCTGTCAAAATGATGAAGGATTATGAAACTCAAACACGGTTGCCATCTAGGCGGCATAAATAACCACCAGACAGCCGTAGAGAACGCCGTAGGCGCATAAAGTTTTCGTCAACCTTTTTCAAAAGGTTGTGGGGGTGCAGGGGGCAAAGCCCCTTGCAAGGGCACCACAATGACCAAAACGCCCACAAAAAGAAAATAATAAAAGAATCGAAGATCAAAAAAATCCGTGCTACGCTCGTGCAGCAGCACGGCGGGACGATCTTCTGACGGAGAAAAAAGAAGCAATCAGGAAACAAACCCATTTCCTGATTGCTTTCTTTTTCTTTCGAGTGACATGCCATCTCACAGGGAAAAGTGCCCTCACTCATCGTTCAGGCACTCTGGGGAACCCCTCACTAGGGTTCCCCACGCCCAAACATTCCCCCGGAATCTTTCGGCTCCCTTCCTGAGCTTTGGGAAGTCTTGGGGAATTTCGACCGTTGCGACGGTCGAGTCAGGGCGTTGCCCCGACACCCCACAACCTTTTGAAAAAGGTTGACGAAAACTTTATGCGCCTACGGCATGGATGCGTTAGCATGATTAATCATCAATCCCAAGGACTTTAGGAGCAGCCTGTTTGAGCTTTTCAATAATGCCCTGTGAAGCTGTTTTATCCACACCTTTGCCGGAGAGATAAATTTTAATTTTCGGTTCAGTACCACTGGGGCGCACA
>CATJNB010000137.1 GCA_949741605.1 uncultured Eubacteriales bacterium | reverse complement strand
GTCGCTTTCTTTAAATTTTCTATGAGCCGTTCCGATTCATTTTTTTGCTTTTTCACTAGTTTCATCTCGATTCTTTCTAAAACTGAATATCGACTAAGTCTTTGGAAAATATCTACCCCGTATGTGGTACTTACGGACTTACCGGTGGCTAATATTACTTTTCTGGCAAAATGAAAAATATCGAATGCCAACTATTTCTTCCTGTGGTTTTCGCATGTTATATCAGGGGGCAGTTACCAATACATGGCAACTGCCCCCTGACTCTTCCGTTAAAAGGGTTTACTAAATGAATGGATAAAAAAACAGTTATGCCCCACCGCCAATCTTCCCTAATAACGGTGGGGCATATCATTCCTCTCGCCTCTTTCGTAATCATTTCTCGTCATTCCTTTTACTTATGTTATATGCTCAATTATTCATTTATTAAAATGTCTACCTTTTAGCAAGCCTTTTTTATGCTCTAATTTTTCAAAAAAACATTGCGAAATACTAGCTTTTATGGTATAATATGCCTACATATCAGAAACAAACGCATTGCAATACATTTTACTAAAAAGTAGACTTTTTAGTAAAAATACCCTGATTACTATAAATGGACTTTTTCGTAAATCCGGGCCTGATAGCGGAATGTGGACATCGTCATTCCACATTGTTTGGCGGCTTCTATCCCGGTAATTTTTCCGGATTTCCATCGTTGGTACACCTGATGGTAGTTTTCGGGGAGGGGTTTTGGCGGCCTGCCCAAACGGATTCCTTTTGCTTTCGCTGCGGCAATGCCTTGGGCTTGCCGTTTTTTGATATTCTCCCTCTCGCTCTGTGCGACAAAAGAGAGAATTTGCAGCACAAGGTCTGCTATAAAGGTTCCCATGAGGTCTTTGCCGTTTCGGGTGTCAAGCAGCGGCATATCCAACACACAAATATCAATCCCGATTTCCTTTGTCAGGATACGCCACTGGTTTTGGATTTCCTCATAATTGCGCCCCAGGCGATCAATACTTAATAGGTAGAGCAGATCGCCGGATTTCAACTTTTTTAGCATCCGTTTGTATTGCGGTCGGTTGAAATCTTTCCCGGACTGTTTGTCCAGATAGATATTCTGTTTGGGTATGGCTTTCCCATTCATAGCAATCCATTGCCGGGCTTCATTTTGATCCGCACTGGATACCCGGATGTATCCGTATGTCTTACTCATCATTTGTGTTCCTCCATTTGCGTTGTTTCTATAGGCAATCACCCTAATCTTTTATTGTACTAAACAGTTTTTTGTGCCGTTCTGCTTCTGTTTTCCCTAATCCCATTCGCTATGATTCATACAAAACAAAAAGCAAGCAGTGTCCAGATAAAATTCTGGACACTGCTTGTCTTTTTCTTTGTAAGGACCGACTGGCTCTTGTGAAAACTCACTAATTATTCTCTCAAATTTTCTATCTGTTTTTTCTCAAAAAATTTCTAAAAAACGCAAAAAAGCGGAGCCACCAACCTGATTTTTCAGGCGGTGACTCCGCTTTTGGGGCTTTTTCTGTTTCTTTTGGGCTTGGACATCCACGGTAAACTCTTACCCGAATTTCGCTCCTAAAAACCCGCAAACCCGCATGGCTACTGGCTTTGAGCCGTGGACATCTATTTTGCAACCCAATCCTGGTCCGAGTGACAGGAGTTGAACCTGCGGCCTCTTGAACCCCATTCAAGCGCGCTACCAAAACTGCGCCACACCCGGATATCAGAAACATGACATAGGTAATTTTTCTCAATTTTATGTCAGTGAAATTTATTATAGCATATCATTTTGAAAATTGCAAGCCTTATTTTTATGTAAAATTTATTGCGTTCTGCAGATAATCCGTGTATAATAAAATGAAATATGTTTTTCGTTTTAGAGAGGATTTGAAAGCATGTATCAAGATATGATGGACGTGATCGGTTTTGTAAATCAATATGATAACGAAGTCGGTCAGGCGATGGATCAGGAACTCAAACGTCAGCAACGCAATCTCGAACTGATTGCTTCCGAAAATATTGTCAGCCCGGCTGTGATGGCTGCCATGGGGAGTATTTTGACAAATAAGTATGCAGAAGGCTATCCGGGAAAACGCTATTATGGCGGTTGCCAGTGTGTCGATATCATAGAAGATATCGCCTGCAAACGTGCCTGTGAACTCTTTGGTGCAGAGCATGCGAATGTACAAGCCCATTCGGGCGCACAAGCCAATATGGCGGTCTATTTTGCTCTGCTAAAGCCCGGCGATACTGTCATGGGAATGAGCCTTGCTGAAGGTGGCCATCTCACCCATGGTTCCCCTGTTAATATGTCCGGCAGCTATTATAATTTTGTCCCATATGGCGTTGATCCTGTCACCCACCAGATTGACTATGATAAACTCGAAGCACAGGCAAAAGAAGTCAAGCCAAAAATGATCGTTGCTGGTGCCAGCGCTTATCCCAGAACCCTTGATTTTGCACGCTTCCGTGCCATCGCTGATGCAGTCGGCGCACTCTTTATGGTCGATATGGCACATATCGCTGGGCTTGTCGCGGCTGGGGTGCATCCAAACCCAGTCCCATATGCCCACATTGTTACTTCTACCACCCACAAAACCTTGCGCGGCCCACGCGGCGGCCTGATCCTGTGCGGCGAGGAATATGCTAAAACCATTGATAAAGCCATTTTCCCCGGAATCCAAGGCGGTCCTTTGATGCACGTGATTGCTGGAAAAGCGGTCTGCTTCGGCGAGGCTCTCAAGCCCGAATTTAAAAACTATGGCCACAAAGTAGTCGAAAACGCCAAAGCGCTGGCTGACAGCCTGACCAAACGCGGAATCAATCTGGTATCGGGTGGTACGGACAACCATCTGCTTTTAGTCAATCTCAGCGGCAGTGAACTGACCGGAAAAGAGCTCGAACACCGTTTGGATGACGTATATATTACGGTGAATAAAAACACAGTCCCCAACGAACAGCGCAGCCCATTTGTGACCAGCGGGGTACGCATCGGTACGCCAGCTGTCACCACGCGCGGCCTCACCCCTGCGGATATGGACGTGATTGCCGAATGTATCGCCATGGCTGTTACAGACGGCTTTGAGTCTCAAATTGAGAAAATCCGTGGCATGGTACAGGAAATTTGTTGCCGCTACCCTCTATACGAATAAGGCGGTCCCTGAAAATGGGTGGGCTGACAGGTGGTCCGCCCATTTGTGCATCAAACTGCCATTTGGGGAATATATTAGGAATCAGGAGGTAGAGAAATGCCTGCCCCCCTTGCTGACCGTCTGCGCCCGGATACACTCGAAGATTTTGTCGGACAACCCCATCTGTTAGGGAAAGGCAAAGCCCTGCGCGGGATCATCGAATCCGGGCAAATCCCAAACCTCATTTTCTACGGCCCGCCGGGAATCGGGAAAACTACGTTAGCGACCATGATCGCCCGGCAAACCAACCGTAAATTTTGCAAACTGAACGGTACTACGGCGTCCACCTCCGATATCCGTGATATTGTCGCCAGCCTGGATACTTTCGAAACCATGAATGGTGTTCTTTTATATCTGGATGAAATCCAATATTTTAACAAGAAGCAACAACAAACCTTATTAGAATTTATGGAAAATGGTCAGATTACGCTCATCGCATCCACGACCGAAAACCCCTATTTTTATGTATATAACGCCATTTTAAGCCGTTCCACAGTGTTTGAATTTAAACCTGTAGAGCCATCCGAAATCGCACAGGCTGTGGAGCGTGCATTCCATTTTTTGGAGGATGAGCAGCATAGTACGGTCACGTGGGACGAGAATGTGGTCGAAACGATCGCCCGTTCCTGCGGCGGCGATGTTCGTAAAGCGATCAATGCTGCGGAATTGTGTGTACTCTCAACTGGACAGCAGGAAGGTGCATGTCACGTGACACTGGAACGTGCCAAAGAGCTTTCCCAACACAGCGCCATGCGTTATGACAAGGGCGGTGATGAGCATTATGATATCCTGTCGGCATTCCAAAAGTCCATGCGTGGCTCTGATCCCAATGCTGCCCTGCATTATCTGGCCCGTCTGCTGGAAGCGGATGACCTGCCGTCTGCCTGCCGCCGCCTGATGGTGTGCGCCTGTGAGGACGTGGGGCTTGCGTGGCCGCAGATTCTTCCGATTGTCAAGGCGGCAGTCGATATTGCGCTTCAGGTGGGACTGCCTGAGGCACGCATCCCACTGGCGGATGCGGTCGTTTTGGTGTGCCATGCCCCCAAATCCAATTCGGCTTACTGTGCCATCGACGCGGCTCTCTCGGATATCCGGGCAGGCAAAATAGGGAGTATCCCGCGGCAACTGCAAAATATGCATTATGACGGCGCGGACCAAAAACAAAAAGGCCAATTTTACCAGTACCCACACGATTTCCCGGGCCACTGGGTCCATCAACAATATTTGCCCGACGCCCTGCTGGATGCGGCTTATTACCAGTATGGCGACAACAAAAATGAACAAGCGTTCCAATCCTATTGGGACAAAGTCAAAACCTCCCATGCAAAAAATGCTATGGGATGCGGAGGTACGGAACATGAAAAATGAAATTTTAAGAACTCTCTCTTATGGGGTATATGCCATCGGGGTCAAAGGGGACAAAAACCCTTCTGCATGTATCGTGAATACTGTTTTCCAAGTGGCATCGTCACCAACTTTAGTTGCCCTGAGTATGAACCAGAATAATTACAGCCATGACTGTATCCAGAAACACGGCCTGTTTACCATTACGGTACTTTCCGAAGACACTCCTGGTACAGTGATTGGTGCATTGGGCTTTAATTCTGGACGCGATTCCTATAAGCTCAATAATATCCGTCACAGGGTCCTGCAGGAAGGGGTGCCAGTCATCAAGGAGAAGGGTTGCTGCTGGATGCTCTGTAAGGTAGTAAACCAGATCAAAACCCACACCCATACGCTGTTTATCGCGGAAGTGATTGCTGGAAGTGACAAGAGCCGCGGGGTACCCATGACCTACGACTTTTACCATAATGTTATCAAAGGAAAGTCCCCCCGCAACGCCCCAACCTACCAACCGGACTCCCAGCTGCGTGATCACATGGATGGGGAATCGTTTATTTGTACTGTGTGCGGCTACGTGTATCATGACGAGGATCTCCCCTTTGAGGACCTTCCTGATGACTGGGTGTGCCCGATCTGTTCGATGCCAAAATCTGCCTTTAAACGCAAATAAAATTTCATAAAACAAGAATTTTTCTTTCCTCTTACGGTACAGTTTGTTTCTGTACCGTTTTTTTGTGCCCTGCATGCACGCACACATTCACCAATATAAGATTATGATAGATAACAGGAGCAATCCAAAGATTTTTGGAAAGGGAGTCGTTGTTATGGAACCTCTGATGTCACTTTCTCAGCTTCCGGTGGGCGGGAGCGCCCGGGTCAAAAAGCTCTTATCAACCGGGAGTATGCGCCGCCGTTTACAGGATATTGGACTGATTGAAGGCACTTGGGTACGTTGTTTGCAAAAAAGCCCTGCCGGAGACCCCGTGGCTTATGAAATCCGTGGCGCAGTCATCGCCCTGCGCTCGGACGATTCTTCCCAGATTTTGGTACAGCCCCCGATGGAAGAATCTGGTCAAAGCGTGAGGTGAGCCATGCCCGAACGTGCCAAAAAAACAATTTGTCTGGCCGGCAACCCCAATGTGGGAAAAAGCACCGTCTTTAATGCCCTGACCGGCAGCAACCAGCATACTGGGAACTGGGCAGGAAAAACAGTATCTCACGCACAAGGGAAATGTGTGTTTGGCAACACGGAATACACCATTATCGATCTGCCCGGTACCTATTCTCTGATGGCTCATTCCGCAGAGGAGGAAGTCGCACGTGATTACATCTGTTTTGGCGGAGCCGATGCTGTGGTTGTCGTTTGTGATGCTACATGCCTGGAACGCAATCTCAATCTTGTGTTGCAAACCATCGAAATTACCAACCATGTGATTGTATGCGTTAACCTTATGGACGAAGCCAAAAAAAAGCACATTACTATTGATCTTGAGAAATTATCGGCCAGCCTTGGGGTTCCTGTGGTGGCCGCCACAGCCCGCAGCAAAAAGGGGTTGGACGCCCTCCTAGAAACCATCGACCAAACAGTGAACTGTCCGGAACACAAGGAGCGTCCGATTCACCTGCGGTATGTGCAGCAGCTGGAAGATGCTGTTTCTATCTTAGAGCCAGCCGTACAGCAAGCTTTACACGGTAAATGGAACAGCCGATGGATCGCACTGCGCCTGATTGATGATGATGCATCCATTTTGCAATCCCTGACACAATTTACCGGTAATGTGATCACACAGGACCCTCTCATCCAAACCAAGCGTGAGCAAGCCCGCAAACAATTAGAGGAATGTGGGGTTGCCTTAGAAATGGTCAAGGATAAGCTGGTGGCGTGTTATGTGATTACGGCCGAAGGGATCTGTGCGGATTGTGTGAC
>CATJNB010000136.1 GCA_949741605.1 uncultured Eubacteriales bacterium | reverse complement strand
CTCGTAGCTCAGCTGGGAGAGCGCTGCGTTCGCAACGCAGAGGTCGAGGGTTCGATCCCCTTCGGGTCCACCAAAACAATATAATCCGAACCTTGTGCCGATTGGCGATGGGTTCGGATTTTTTATTTCCATAAAGACGATATGTTGTCCACAAACAGATTTATTATCGTGTCTTTAATTCTGTCCGCTTATATAACAAAGTGTTGACATTATCAATTGAGGTATTTAATAATTGAATAGTTTGTATAGAAAAATCACTTGGAATATCCGATATAGCATTTAAAATAAACTGCAACTGTTCAGTAATTTTATTTTCATAGTTAATTATACGATCGTTCCCGTAACCAAAGTCACTCTCTACAGATAACTTTTCCTCCAGACATTTTATGCGATAAACCAAGGAAGCTAATTCCTTGTCATTTGTCTTTTGTTTTTGACTCTTTAGAATATTACTTGCATTTTGAATCATAAAATAGGGTTCCTTCTTTTTAAGAATAGCATTTTTTGCATTCGGTGGGCGGTTGGTATGCAGCTGCTTGCCCAGAAAGAATAACGACATAATAAAAAATGCAGTCCATACATACCAAAAACCCGTATCCAAATATAGCATATTTATGAAAAACACGACCTCTGTCGTACCGCTTTGCCTTCCGATGACAGATGCCGCAGTGGCATTTCTCCCACCGGGTGGTATGCACGGCAAAGATTACTTTGTTCATCTCGGTGTCGAACCAGATTGTTTCAAGCACAAATCCTACCGCACCGATGATGAGCTGAACTAGCTTCTTGGCAGTCATTGGGGAGCCTTCTTCCATGATTCAGTCTGTAGTCACCAAATCATAGCAGCTTCTCCTTCTCTGCCAAGGGCTTGCTCAGTTTTTACTTTCCACTCAAACTACCGATGAGCCATCCTTTGGGTATGTATACCATCCGCTTATTTTCCGCCGTGAGATAGAAGTCCTCCTATTGCCTGAAGGTCTCCGACCCCTGCCGCAGATCCACCGCTACATCATACACCGCGCCGCAAAGCACCTGCACCAATTGTCCTGACTGTGTTTCCGCTGGAAGTGGAGTCCACGCAGGACCTCCTTCTTCGAACAGGAACGCAGCTCCTCCCATGGTTCCTGTTCGATCCCTTGGGACGCAAAAACAGACTTCTCAAAAGGCCTAGAAAGGTATCCGCTGTCATCAGGAACTAGGAAGGGCGTAATGCTTATCAAGCCTGGAATAGAGGTGTCCTGAAATGCAAATTGGGACATAAAACGATCTCCTTTACACAAGCTCCGGAGAAAATATCGGATCATCCGTACCAAACAGGATCTTCGTGCCGTATTGGTCCGCGAGGCATGTCCGGCGGACAGTTTCCAGGCTACGGGTCGTAATAAAGTAATCTGCATATTGGAACAGCGTGCGTTCATCCATTGTAGTCCCTGTTTGCAGTGTGACGTAGCTGTTCCGTGATTCATATTTCTTCAGGATGTCTTCCAGCACCCGAAGCGATTTGGCTGTAGATTCCTCTTTCGAAAGATAGATCAGCAGCTCCACATTGGGCCGGTCCTTTTGGAAGTACTGGTCCAGTATCTGGCAATACATCGGGAATGGATCGTTGATATCCGGCACAAACAAAACCACCGGTAAAGGCCCCTTTTCCGGCAATAGCGAGACCTGGGATAACCGTGTTTCTGCTTCTGGTAAATATTTCTCAACAAAAGCCTCTGCTGGAAGGGCGAAATCCGCCCTTCTAGCCTTCTGGACATGTCCAGGCCAATCCCACCACGCAATCTTTTGCAGCTCCTCTATAGTCTTTTCATCAAACCGGTAGCGCAGGATCCTGGCCGGATTGCCGCCGACGATAGCGTAAGGCGGCACATCCTTCGTCACCACGGCATTGGTGGCGGCGATACTTCCGTTGCGGAAAACGACCCCAGGCATGACTGTCACACCGCGGCCAATCCACACATCATTTTGCAGAATGATGGTCCCCTTCCGGTGTATCCTTCTCTTTTTTGCTGTGCCGCCACCACTGCCCTGCGGCAAAAAAGAGGGCTCCCCTTGTACCACAGATAGATAATCATGGTTCATATCCAGCATAAATGTAATGCCATCCGCCATAGAGCATACCTTGCCGACAGCCAGACAATGCCGCCCCGCCGCAATATCGAATTGCATGGTATTCTGCACCTGAGCACCTACAATATAACTGTCCTTATCGATCACCAGCACCGGAAAGCCTTTCACAGCTTCCGGCGACTCCATTGTGACCCGAGTGCGTTTCTGCACCTGATGTGGATTTACTGTCAGGTTAATAATCACAGCGATCTCCTCCTGCTGACACAAAGTGAAATTTCCATACTACCAATCATATGTTCAACTTTGATTTGATTTGTGAAATTTCTTCATTATCTTCGATACCCATAGCTTTAAGATCATCAAGAACCAAACTGCATTTTTCATATTGTTTTTGCATACAATAAAATGATGCAAGTTTCACCTTGCCAAAAATAAACGCCTCCTCACATTCCAAGAGTGCTGACACTGACAAATAAAATTGTAAAAAAGTTTCATTATATTGTGTTTGCTCCAGAAGAAAATCAGTCATGATCTCCAAAGCATCATCATATTTTTCTTGAAAAACCAGTAAATAAATATCACCGAATCTTCTGAAAAATTTCATATCGGACATCCCGTTTAGCAGTGGTTTGTCCTGTACGAATTTATTGAGAATCCCGATTAAATCAAATTGTTTTATCATTTGCTGTTTTTGCATCATGGACAAAATCGATCTCACAATTGATTCGCGGTCATCCAACATCAAACTGTGAAATAAATCTTTTCGTACTAAAAAAAGCTTTACAGATTGGATTGAAACAGCATCACCGCAAACAGGAAAATAAATCGATTTAATTTCATTGAAATCATCATTTTCATTGGTCAACTGAGAAGCGCAATTGAAAACTTCAGATAACAATGCTAGTTTGATTTTATTCGTATTTTCCGTGTTTAAAGCAAATGCTTTTTTTGTAACATCATGGGAAAGAATCGTGTGATATTCTTTCAATTTTTCTTCGTATGAAAGTGTAGACTTACCAATGTAGGTATGGGTATCATGAATAGCATTCACATAAACAAGATATACAAATGACATATTTTGCGGACTGATAGGACCGTAATCAGACAAAAAATTTACGGCATCCTCGAACAGAGCAATATCCTCATATGCTCTTTGCTTATGGTAGACAGAAGTAAGAGATTGTTTATGAAATAAGTAGTGATGAAGGACAGAATTATCCACACAAATGCGGTCGGCATTTCGGAGCCATGCAAACGAATTTAAGGTATCGATTCCATTCACTACACCAGATGCCTCAATAGATACCACCGATGTGTTCCGAATGAGCTCCATACGGATCAGTTTTGCCCAAACGGTCCGGAAAAAAGCATGATAATAGGAATAGGCGTTGGCAAAATCCTTTTTGTCAATCACCATTTGCCGATTCGTCGACCGGTATCCAATTTGGTTGGTATCTTCAAAATGCATCGCTGTACCTGTGGCAGCAATATCACAATCTGTTTCTTTAATAATGCTTACCATACGTTCCAGAAAAGTGGGGTCATACCAATCGTCAGCATCCAGATCGGCAACATAATCTCCGGTACCGATTTCTGATACCACGTCAATCCAACGGATGACACTTGGGATATTTTTTTCAAAACGTTTGACCTTGATCCGCTCATCTTGTTTTGCATATTCCTGTAAAATATCCTGTGTACCATCCTGACATCCGTTATCCACAAGAATATATTCAAAATTTGTGTAGGTTTGATTGAGCACGCTTTCCACACATTTGGGAATATATCCTTTTGCGTTATAGGCTTGTGTCACTACTGTTATTTTCATAGAAACCTTCCCATCATTCAACTATTCCAAACCGCCATATTGTGTCATAAATTCACGAAAATATTGCAAATTTTTGTCTTTTTCAGAAAGAATAATCCGTTCTGCTCCCCCGACTTGTTCTAATCCCCAGTCGATTCCAATATCTGGATCGTTCCATCGGATTCCATCATCAAATTCGCTGTAAAATTTTTCATTACATTGATAAGAAACGATAGATGGTTGCAGTGTCAAATATCCATGCGCACAACCACCTGGAATCAAAATAGATTTATGATTCTCACCTGTCAAATCAAACCCCAGCCATTTTTGAAATGTCAGGCTTTTGGGTCTCAAATCCACTACCACATCATAGATATGTCCCGAAATGCAGCGAACCAATTTTGCCTGTTGTTTTTCTCGTTGAAAATGCAATCCTCGTATTACCCCTTTGTGGGAGATTGCATAAAAAACTTCGGAAAGATTATGTATGATACCATTTGCTTCAAAAATATCTTTGGAGTAATCTTTTATAAAACAACCGCGGATGTCATCCGAATAGAATGGTGTAATTTCGATTAACTCTGTAATCTTCGTTTCATGAAACTCAAACTTCTGTATCATAAATTTTTCTCCCTGAGCCATTGGACAGTTTTTATAATCCCATCTTCAAATTTAATTTTCGGATTATAACCCGTATCCCTCGAAATCGTTTCTATATTGTATTTTTCAAGAGGAAGTGTAACACCACGAAAAGGAATTTCTCCAAAATAAATAGGGATATCTGGATTAACCGCATCACGTATTATCTTGATATATTCTTTTAGTTTTCTGGGCTCTCCACTTCCAATATAATAAGAATGATTATTTTTCCCATATTTTCCACAAAGATAAAGTCCGCATATCGTATCCGATACATATACAAGGTCATAATTTTGTTCACCATCTGTAAAAGCAGAACGTTCTCCTTTTAACATACGTTGAATAGCCATATCGACAAAATTCATCGCTGCATTTCCGACACCATAAGTGTTAGAAATAAAACACCATACATGGTCAAGACCTATCGAGTTTGCAACCGATTTGCTCATGTATTGTGCCGCAATTTTCGCACTTCCATAACAGCTTACCGGATTTGGAATCGAGCCGTTTTGGGAAATATATGAATCACAGTCTATCTGTGCAAGAGTACCAGCGCCAACAAATCTTCTGATTTGCATGGCATCTGCAATCTTCACCATATCACAGGTATATTTCGCATTCTCTAATTGCAGGGAATAATCCGATCTAAGAGTACCAGATGAGCCACTCCATGCCATATGATAAACTACATCGATATCCCGATCAGAAATCATTTCCGGCAAGCGACAGAAGTTCGCTAAATCGCATTCAATCCCCCGTACATTTTCCGGGATATGATTCCTGTTTTTTCTCACCACCGCAATCACTTCGATTCCATGCGCCAGCAATTCCCGGACAAGCGCGCTGCCAATAAAACCATTTGCACCGGTTACCAGAGCTTTTCTCATAACCACTCTCCTACTATCCACATCGAGAAAAATATTCCCGGATTTGTCGTTCCGTTACCGCATTGACATCTTTCTCGGCCAGATATTCCTGACTCCACACCACTGTCTTTTGAACGCTTTCTTCCATATTCCAGCATGGTTTCCAACCAATCACCGATCTTATTTTGGAACTGTCCAATTTCAGAAAATTAGCTTCATGCGGAGCGTCAT
The DNA here is from genome assembly GCA_949741605.1 of uncultured Eubacteriales bacterium. Classification (GTDB taxonomy): domain Bacteria; phylum Bacillota; class Clostridia; order Oscillospirales; family Acutalibacteraceae; genus UMGS1071. The sequence continues at coordinate 7,427 of CATJNB010000136.1, read as the reverse complement.
CAATTGAAACCATCTCCCATTGAGCGTCACCCCAAATCCGGCAAAACAAATCCACTAATTCCCCGGTCGAAATACAGTCTCGTTCTTTCGGACCAATGTTATAATTTCCAGCCAACCGCAAATCGTCATATTGCTTCATTGCCAACAGCAGATAAGCAGCGACCGGTTCCAACACGTGCTGATAAGGTCTGACCGAGTGAGGATTGCGAACAAAAATTTTTTCTTTGTTCTTCATTGCCCGTACACAATCAGGAAGAATCCGGTCCGGTGCAAAATCCCCGCCTCCGATCACATTTCCAGCACGACACGTTGATACTGCAATTTTTTTTGTATCAAAAAATGAATTTTTATAGCAAGACGTCACCAATTCCGAACAGGATTTTGAATTGGAATAGGGGTCATAGCCATCCAGAGGATCGGTTTCGCGATATCCCCATGGCCATTCATTATTTCGATAAACTTTATCCGTGGTAACATTCACAAATGATTTTACACTTTCACACTGGCGGATCGCCTCACAAACATGTACCGTCCCCATGACATTTGTCTGATAAGTATACACCGGATCACGGTATCCTTCCCGGACAATAGGCTGAGCCGCCATATGTATGACGATTTCAGGGGAACATTGCTTCATCGCAGTACTCAAATGATCTAGGTCACGAATATCGCCGATTATTGAATGTATCTTCAAATTTAGCAAGGAAAAAAGATTCGGAGAAGTAGTCGGTTCCAGTGCGTAACCAACCACATTCGCCCCATACATTTCCAATACTTTGCACATCCAACTGCCTTTAAATCCAGTGTGACCTGTGACGAAAACTGTTTTCCCTCGATAAAATTCCAAGCTCAATCATCCCACACCTTCCAAGGAGCATTGCCACTTGCCCACAATGCTTCTAACTCCTGCATTTCACGCATCGTATCCATACACTGCCAAAATCCGCGATGGGGAAATGACATCAATTCGCCACGTACTGCTAAACTCTCCAGAGGCTCACGTTCAAAAATTGTTTGATCATCTGAAATAGAATCAAAAACCTCTGGTTCTAACACCATGTAACCGGCATTGATCTGGGCACCATCCTCACGATTTTTCTCCCGAAACGTGCGGACACTATTATTGATATCAATATCCAATACTCCTTTTTGTTGCTCCAATGTCACAGAGGTAAGCGTTGCGATTTTTCCGTGACTTCTATGGAAATCCAGTAAATCTTGCAGGTTTACATCGCATACACCGTCACCATAAGTTAACATAAAAGTTTGGTTTCCTATGTATCTCTGGATTCGTTTGATACGACCTCCGGTCATGGTATGCAAACCCGTATCCACAACCGTTACTTTCCATGGTTCGCAGTGTTGGTCATGTACGGTTATCTCATTGATGCCATTAGAAAAATCAAATGTGATGTCGCTATTGTGCAGAAAATAATCCGCAAAATATTTCTTAATCATGTCCTGTTTATATCCCGCACAAATGATGAATTCATGAAATCCGTAATGCGAATATGTTTTCATAATATGCCATAAAACTGGTTTTCCTCCGATTTCTACCATGGGCTTTGGTTTAAACTGCGATTCCTCTGAAATGCGTGTGCCAAAACCGCCCGCTAACAGAACTACCTTCATAAATCCACCCATTTTCTTCTATCAATCTATTGCAATGCCTGTTTTAATACATTCAGCATTTTTTCTAACTGTTTTTTGTGCAATCCAGCATAAACTCCAAGCCAGAAAGTATCGTGCAAAATTCGGTTTGTGTTTGGTAAATTCCCAACTACGCGATAGCCTTTCCCTGATTTTCTCATCTCATCAAAACAGGGGTGAGCCATGATGTTTCCCGCAAATAACAGGCGTGTTTGAATCCCCTTTTCTTCTAAAAACTGTGTTACTTTTTTTCGATCCAATCCCTGTTTTAATGTAATAGGAAATCCAAACCAGCTCGGATTAGAGTGTTTTGTTGCTTGCGGAAGAATTACTTTATCTTGAAAATCTTTTAAATTATCTTTTAGAAATTGAAAATTTTCTCGTCTTTTTTGTATGAATCCCGGTAATTTTTCCAGCTGTGCAACACCAATTGCTGCTTGCATATCAGTTGCCTTGAAGTTATATCCAAAGTGAGAATACACATATTTGTGGTCGTATCCCAGTGGAAGCTCGCCAAACTGACCATCAAAACGATGCCCGCAAATATTGTCATGACCGGAAGGACACTGGCAATCTCTCCCCCAGTCGCGCAGGGAACGGGAAATTTTATGTAGGAGTGGATTGTCCGTGTACACTGCCCCGCCTTCTCCCATGGTGATATGATGGGGCGGATAAAAACTGGAAGTCCCAAAATCACCGATGGTACCAGTATATTTCCACTTACCGTCCAAACAATATTCCGAACCCAAAGCATCACAATTATCTTCAATCAGCCACAACTCATGTTTATCACAGAACCGCTTAACTTCCTTTAAATCAAAAGGGTTTCCCAAAGTATGCGCGATCATAACCGCTTTTGTTTTTTTAGATAGTGCCTTTTCTAATTGGCCAACATCAATGTTATACTCCGGAATAGTCACATCAACAAATACGGGTATAGCTCCGTACTGAATCATAGGAGCAACCGTAGTGGGAAATCCAGCCGCAACGGTAATCACTTCGTCACCTCGTTGAATTGCACGTTCTTTCAATAGCGGCGAAGTCAAAGACATAAAGGCTACAAGATTGGCAGAAGAACCCGAGTTTACAACAGAACAATATTTTGCATCCAGAAATTTCGCAAAATTCCGTTCAAACTGATCCGTCCATTTCCCAGCCGTCAGCCAGAAATCCAAAGCGCTATCCACTAAATTCATCATTTCATGATGATCATATACACGTCCTGCATACGGAAGATAAGAATTGGAATCGTTTTCTCTTTGATGAAATATTTTATAATATTCCGCGACACTTTCCAGAATTTTCTGACGCAATTCTTTTTCGTGGAATTGTTCCAGCATATTGTCATCCTCTTTTCTTTCAAGCAAATTTCCAGGCACTCGCCGACAGTTTTTCTTCCAGACTCTCCAATTCGGGATCACTGGGCATCAACGTCCGAAGCTGATGCAATACATTACGGGCTTCTTCAAATTTCTCAAATTCAATCAAACGTGCAATTTGTTCCTTAATCATCCCACCCAATGCAGTAAATTCATTTTGCTGTTTTTCTTGTTCCTCCATCTCTTTTTTGATTTGTTCCAACAAACGGTTGACAAGATCTTTTCTTGGTGGATATGCTTCTATACATTCTTTGAGAGATGTAGACATTCGATCCAAATCACCGTGTTCTTTGGCTTGGACAGCTTCCTGTAATCTCAATGCAAAAACTGTTTCTCTTGGAAGATTCTGTTTTGCATCTTCTCCAAACAATTTTTCCTGATAAATACCGCGATTGTATCCCAAAATATCGCCAACATAGGCTTTTGTGGTTTCCCATAATTTATTTTCTGGAAAGTCCGGATCATCAAGCATTTTCTGCCGGATCATTTTAGAAAGTGCAAAAGACTGCGATTGGTTAATTGGACCCAATACTTTATTGGTACCATCTAATAAGTTCTGCAAATCCTCTGGAAAAGTATGATTTACTAACTGCGAGAAACTCAACGCCCAGTCTTCCATATATAAGGATTTTAAAAATGGGGTTGGATCATTACCTGTACGCAAACAAATCCCAAGTAAATCTTCATGGGGAACTGCACAATCTAAACCCTGATCCAAACATTTCTGTAATGCTGCCAGTACATCTCCGCCATCCTGTTCCGCACACCAGGCTTTCAAAACGAAAAAATATGCTTCCTCACTTTCCACATTGGCAAATGCTTTTCTCAAAGAATATCTTTTTTCTTGATCCTCACAATTGCAGACTTTATGGATCTCACTCATCCATTCTTCTGGAAGAGTTCCCTGCTGACAAATTTTTTGTGTTGTCCGGGTCAGGCAATCATAATTTCCTGAATCAGCGGAAGCTTCGATCACTAAATAAAAATATAATGCTTGTTTCATGTAATCCTGATTCCAAGCAATCAAATCTGCATATTCGCAAAGTTTTTCATATTTCTCCAATTGTTTAGAAGTGATAAAAAAGCAATGGTTAATCTCTTTGCGTTTCTCCTCCTTCAAAATGTCACTTAACGATAACATCACTTGATCGAAAACTTTCTCCGGATTTTCATCAAAATACCGTGCCAGACGGCCATATTCAAAGGCATTTTCCAAGACACGGTCCGAATTATTTTGCTTCTGTGCCGCGCTTACTAGTGTGTAATGAATATCCATTCGTGCCAATTCATTCAGCCGGTCATTTTCCAATAAAGCGTCCCCTTCCTGAAATGCGTCCTCCTCTCTGTTTTGCAGCAACAATGACCGGATCAGCATAGCCGCAATCCAATTCCATACCAAATCTCTTTGACGGTCTTGGCTAACAAGCCCGCGCCGACAATATTCCTCTGCTGTTTTGTAATCTTTATCGAACAGATATTCTTGTACCGCCTGCATGACCAGACGGAGATTCTCAGGTTCTCTCTCTAATTCTTCCAAAATAGGAGGAAGGTTTCGCTGCAAATGTTTGGCTTTTTCCTCTTCGCTTTTAAAAATATACCCCACGTGATGCGCAAAACATTTCGTGAATTTTTTCTCCGGAGCGTACATGGGATACAGCATTTCATGAACCGGATGGATAAATTTGGTTTGTTTGGTCATGCGCCCCATTCGGGATACCCATCCTTCGGAATATATAGTCATTGCCTCATCGATATAACTGCGAATTGCGTATTGTGTGTAGCCATATTGCAAATATTCCCCGCTCTGGAAAAATTCAATGATTTCTGTCGGATCATCAAACCACTCGTCATCATCCACATACAGGAACCATTCGCCTTTTGCCAATTCCAAACCTTTATTACGTGCTTGAGCAAAATTCCCAGTCCAGTCAAAATGTACAATTTTATCGGTATATTCTCGTACAACATCCAATGAACCGTCTGAATTCTCTTCCCCCACTGTATCTACTGCAATCAATTCACTTGGGACTGCATCCAAAATGATTTTTAAAGAATCCATACATTTCCGAATGGTTCCAATCCGATTCGATACCAACAGCGAAATACTTAATTTGATTGGGCTCTGGATAAAATCTGGTCCAACTATGCTCATCTTCGTTTTCGGTATCATCACTTTCATTGCTTTCTCCTCCGAATTCTGAAATCTTTGGCGAGACCTTTTTTCATACATGGCCATAAATTCCATCTATCAAAAAAGGCCTCGCCCAGCTATTAGCCAAGCGAGGCCTCCCTATTATCTCATCTTAATCTGCAAAGATGCCAATAATAAAACCAAATTACTGGAGCAGTTGGAGTACCGACTGCGGCTGCTGGTTGGCTTGTGCCAACATCGCTTGTGCAGACTGAACGAGTACGTTCATCTTGGTGTACTCCATCATTTCTTTCGCCATATCCGTATCACGGATCCGGCTGTTCGCAGCGGTCAGGTTCTCGCTGGTGGTATCCAAGTTGTTGATCGTGTGTTCCAGACGGTTCTGGATCGCACCCAGGTTCGAACGGATCTTCGACACTTGGTCAATCGCGTTGTTGATCACATTGATGGATGCACCCGCAGCTGCTTGCGTGGTGATGTCTACCGCGTTAAGACCCAAAGCCTTGGTATGGGTATCCGCAGCGCCAACCGTCAGAAGGTTAAAGTCTTCGTAGGTGTCGCCTACCTGGAGTACCAGGCCTCCGCCCATAACAGCCGGACCGCTCTTGGTCGCGTCTGTATCACGAATAGTAATGCTATTTGCAGTGGTTTCAACCGCATATTTGCCGGACAGTTTCTCTTCCAAACCTGCGATTACATTTGCGCCATTTTCGCCAATCTCAATTTCATTTTTGGCCTTTTCCGGATCGGTGCTAGCCTTGTCGACAAATTTATAAATTTCGCCGCCAATCGTGAGAGAATCACCAGCCTTGACCTTGGAAGGATCTGCAATTGTGATAGTAGTACCCTCACCTTTTGCTGCGGTACCAGCTTTTGCTGCACTAATGACAGCACCAGCACCGGTTGCTTTGAGCATGTCAGGAGTGAAAATTTTGCCATCTCCTGCGCTGTAACTCGCAACAGTTTGTTCGATTTCGATCGTCGTGCCATCTACAGCATGAATGGTGAAATTATCAGTAGTTTCGCGGCTCAATTGGTCAACCGCTTCGGCAAGCCAGCTGCTTGAAGCAACTGTAGAAAGATCAATCACACCAGCGCCAGTCATGCTGGCATCTTCCTTCATCTTAAAGGTAAAGGTTTTGCCGTCAATCGTCAGGGTAGTTCCATGGATATCATCCGCAGAGCCAGTCAAAAGGTTCGTCAGATCAATTGTTGCACCAGCACGGTCACCTGCATCGCCAGCTGCTGGGTTTTTAACATCGTAAGTCGCACAATTGGTACGGTCTTCTACCGATGCTATATTACCATCGGTTAAATCGAATTTCAGCTCACTACTTGGGCTCACCATAGCGGTCGTAACGGCATCCGTGGCAGCAGCAGTAGCACCGTTTGCAGCATCGCCAGCATACGTGAATTCCAGAACCTCACCCTTAGCGGTTACGCTATAGACAGCGCCGCCAACTACAACTTTGTTGTTTGCTGTAGCAAATGCGGCGGCAATATCGCCTGCTGTATTAGTAGTACTAGTGCCAAGTGATACAGCTGTGAGAGCTACTCCGGTAGTTCCATCCCACCCTAGCATGGTGGATTCACCCACAGAAGTAAGACCAAGTGAAGCAGCACCAGTTGCACCAACTTCAACTTTCAAACCAGCAAGAGAAATCTTGAATTCTGGTTTAACTTCTTTTGCACTGGCACTTGTGTGAGTAACAGCGATGGTAGGATTAATAGCCGCTCCAGCTACTGCTGCCGTACCTGCCGCAGAATCGATTTTGAAAGCATCCGATAAACCCATGGTACCATCCAAGAGTTTCAAGGAGTTGAAGTTGGTGGAATCTGCGATACGGTCGATTTCAGACAGGAGCTGATCAACTTCATCTTTATAGTTGCCGCGTTGGCTATCGGTGTAAACGCCGTTCGCAGCTTTGGTTGCGAGCTCTACCATACGGTTGAGCATATCATGTACTTCGTTTAATGCGCCTTCTGCAGTTTGTACCAAAGAGATACCATCCTGCGAGTTGGTGGAAGCAGCGTCCAAACCTTTGATTTGAGCTTTCATGCGTTCGCTGATTGCGAGACCAGCAGCATCGTCGCCAGCACGGTTAATTTTATAACCGGATGCCAGTTTCTCCAAAGACTTGGAAACTTTATTGTTGTTCAGGTTAAGTTGACGTTGGGCGTTAATCGCCATCGTATTTGTTCTAACTACCATTCCCATAGTTATACCTCCGTGTTTTGCAAGGCGG
>CATJNB010000135.1 GCA_949741605.1 uncultured Eubacteriales bacterium | reverse complement strand
TAGCCATAGTAAGAAAATCCTCCTTGTAATAAAAAGAAAAGAAAAAGAAGAAAGAGAGAAGAAGAGGAAGGAAAGAAGAAAGAGCTATAAAGAAAAACTTAACAGAAATATTCTCTCTCAAACATCCAAACAAGGCCATTGACATCTCCGGGCAAAATGCGGTATAGTTTCAAGGAACATAAAAAACGCCCCTGCAAACGATCCGTTTTCGCATAGGATGTTTTGCAGAAGCGTTGATATTTTGTATTGCTATCGGGTCAGACAGGCGTTAGCGGAACATATATTCCACATTATGCATGAGATCCCCTACGGCATTGAGGGCACGATGGGTCTTATGACGGAAATGACGGCTCTTTTTCATGGCACGCGAACTTAGAAGCGTCACAACCGCACAGGCTAAAATCCCAGTTCCAATCCCTTTGGCAAAACACATGGTACTACGGTACATTTGATATCCCCTCCATCCATAATAGAACAGTTTGCTCATAATCTTCAAACATCACCTTTCATGTTGTGTTTTTTGAAAGATGTTACCGTTAGAATATGCAGGTTTCAAAAAATTACACGAGAATCCTGTCGGAATATTTTGGTCAAAAATTTTTATAGAAAGAAGGAATTTCCTTTATGCCTGTTCTCAATATTGTTATGGTCGAGCCGGAAATCCCGCAGAATACGGGCAATGTTGCACGCACGTGTGCCGCAACTGGTGCAAGGCTGCATCTGGTCGGCCCGATGGGTTTTACGATTGATGATAAAAAGTTGAAACGTGCCGGCCTGGATTACTGGCATCTGCTCGACATCTCCTATTATGACGGACTGCCGGATTTTTTTGCCAAAAACCCAGAGGCTGTCCCGCCCCATATGGCTTTCTTCTCTACCAAAGCGCCCCATATCCATACAGAAATTTCCTATCCTGACCCCTGTTACCTCTTTTTTGGAAAGGAAACGGCCGGGCTGCCGGAAGCCCTCCTGCACGAGCATCCCGGCTCGTGTGTGCGTATCCCCATGATCTCCGATGCCCGCAGCCTGAATTTATCCAATTCGGTTGCGGTGGGCGTGTATGAGGTGCTGCGCCAATGGGGATATCCCACCCTGCTTTGCGAGGGGAAATTGCGCGAATACGACTGGTAAACAAACAACAGATGCTTTCCCAAACTTCTGGGACAAGCATCTGTTATTTGTTTGCAGGGTCAGGAGCCAATATCGGTATGCCCTTGTTCAAATTCCCATTGCAGGCCGTAACGGTCAATGAAATAAAAATATTTTACTTCGCTGAGAATCCGTGCCCCTTGCTCTTTCAAGGCGGTGTCGGATTCTTTCTGGGGGTCAAAATAGTAAAAATCTTCCGGCCTAGTTTCACTGATCTGGTAAACGCGGTAATCGGGGGTTTCATTAATCAGGGTGGTATCGGGCTGCGCTTTGATGTATGTAAACGCTTCTTCAATATTGACAACCTTTAAAGCCACATGACGTGCCCCGCTGACATCGTTTGCCGCAAACCGGATGGGTTCTTTGCGCCCGGCTGGGTTGTGGTATTCCATGATTTCCAACGTCAGGCCAGCGCCCGGGACATTCAAAAAGCCAATCGAGATGTCCCCCTGGTCGGCCTCCTGCACAAAGCCTGCGGCCTGAAAAAAACCACGGTTGCGGTAATGTGGAATACACTGGTCCGGCTGTGCACCTAAAATCCGTTTGTAATAGTCGAACGCTTCCATGAGGTCTGGTACAATGATACAAACGTGGGATAATCCAATAAATTTTGGCGTCATTTCGCTCCCTCTCCTTTTAACTCGATCCCGCGGTCGCGGCACAACGCCTCAATGCTGCGGTCATAGGTTGCCTCGCCTTCTTTGGTAAAAAAACATCCCGGAACCCCTTCATTATGGTCACGGTGGTGTGCAACACACTCACAGCATTTGCCGTGCCGCGGGCATGGATATGTACAGGGACAGGGTTGGGTATTGCTGCAAAGATTCATACCTGATTCCTCCTTTTCTATGATTCTCCTATTTTACACCATTTTCTGTCGAAAAGAAAGCCCCTTGCCTGAAATACCGCTTATTTCCATCTCTTTCCTGTTTTTGTATGCCTAGATATTTTTGATAAAAATACGGATCGGAATGCTTGAAATTTTCCCCATTTTGTTATACAATGAAAGTGTACAACGCCTAGAGTACAGCCAATTGAAAAAATTTTAACGAGGAAGTGTTGGAATATGAATTACTTAAACAAAAAAAGCGTTGAAGATATTGAGGTAGCCGGAAAACGGGTGCTGGTCCGCTGTGACTTCAATGTCCCGTTTGATGAGAACGGCAATATCTCCGATCCCAAGCGGATCAATGAAGCACTCAAAACCATCCGTTACCTGCTCGCGCAGAACGCAAAAGTGATCCTCTGCTCCCATCTGGGCCGTCCGAAGGGCGAGTTTAATATGAAATATTCCCTTGCCCCGGTTGCCGCTTACCTCTCCAAAGCGTTGGGCCAGGAAGTGAAAATGGCATCCGACGTCATTGGCGACAGCGCAAAATCCATTGCCGCTTCCCTCAGGGAAGGCGAGGCTGCCCTGCTGGAGAATGTCCGGTTCCACAAAGAGGAAGAAAAGAACGATCCGGCTTTTGCCAAGGAATTAGCAAGCCTTGCCGATATTTATGTCAATGACGCATTCGGCGCCGCCCACCGTGCCCACGCTTCCACGGCGGGCGCTGCGGATTATCTCCCGGCTGTCTGCGGATACCTCATCCAGAAGGAAATCACCATCATGGGCGGTGCGCTCGCAGACCCCAAACGCCCCTTTGTAGCCATCCTCGGCGGCTCCAAGGTTTCCGACAAAATCGGCGTTATCACCAATTTGCTTGAAAAAGTCGATACCTTAGTCATCGGCGGCGGCATGGCGTATACGTTCCTCAATGCAATGGGTTATGCCATCGGCACCTCCCTGTGCGAGTCCGATAAGCTCGATCTTGCCAAGGACATCATGGCAAAAGCCAAGGAAAAAGGCGTAAAATTCCTGATCCCGGTAGACAATGTTGTGGCTGATAAGTTTGACAAGGAAGCCGCGCATCAGGTTGCCAAGTCCGACCATATGCCGGAGGGCTGGATGGGTCTGGATATCGGGCCTGAAACCAGCGCCTTGTATGCCGATGCCATCAAAGATGCCGGTACGGTTGTCTGGAATGGGCCAATGGGCGTGTTCGAGTGGGAGAACTTTGCAGCCGGCACGAAGGCCGTTGCGGGGGCTATCGCACAGAGCAACGCCATTTCGATCATCGGCGGCGGCGACTCCGCTGCAGCGGTGGAAAAACTCGGCTTTGCCGATCAAATGACCCACATTTCGACCGGCGGCGGCGCATCCCTCGAATTGCTGGAAGGTAAAATTTTACCCGGCATCGCCTGCCTCAACGACAAAGACTAATTTTGACCATCGGGCGGGGATTCTTTCTCCGCCTTTTTTGACCCCAAATCTTGTAACGATAGAAAGGATGTTTCCCCATGAACAAAGCATTAAGAAACGCCGTGATTGCCGGCAACTGGAAAATGAATAAAACCCCTGCTGAGGCTAAAACACTCATTGAAGAAATCGTACCGCTGGTCAAAGACGCTGCTTGTGATGTGGTCGTCTGTGTGCCGTATGTAGACCTTTGCACTGCCATCGAAGCGACAAAAAATACGAATCTCAAAGTAGGCGCGGAAAACTGCCATTGGGAAACCAGCGGCGCATTTACCGGGGAAATTTCCCCCAGTATGCTTTCCGCCATGGGTGTTGAGTATGTGATTATTGGCCATAGCGAACGCCGTACCTATTTTGGTGAAACGGATGTCACCGTCAATAAACGGGTACTGGCTGCGTTGAAAGAGGGCCTCAAGGTGATCCTTTGTGTTGGCGAATACCTCGAACAGCGCGAACAGGGCATCACAGCGGAGCTGGTTGCCATGCAGACCAAAATTGCCTTGCAGGGTGTCAGCAAAGACGATCTCAAACAAATTATCATTGCTTATGAGCCGGTCTGGGCGATTGGGACCGGGCGTACCGCAACGGCTGAACAGGCCAATGAAGTCTGCGCGTGCATCCGAAAAACCCTCGCAGAACTGTATTGCGACAAATGCGCCGCTGGGGTCACAATCCAATACGGCGGCTCGATGAACGCCAAAAATGCAGCGGAATTATTGGCACAGCCGGATGTAGACGGCGGGCTGATTGGCGGGGCGTCGCTCAAGGCCCCAGACTTTGCCGCCATTGTTGAGGCTACCAAATAAGGGGAAGAAGGAAACATACCATGAAGAAAAAACCATTACTTTTGATGATCTTAGATGGGTTCGGGATCGGCGGCGAGCGCGGCAACGCGATTCAGGCTGCCAGCACCCCAAATCTCGACCGCCTGTTTGGGAATAATCCTCTCACACAAATTGGGGCGTCCGGGCTGAACGTCGGGCTGCCGGATGGCCAGATGGGAAACTCCGAGGTAGGGCATACCAACATCGGCGCCGGACGGATCGTATATCAGGAATTGACCCGCATTACCAAGGCCATTGGCGACGGCAGTTTTTTTGAAAATGAAGCCCTGCTCCAAGCCATGGATCATGCGGCTGCCAAGGGGAGCGCGTTGCACCTGATGGGTCTGCTCTCGGACGGCGGGGTACACAGCCACAATACGCATTTGTATGCGCTGGTCGAGCTGGCCAAACGCAAAGGCTTACAACAGGTGTATGTCCATGCGTTCCTCGATGGGCGTGATGTGCCGCCTTCTTCCGGGCAGGCATATATTCAGGAATGTCAGGAGAAGCTCAAAGAAATTGGTGTGGGGGAAATCGCTACCGTGATGGGGCGTTACTATGCCATGGACCGTGACAACCGTTGGGAACGGGTGGAAAAAGCATATGCCGCTATGGTCTACGGCGAAGGCGTTGCAGCGGGCGACCCCTATGACGCAGTTGGGAAATCCTATGCGGATGAAGTCACCGATGAATTCGTGGTGCCAGCGGTATGCAGCCCAAACGGCCACATAAAAGCCGGGGATTCGGTGGTGTTTTTCAACTTCCGTCCTGACCGTGCGCGCGAAATTACCCGGTGCTTTGTGGACCCGGATTTTGATGGGTTTGCCCGCAAAAATGGGTATTTCCCTCTGAATTTTGTCTGTATGACCCAGTATGATGCGACCATGCCGAATGTTTCGGTAGCGTTCCGTCCGCAGAGCCTTGCCAATACCTTGGGGGAATATTTGTCCCAGCGCGGCATGACCCAGCTGCGGATTGCGGAAACCGAAAAATATGCCCATGTAACCTTCTTTTTTAATGGCGGTGTGGAAACGGTGTATCCGGGCGAGGACCGTGTGCTGATTAACTCTCCAAAAGTCGCAACGTATGATTTACAGCCCGAAATGAGCGCTTATGAAGTGACCGACGCGCTGATCCCGCGTATTGAGAGCGGCGAATATGACGCGGTTGTCCTCAATTTTGCCAACTGCGACATGGTCGGGCATACCGGGATTTTTGACGCAGCGAAAGCAGCCGTAGAAGCGGTGGATACCTGCGTTGGGAAGATTGCGGATGCGGTTGCCAAGATGGACGGTGTGATGCTGATTACTGCGGATCACGGGAATGCGGATCAGATGTACGATGAGGGCGGCGAACCCTTCACGGCCCATACGACCAATCCCGTACCGTTCTGTGTGGTCGGATATCCATGCCAGCTGCGTGAGGGAGGGGTGCTGGCCGATATCGCGCCAACCATGCTCAAAATCCTGAACCTTCCACAGCCTTCGGAAATGACAGGCACCAGTATTATTTTATAACAATCGCATGGCAGGCTGACCAGCAGGTTTTGAAATGGTCAGCCTGCCATATTTTTTAGAAAGGTGCAATGTAGTAAGATGTCGATAGAAAGAGTGAAAGAATATTTGCGCGGATACGGGATCGAAAACCGGATTCAGGAATTTGAGGTATCAAGCGCGACCGTAGAATTAGCCGCAGCTGCCCTGCACTGTGAACCAGAACGCATTGCAAAAACCTTATCGTTTGAGGTAGGCGGCGAGGCGATCCTGATTGTCGCAGCCGGCGACCGGAAAATTGATAATCCCAAATACAAAGCACAATTTGCCACAAAAGCCAAAATGCTGTCGCCAAATGAGGTGGAAGAAAAAGTCGGCCATGCGGTCGGCGGGGTATGCCCGTTTGGGATTGTGGATGGTGTACGGGTGTATTTGGATGAGTCGCTCAAGCGTTTTGAAACGGTATTTCCTGCATGCGGAAGCGCAAACAGCGCCATTGAACTGACCATTCCTGAATTAGAACAGTACTCTGGTTTTACCGCGTGGGTGGATGTGTGTAAATAGGCATCCTCGGCCCCAGCCATAGCAAGCAGAATTGGGAACAACTCCTAATTTCTGCTTGTTTCTTTTTGCACAAAATTCCCCCGCAGGAAATATGTTAAGTTTTTCTTTATAGCTCTTTCTTCTTTCCTTCCTCTTCTTCTCTCTTTCTTCTTTTTCTTTTCTTTTTATTACAAG
>CATJNB010000134.1 GCA_949741605.1 uncultured Eubacteriales bacterium | reverse complement strand
TTACTTAATTTTTATCTGAATTCTTGATTTGCTGTTATGATTTTAGAAATCGTTTTTTAAAAATTAATTTCGACTGATCTTGTGAGATTTCCTGCTTCTCAAATCCATTAGCAAGTAAAATTTTCTGCGATGCCAAATTATCAGCCTTTACTTGTGCCCGCAGACAGGGTATATTGAGTTCCTGTGCATAATCCAATAACATATAGATCATCTTACGGCCAAATCCCTGTCCGCGATAAGCCGAATCAATGCTATAAGAAATATCCGCCTCTAAACCATACTTTTCGATTCGGATGGTCCCAATCGGCACATTATCACAAACACACAGGAGCAGAACAATTTTTTCATTCTTGAGAGCCTTTTGAAACCATTCATGATGTTCCTCTTTTGTGACCAGATCTGTTTGAAAAGACTGCTTTCTCGTTTCCGCGTCATTTCTCCATTCCAAAAGAATGGCCTCGTCCTGTTCCGATACTTTCCGAAAATACACTTGTTTTTTATCTACCATATTGTATCTGTTCCTTCTGCAATGGAGTACCCCTTTTTAGGTCCATTTGCGCGGTCATTCCCAAAATTTTGTTGTAATATTTTGGACTCATTCCATATCCAGGACGGATACAGCGAACATTTTGCTTTGTAAAACATCCCCCTTTGGGAATATCCTTGACTACGAAAATGGACCGACGGAATACAATGCTTTTTTGTTCTGCTTCGCTCAGTTGGTAAGAAGGCTGTCCCAAACATTTTGTTACATCACGTAAATCCTGTACCATCTTGGAAAACTCTGCGATTTCCATACTAAATGCACTGTCTGGATTTTTGATGGTACGGGACAGACAGACATGTTTTTCCACCACACAAGCACCCAAAGCAACTGCCGCTACAGAGGCTAGACTTCCCATGCTATGATCCGAAAGCCCCACAGGGACTTGAAACCTCTGGATCATATCGGGGATAGTATTCAAGTGCATATTTTCCCACTTTGCCGGATACTCGCTGCAACATTTCAGCAAGATAACCTTTTGATTTCCGGCCCTATTACAAGCATCGACTGCATCCTGGATTTCTTCGACACTCCCCATCCCACAACTGATAATCATAGGTTTTCCCTTCGATGCCGTGTACTCAATCAAAGGAATATCCACTAATTCAAAGCTTGCAATTTTATACGCTTCGCATCCTAAGTCTTCCAAAAAATCAACAGCAGAATGGTCAAACGGAGTCGAAAGAAAATCAATTCCACAGATTTCACATTCCTGTTTGATGCGTGCCTGCCATTCCCACGGAGTCCCAGCATCCTCATACAAGTCATACAGTGTATAACCATCCCACAGCCCACCATGGATTTCGAAATATTCCGTATCACAGTCGATAGTAAGGGTGTCCGCAGTATAAGTTTGAATCTTCAAACAATCTGCGCCAGCATGTGCGGCCTGCCGAACAATCTCCAACGCATTCTCCAATTCTCCCGCATGGTTCGCACTCATTTCTGCGATGATATACACCTGGTTTTCCGAAATTTTATCAAATAACCGGAACATCACTCTCACCTCTGTTCTTCATCTGCGATAATATCCCAGCACTTTTTTGACTGCATTCACCACATCTTGTTGATCCCGATCGGTCATGGAATAAAATAGGGGGAGCGTCATACTGGTTTCATAATAATCTTCCGCATTCGGACAAATCCCCCTTTGATATCCCAACTGCTGATAGTATGGAAAAAAATACACCGGGATATAATGGACATTCACGCCAATATTTTCTGCTTGTAATGCATCGTAAATTTCTTTTCTTCCACAGGAAAGATTTCTGAAATCCAATCGCAAAATATACAGATGCCTCACGGAATCAGAACCATCGTTTTCTTCCTGCAAAATTACTTCCGGAATTTCATGTAACATTTGGTTGTACTGCCCAACCAGCTGTTTCCTTCGCGCTACAAAACGATCTAGTTTTTCCATCTGACTGATCGCAAGCGCACATTGAATATCGGTCATGCGATAGTTATAACCGAGCAGCTTTTGTTCATAATACCAGTTTGAATTTGCCTGTTCCTGCAACAGTTGCGGGTTGCGTGTGATTCCATGCCGGGCAAACAACTCCATGCGTTTCGCTAATTCTGGATCCTGTGCTAAAACCGCACCGCCTTCCCCAGCTGTCAATGTTTTGACCGGATGAAAACTGAAGGTTGTCAGATCGGCAATCTGTCCGACCGGTCTCCCTCGATACATGGTCCCAATTGAATGAGCCGCATCCTCAATCAAGAGGAGATTGTATTTATGACAAATTTCCAAAATGGGATCATAGGCACAGGCTTGTCCAGTAAAATCCACTGCAATGATTGCTTTTGTTTTTTCTGTAATATGCCCTTCAATAGAACGTGGGTCAATGGTATAAGTTTTTGGATCAATATCTGCAAAAACCGGGGTTCCTCCACAATATAAAATGGCATTTGCTGTTGCTGCAAAAGTAATGGGAGTGGTAATAACTTCATCGCCAGAACGGATTCCTGCAGCCAGACAAGCAACATGCAGCGCTCCCGTACCATTGGAGACTGCAGTTGCAAAATTTGCTCCTGTCAGACTACACAGCGCCTGTTCAAATTCTTTTACCTTTGGACCGCAAGTCAAAAAATCACTCTGTAATGTCTGCACAACTGCATGAATATCATCTTCATCAATGAATTGTCTGCCATATGGCAAGTAAGTGTCTCGGATGGATTTGCCCCCAAAAACAGCCAGTTTTCCCATACGATCCTCCTCATCTCGTCTGTTTCAGGATTTCAAAATCAATTTTATCTACACAGTTTTCATAAAAATGATACAGCCTTTCAATTCCCTGTTGTAAACCAGTCATCGTAAGCCCATATTCTTTCTCAAAACGTTCTGGTAAACCAGTGTATTCCAGATTTTCACCAGGGTTGAGGATTTGAATTTCCAAATCTTTTCCTGATATTTCTCGGACGATTTCAGCGATCTCCGTTAAGTGGACTGGTTTTCCCGTACACAGGTTATAATCGTGATGCAGGGGGGTCGAGTCCAATAAATCACAGATTGGCTGCATCAAGTCATCAACACAAAGAAAATCAAATACACACTCTTGTCGGATAGTTAGCGGCAACCCATAAATTGCCTTACAACAAAGATTAGAAATAAAACAAGTTCTCCAATCCTCATGAGGCCCATACACGCCAAACAAGCGAAGATTATAAATATTTTCGGACTGCCTAGCCTGTAGATTAATCAAATATTTGCTCAGCCCATAATCATTGAGTAACGGAATTTTTTGTCCAAAATCCTGCTCTGTTACTCGATGAATGGGAAAGCTTTTATCAAACTCCGCACCCGAACCAAAATATATGATCTTGTCCAAATTATGAGAATGTTCTGCCAAATGGAAAAACATTTTCATGTTTGAGGAAAAATCAGCGTCCGGATTTTTGCCACGGCGCTTTTGGTTATAGACTGCACTGTGAATCACATCGGATATTTTATTTTGCTTCAAATATTTTGTGACTGCTTCCCGATCTAACAAATCCAATTCCCAACTGCTTGGCGAAAAAATCGTATATTTTCCGTCCAATTTTTCCCGAATATTTCGGCCAATAAAACCATTTCCACCTGTCAGAAAAATCCTCTTCAACATTTTCCCCCGTTCTACTAATAACATTATTATTTAAAATCAAAAACAATCTTGGAGATAGATAACCAAAATGTAATCATGGATTGAGATGTACGTTTTCGAGAAAATTTGAAGATTTTCTAAATGATATCCATAACCCATTCAAAGCTCGAGTCGGTTCCTCAAATCCTGCACCGACAACCATTCGGTATTCGTGCCAGAATTATACTCGAATCCACCAGGCAATGCTGTGCCACCAGGCGCATAGTAATCCTCAACATTCCACCAGTCAAACTGCGGATACACAATATAATGCTTATCATATTCAAAAGTATGAGAATCATCTTTTGCTACCATGACCTCATGCAGCTTTTCTCCTTCGCGAATCCCGATTTCGTGCAGGGAAATCTTATCGCCTCCAATCGCTTTAGCAAGGTCGGGAATGCGAAAAGAAGGAATTTTAGATATGTATGTTTCCCCCCCTTTGGATTCTCGGAGTGCTTTGATGACCAAATCCACACCTTCCTGTAGTGTGATCCAAAACCGGGTCATACGCATATCCGTAATGGGTAAAGACGCAGCCCCTTCTGCCACCATCTTTTGAAACAGCGGAATAATCGAACCCCGGCTGCCTGCAACATTCCCATACCTCACCACTGAAAAAACTGTACTTTTCGATGCCGCATAAGCATTGGCTGCCACAAATAATTTATCGGATACCAGCTTAGTTCCACCATACAGATTGATCGGGTTTACTGCCTTATCCGTTGACAACGCAACCACTTTTTGTACCCTTTGATCAATCGCTGCATCAATGATATTTTGTGCTCCGTGGATATTGGTTTTGATTGCTTCAAAGGGATTATATTCACAAATTGGTACGTGCTTCATTGCTGCTGCATGTACGATATAATTCACCGCAAATGCCGCACGCTGTACCCGTTCCCTGTCACGTACATCGCCGATAAAAAAGCGTAATCTCTTGATTTTATCTTCTCCATATTCCTTTAAAAGCTCGTTTTTCATCGTGTACTGTTTGAACTCGTCTCGTGAATAGATAATCAACCGTTCAAACGATCCTTCGTCGAGCAACCGACGCACAAATGCATTCCCAAAAGAACCTGTCCCGCCTGTTACCAAAATCCGTTTTCCTGTAAACAACGGAAAAGCCTCCTCTCTTATTCTAATACTCTCTTCAATACATCTACCATTTTCTCTAACTGTTCTTTGAGCAGTCCCGGGTAAACTCCCAACCAGAAAGTATCGTGTAAAATCCGGTTGGCATTTGGTAAATTCCCAATTACCCGATAGCCTGTTCCTGACTTTCTCATCCCATCAAAACATGGATGGGCCATGATATTCCCCGCAAATAACAAGCGTGTTTGAATTCCATTCTGCTCTAAAAATTGTATGACTTTTTTTCGGTCGACTCCCTGTAATGTAATGGGAAATCCAAACCAGCTAGGATTTGAATTTTCAGTTGGTTGTGGAAGAATCAATTTGTCGTAAAAATCTTGCAAATTCTCTTTTAAAAACTGAAAATTCTCTCGTCTTTTCTGGATAAATCCCAGTAATTTTTCCAACTGTGCTACCCCAACTGCCGCTTGCATATCTGTTGCTTTTAGGTTATATCCAAAATGAGAATACACATATTTGTGGTCGTATCCATCTGGAAGTTCGCCAAATTGTCCGTTAAAACGATGCCCGCAAATATTATCATAACCGGATGGGCACTGGCACTCTCGTCCCCAATCGCGCATAGAACGGGAAATTTTATGTAGCAGAGGACTGTTTGTATAAACTGCCCCGCCTTCTCCCATCGTGATATGATGAGGAGGATAAAAACTGGATGTCCCGATATCTCCAACTGTGCCAGTATATCTCCACTCACCATCTAAAAAATATTCTGAACCGAGAGCGTCACAGTTATCTTCAATCAGCCAAAGCTGATGCTCGTCACAAAACTGTTTGACCTGCTTTAAATCAAACGGATTTCCTAACGTATGAGCAACCATAATTGCCTTTGTTTTTGACGATAGTGCCTGTTCTAACTGTGTAACATCAATGTTATATTCCGGGATTGTTACATCAACAAATACTGGTACAGCCCCGTATTGAAGAATGGGCGCAACTGTTGTTGGAAAACCAGCTGCAACCGTAATCACCTCATCCCCGCGATCAACCGCCCGTTCACCCAAAAGTGGAGAAGTTAAAGTCATAAAGGCTAAAAGGTTTGCAGAGGAACCAGAATTTACGACAGAACAGTATTTCACTCCCAGAAATTCAGAAAAATTCCGTTCAAATTGATCTGTCCATTTGCCAGCTGTCAGCCAAAAATCCAATGCACTGTCAACAAGATTTACCATCTCGTGACTATCATATACTCGCGCTGCATACGGAATATATTCGGATATATCGCACTCCTGTTTCATATGAAAATCTTCGTAATATTGTGCAACTAATTTTAATATTTTTTTGTGCATCTCTGCCTTGTATGTTCCATCTTGCATCATCTATACCCCAATTATAAACCTGATCTTTTCTCAAACAATGATACTGCATCCATAATATTCTCCACCCCATATCGAGAAGCGTCTAATGTTTCTCCCCCAGCAGAATTTCTTTCTTCCTGATACATTTTCTGTGCCTTCTGACGTTCCACGGTTTGGTCATCCACAAAGTGAGGAATAAGTATATTGCTGTAAATTTCCTGTTCAAACCACTGCTTTCGATCGTCATCTATTTTCCCTGCCATAAATCGTTCCCCATGAATAAAAGAATCGGAATTTTCTTTGCTCAAAGGAACTGTTTGGAGGGTACGTAAAACCGCATTTTGCCAATTTAGAACTTGATCGGCTCGCTCCTCTGTTAAAACTCCTTCTGCCACAGCACAAGACAGTGCAAAATATAAAACACAAGCATCTGATCCGGCAGGCATCAATAACCGATTCCTCTCTGGGGGCACAAATTTTCCTACATTCTCTTGATGGTATAACAGACGGTAGGCTGTTTCCGCTCTTTTTTGCTCTAATTTCGTCTTCGCCACTCCTACCAAATAACCAATTGAAGTACTGCTCATTCCTGCAATGGTAATGGGATAAACCACTTGCAAAATTCTTTCCTGAATACAGCAATTAATAATCCCAGTATGGATATCCTGACACGAACCGTCCCAGAGTTTTCCGGTTTTCTTCAATAATGTTTTGAGGTAGGTCCGCCGAAAACCAGAGTTAATATATAGTAACGGCATCGAATAAATCATTTTCTCATTCTGAGAAGCACAATCTAAAAAGTCGCTGGTTCTCGTATACCCAACTGTAATATTTTCTTTGTCATACATTCTGGGAATGGTAAACATATTTTCCTGTCCACCGTTAAACCCAGGCCAAGCATAAAATCCACGATCCCACAGTACGATTTCTTCTTCTGGAAATTGTTTCAACACCTTTTCCAGCGTATTGAGCCCCCATGGAAGCAACCCGTCATCGGAACCCATCGACAAAACAAATTCCCCGCGCGTCTGTAAATAACCAAACTCAAAACTTTTTGTCAAAATTAAACTGCGCGGTGTTTTCACATAACGTATTCTCGGATCGTTGAGTTCTTGGCACAGATCGTAAATATCGGTATTGCCGTCCACTGAATTGTCGCTGACTACAATCTCATAACTGCCAGTATATCTTTGATTCAAACAAGTCTGCAAACTATAGCGCAAAGTTTCTGCAGAATTTCTGGCAGGAATTAAGATGGAAAAAGCAACTTCTGGTTTAACATCAATATCCTTTCTCACGTCATATCCATACAAATCACTGATGTAAGATAAATAATTCCCTACCCACGCAAAATGCAACTTTTCTTCCTGAAAATCTGTTTCATATGGAGATAGGCGATCCATCCGGCCTCGCAGCGTATCCCTTCGGTACAAGTCATCCAACAGACAGCCACTGCATAAAACAACCACATTATCTTTTAAACTTTTCTCCCGGCAAATATAGTCAATCATGTATTCCCTGTTATCGCCATAAGGAACCCCATTTTGTGTCAGAACAACTGGTGGAACTATACACAAATCCGGATAACATTGCATATTATCCATGCTAATTTCCAAAGTGTTTTGCAAATCCAAACAATTTTCTGTTTCAAAAGGAAGGGGCTCAGTCAGCAAAAAAACCTGATGTCCAAATCGGCTCAGAAGATTCCCCAAAATTTCCAGAGAAGGTGCTAAATATTCATCCATCACCAAAATAAAAGTATTCGTTTCTGTGGCAGCTATTTTTTCTTCCAGATATCCGTAATTAGCAATCTTAG
This sequence comes from uncultured Eubacteriales bacterium, assembly GCA_949741605.1. Classification (GTDB taxonomy): domain Bacteria; phylum Bacillota; class Clostridia; order Oscillospirales; family Acutalibacteraceae; genus UMGS1071. The sequence continues at coordinate 1,649 of CATJNB010000134.1, read as the reverse complement.
AAAACTGGGGATGTTTTTCTTTTTCCGGCAGAAATCCTGATCGAATCTGTTCCATCTGCACAATCAAACTGGATGCTGTATCCGATGTATGATAGAAGGCATTTTCTAAATCAGAAAGAATTTTCTCATTTTCTGGATTTTCCGCAGCGGCTTCCAAAGTTTGTATCAGAACTGCATCCAAATCGCTGTCTTTGCCGCATGCCTTCTGGTAACAATATTCCTCTCGGATGGCATCGTGTTCTTTTCCAGCTTGTCTTAGCGCTTTCACACGAAACTCCATGCACTCTCGAAGCCCTGGATAATCTTCTCCCAAAAAATATTTTCCGTCAAGAATTGCCAAAGCGGCTTCTGGGTTTTCTTCTTTTTTCAGTATATATTCGGCCTTAGCCACAAACCATAAAAGGCGTACCGGTTTATAGGCATATAATCTTGTCAAAAGATCATTCGCACGTTCCAAACGATCTTTTGCAATCTGTTTGCGTATTGTACGGATATGCTCGAAATAGTCTCTTTCTGTCATGGTTTTCTCCTTTATCCAACCACTTGCCGTTTCTCCTCAGGAACTCTTTGAAAAGCATCAATTTGGCGCTCCATACAGGACAAAATGTTCCCATGATATAGAAATTCTTTTGTCCATTCCACGGTTTTCTCTACCGCTGTCCGAATATCCCAGTGCGGCCTCCAGCAAAGCTTGGATTTTAATTTAGAGCAATCTAGTTTCAAAAAAGTTGCTTCTCCTGGACCAGAATCCGGCTGATGTTGCCAACTTGCCCCCTGCCCCCAAATCCGGCAAAACAGAGAGACCAATTCTCCAGTAGAAATACAGCCGTTTTCTTCGGGTCCTACATTGTAGCTGTCTGCACATAGAGGATTTTCGTATTGTTTTTGTGCAATCATCAGGTAGGCAAACAACGGATCTAAAACATACTGGTACGGCCGTACCGAATGAGGGTTACGCACAAAAATCGGTTGCTTCTGCTGCACAGCACGGACACAATCCGGAACAATCCGGTCTTTCGAAAAATCCCCACCGCCAATCACATTACCAGCCCGAACCGTTGAAATTGGGATCCCCGATCCCTGAAAAAAACAATTACGGTAACATCCGCTCACCAATTCGGAACAGGATTTGCTGTTGGAATATGGATCAAAGCCATTGAGATTTTCATCTTCACGGTATCCCCACAGCCATTCCCGATTGTGATATACTTTGTCCGTTGTTACATTGACCACGGATACCATTTTCCTATGAATCACACGCACACTTTCCAGGAGATTTACGGTGCCCATCACATTGGTCTCGTAGGTCAAACGCGGAGACGTATAGCTTTCCCGCACCAAAGGCTGGGCTGCCAAATGAAAAATCAGGTCGGGATTTGCCTCTTTCACAGTCCCGGAAAGCTTTGTAAAGTCTCGGACATCTCCAATCACGGAACGCATTTCCCGATCCAACTGGCACAGTTTAAATAAACTTGGCGACGTGGGAGGCTCTAATGCATAGCCGACAACCTCTGCGCCTGCTTCCAGCAACATCTTGCATAGCCAGCTACCTTTAAACCCAGTATGTCCAGTGACAAAAACCTTTTTATCCCGGTAAAAATTCAGTTCCAGCTTCTCCATTTTTGCACCCCATATTCATCCGAGATTAA
>CATJNB010000133.1 GCA_949741605.1 uncultured Eubacteriales bacterium | reverse complement strand
GCGCGGCTGATTTTGCAGGTACACGATGAACTGATCGTGGAAGCGCCGCAGGGAGAAGCCGCGCAAGTGGCCATGCTCCTGACCGACGAAATGGAATCCGCTGTTTCGCTGGCCGTACCCATGGTAGCGGACAGCTCTATGGGAAAAACATGGTATGACGCAAAAGCCTAAAAAACCCTTGTAATTTTTGGCAAATCGTGTCATCCTATAAGAGAAGCCATCAAAAAAGGAGAGAAACCTCATGAAAGTAAATTTTGTATGTACTGGGAATACCTGCCGCAGCCCGATGGCTGCCGCCATTTTCAAACGCCGTATGCTGGATATTGGCCGCGTGGACTTCATTTGTGACAGCTCCGGTTTGGCCGCCGCCGAAGGCCATCCCGCCAGTGCCAATGCCATACAGGTCTGCGAGGAGATCGGCCTTGACCTGAGCCAGCATTTGAGCCACCGCCTGCGCGGCAAAGATATGGTAAAAACCAATCTGTTTGTGGTCATGGAGCCTATCCACCAGCAGATTCTCGTGGAGGCTGGCATTGCTCCCGGACAAGTCTATGTGTTGGGCGGCGGCATCGCAGACCCCTTTGGCAAAGACATCGATGCGTTCCGTGCGTGCCGCGACGAGATTGAAGCCGCCATGCCTGCTTTGGAACATTTTGTGCGAAACGAAGCCGCCGAAGCATTTAAAAATATTTAGCCATGGAACATCCCATGAAACTGCTCCCGTTTTCGCAGGAACATGTGTGGGCGGTGGCGCATTTGGAAGTGGAATGTTTTTCCGAACCATGGTCTGAACGCAGCCTGCGCGAGGAACTCACCAACCCTTTGGCACGGGTGTGGGTGGCGGTGCGGGACGGGAACGTATTAGGCTATGCCGGGATGCGCTGTGTGGCCGGGGAGGCTTACATCAATAATGTGGCTGTGTTCCCGCAGTACCGCCGGCAGGGAGTGGCGCGCGCTTTGATGGAACAGTTAATTTTACAGGCGCAGGAGGACTGTGCGTTTATCACGCTCGAAGTACGCGCGTCCAACGAAGCGGCGCTCCTGCTGTACCATGGACTGGGGTTTGAGGTTAAGGGTCTGCGCCGCGACTTTTACATCATGCCCACAGAGGATGCCGTAATTATGACAAAATATTTTGGGAAGGATGGCAAAGCATGAAACTGTTAGGGATCGAAAGCTCGTGTGACGAAACCGCAGCCGCTGTGGTACAGGACGGGCGGGAAATCCTCTCCAATGTGGTAGCGTCACAGGTGAAAGAACATCAAAAATACGGAGGGGTTGTGCCAGAGATCGCGTCGCGGCGGCATAGTGAAGCGATTGTCAGCGTGGTCCGCCAAGCCTTGCAGGATGCCCATTGTACGCTTTCCGACCTCGACGGGATTGCTGTTACCAGTGCGCCCGGGCTGATCGGCGCTTTGCTCGTTGGGGTAAACTTTGCTAAGGGGCTTGCGTTGTCTGCCGGGCTGCCGCTCATCCCGGTCCACCACCTGCGGGGACATATTGCGGCGAATTATTTGTGTTCGCCAACCCTTGCGCCGCCTTTTTTATGCCTTGTGGTGTCGGGCGGACATACGCATCTGGTACAGGTACGGGATTATACAGAGCTTACGGTCATTGGGCAGACCCGCGACGACGCTGCCGGCGAAGCCTTTGACAAAGCCGCCCGCGCTATGGGGATGCCGTATCCGGGCGGGGTGCATCTCGATCAGATCGCCGAAACCGGGGATGCTGCCCGGTATGCTTTGCCGCACCCGAACGTATCTGGCAGCCCGTATGACTTTAGTTTTTCCGGGCTGAAAACCGCTGTGATTAATTTGATCCACAACGCCAAACAAAAAGGGGAAACGCTTTTTGTGGAAGATTTAGCGGCGTCGTTCCGGCACACAGTCGTGGAATGTCTGTTGGAAAAGACGTGCCGTGCCATGCGTGATACCGGGGAGCAAACCTTGGTGATTGCAGGGGGCGTGTCGGCCAACAGCCTGTTGCGGAAACGTTTACAGGAAACGTGCGGGCAGGCAGGATGGAAATTTTTCCAGCCAAGCCTTGCGCTCTGCGGGGACAACGCTGCGATGATCGGCGCACAGGGGTACTATGAATGGAAGGCCGGGCATATAGGCGGGATGGACTTAAACGCGTGTGCGGCCATGGCAATCGGACAGCCGTTGTGCTGAAAAAAGAAACCGGACTCTCCCAAAAGAGAATCCGGTTTTTCTGTTTCTTAGAAAAAGGATGGCTGCGGCACAGCGAAATACCCAAGGCGTTCCAGCACCTGTAAGATGCCGCGCCCTTCCCGTACCCCATCGATCATACGGCGGGCCCGGGCACTGTTGCCGATATTCAGGATTTCGGTTCCTTGCTGATGGAACTTTTCACATAAATCATGCAGCAAAGGGGCATCCGACTGCATGCCCAGACAAATATACGCATAGTCAAAGGGCACGACTTCCGGCGAACCATCGCGCAGGATATGGAATGCATCGGACGTGACCTTCGTCAGAACCGCATTGGGAATCGGCGTCACAGGGCGGTTTTTCAGGGTGTTTTGCAGGTTGCAGCGGGTGATGGGGTCAATATCGTAGCCAATCTGCGGATTGCGGTCAATAATCGTGACGTTTGCGCCGCGCGCTGTGAAAAACTCAATGGCATCCACCCCGGCAGCCCCGCCCCCGGCAATCGCGACCGTTTTGCCGGAAAGGTCGTCGGCATAAGCCTGCTCCTTGCTGATGACCCCCGATACGGTAAAGACATTCGAGCCCGGCGCCTCCAGTGCTTCCTTGAGGCCCTCAATCGGCGGCAGGACAGGCTTGGAACCCGTCGCATTGACAATGATATCCGGGTGGAACTGCGAAACCGTTTCGATGGAGGCATCGTGGCTGGTCAGGGCAAACAGGTTTTTCAAATGCTGGGTACGATAGATCAGGTAATCGAGGAAGGAATGGATGCGGAACTGTTCGGAAACTTTAGTAAGGTAAGCGGAAAGCCCGCCAAGCTGCTGGGAACGTTCCAGCAGGGCAACGGTGCATCCCACCTCCGCAGCGGTACACGCGGCCTCCAGTCCTGCCACCCCGCCGCCGATCACCACTACATTGCAGGGACGCTGGATTTTCCGCCGCGCATATTCCTCCCCTATGTCCACGGCCGGGTTTACTGTACAGGTAATCGGACGGTTCAGCCCGATGCGGTTGCCAGCGCACCCGATGTTGCAGGAAATACAGGGGCGCAGGGTTTGGGTTTTCCCAGCACGTACTTTATTGACCCAGTCCGGCTCGGCGATCAGCCCGCGCCCAATGCCAATGAGGTCTGCATCGCCGCGGGAGAGGATCTCGCTTGCGACCTTCGGGGAACGGATATTTCCCATGGTAATGGCAGGCTTGTGGAAACGCTCTTTCACAGCGCGTGCCATATACGAACGCCATCCGTCGGGCAGGCTGGAAACGTCAATCTGGTATTGGAGCGACCCATTAAGCCCTGCGGATACAGAAAATAGATCCCCCTCCTGACAAAAATGTTCCATTAGCCTGAGCGAATCCTCGATCGAATTGCCGCCCTCCACAAACTCATCCAGGCTGATACGCACAAGGATCGGGAAATCCGGACCAACCGCCTTGCGGATGGCATCCATCACCAGCTTTGGGAAACGCGCCCGGTTTTCGGCACAACCGCCAAATTCATCGGTACGGTGGTTGGTGGTGGGGGAGAGGAACTGGCTTGCCAAATAGGAATGTCCGGCATGGAACTCCACCGCATCAAACCCAGCCGATTTTGCCCTTGCCGCCGCCTGCCCGAAGGTTTCGACAATGCGTAAAATCCCCTCTTTGGAAAGCGGCTCGGGGATTTCGCCGCCGGATTTGGAGGGGACGTCGCTGGCAGATACGGGGGCCATCCCGGTGCGGGACGACATCGCCGAAGCCCCTGCATGGTTGATCTGTACCGCAATGCACGACCCATGCTGGTGTACTGCCTGACACAGCTTTGCAAGGCCGGGGATAAAGCGGTCATGGTCCAGGCGCAGCTGGGTCGTACCATTGGAACCGAGCGGGAAATCGACACACACATTCTCTACGACAATCAGCCCCGTACCGCCCCGGGCACGCTGTTCATAATAATGGATGTGTTCCTGAGAAATGCCGCCGGATTCCATGGCAAAATTCGTTCCCATGGGCATCATGACCACCCGGTTTTTCAGGGTCATGGTTTTGATGGTCAGGGGGGTAAACAGGTTGTTATATTCACACATTTGTGGTACTCCTTTCGGCTGGGCTTCGGCGCCGCAAACAAGTAATCGGTTCCCCGGCAAACATCTTTTTGACGCACCCTTGCAGGCACGCCGTACAGGTATGGATCTCATGCACCCGGTTTTCTGCAATTTTTCTGGGGGTATCCGGGTCCGCGATACTCTGCCGGCCAAACGCAATCAGGTCGGCGCGGTTTTGCTCCAGGAGCAATTCGGGGTAATACGGGTCTGTAAAACGCCCGACTGCAATCAGCGGAATGGAGATTGCCTGTTTGATTTCCGTAATGAGGGCAGCGCTGAACCCCCCATGCATTTCCCTGGGCGCCCACATACGGTCATCCCGCTGGTGTACGGCGCGTGACAAATCAATAGCATCTGCGCCGTATTCCTCAAACAGCCTTGCGATCACAGCACTGTCAGAAACCTGAAGGCCGTCCGGGATATCGTCACAGGCGTTGATCCGGCACAAAACAGCCAGCTCTCCCTGCGTCCGTTGGCGTACTTCCTGTAAAATCAGGCGCACAATCCGCAGGCGGTTTTCGACGCACCCGCCAAATTCATCGTTACGCAGGTTGGTGCGCGGCGACAAAAAGCTATGTAACAGATAGCCGTGTGCACAATGGATTTCCACAGCATCCAGCCCGGCTTTCTGTGCGCGTACCGCCGCGTCCCCGTAACGGCGCACAAGGGCATGGATTTCCTCCACCGTAAGCGGCACCGGGACTTCTTTTCCGGGGGCTGCGGGGATGGCGGATGCTGCCCGCAGAGGGTGCCCGGAGATGGTTGAGTTGCCCTCGGGGCCAGCGTGTTGCAGCTGCACAGAAACCTTTGCGCCAAACGTATGGCAGGCATTACCAACCGCGCCAAAGCTGTCGGTTACAGAATCGTCAAACAGGCAGGGCTTGTGATGCCCGGCTTTGGAAGTGGGATCGACCACGCTTGCTTCAATCGTAATCAGCCCAAAGCCTCCTTTGGCACGTTCCTCATAATACTGCAAGGAGCGTTCGCTCAGGGTCCCGTCGGTATTGGCAAAATTATTGGCCATAGGCGGCACCACAAAACGGTTTTTTACCTGCATGGGGCCAATCTGGATGGGGGAAAATAAATGGTTAAACTGCATAGGTCCCCTCCGCCTCCAGCGCGTGGAAGACACGCACAGTCGCATCGTAGACAAACTGCGCCGCCTGTGCGACGCCTTTTTGTAAAATGGGGTCGCTGATGACCTCCACGCCAACGGTACGCGGCTGGATGCCTTTTTGATAAATCATGCGTAAAAAGCCGAGGGTATCGCCGCAGCCGGTCCCGGGGGCAAGGCGGTCGTGCATGGATTCATCGCGCAGCACAGCGGCCGGGTAAGGATGTCCATGCACATCGTTGATCTGGATGGACACAATTTTTTCCGCCGGGATTCCCTCTAAAACAGACAATTCATGGGGCTGGTTGGCACGTATCCAGTGCCACGAGTCCAAAATAATAGCCGCGTTTGGTGCGCCGCTGGTACGCACGATGTCCCATGCGGTACGCACATCCGGGATGCCGCTGTATGGCATGGGTTCCACGCCGATGATCCGATCCCCGGCACGCGCACATAATTCGGTTAATTTTTGGGCGGTATGCTCCAGCGGGTACGACTCCATAAGCCCGCAGTTGATATGCTGCACGCCGAACAGGTCGCACATGTGAAAACAGACCTGTTCTTTAAACTTCTGCTCATAGGAACGCACAGATTCTGCCCAGCCTACAATATATTCCACCTCTGTGACACGCATGTTGGATTCGCTTAATATTTGCAGGATATCGGCATCGTGGTAGCCTTCGGCGAGCGCGTCGGCGTAGGTTTCCGCGCGCAGCCCGATGCCGGTAAACCCGGCCTGTTTGGCCGCGCACACCCGTTCTTGAAACCCGCATTGATCCCCGAGGGTCCAGGAGCTGACCGTTAATTCTGGTGCCATAAGAGATGATCCCCGCTTTCTTAAATCCGTAATTGATATTAAATAATGCAAATAAGCATAACTTTATTGTACCCCCTGCACACCCATTTGTAAAATTGATTGTACCTATCAATCCTCGCAAAACCAATATTCAAAAGCAATGGATGATTTCCAGAAATTTTCCACGCAAATACAGAAACTTTTGAATTTTACATTGCTATTCTGCAAAATTTCCGATAAAATAAGAATATGAGTTATTTTTCAAAACAGGAGGCGTTTTATTATGTTATCCCAAATGAGCAGTGATTTAAAAAAGATCCTTTTAGCCGGCATCGGTGCCGCCGCCACTTCGGTGGAGAAATCCGAGGAGATGGTGCGTGACCTGGTGAACAAAGGCACCCTGACCATCGAGCAGGGCAAGGTCATGAATCAGGAATTGAAACATAAATTCCAAGAAGCCGAAAAACATGCCAAAGCGGTGCATGTAGAAAAAATGTCCAAAGAGGAGCGCGCTGCACTCAAACGCCAGCTCGAAGAGATTGAGGCCAAAGAGCAGGCCGTTGAGGAACAGGCAGACCATGCACCAGAATCCGGCGAATAAAGAGCATCAGGAAGCGCTCAGCCGTAAACACAGTGGCCGTCTGCGCGAAATCATCCGTATCCTTGCCAAAAACCAGATGCACAAGGGCGTCACCCCGCAGAAGGTGCGCGCCGTCCTCGAGGACCTCGGGCCTACGTTTGTCAAGCTCGGGCAGATTATGTCCATGCGGATGGACGCGCTGCCGCCTGCCTATTGTGAGGAGCTGGTCAAGCTGCGCGTGGACGTGCGCCCCATGCCCTTTTCCGATGTGCAGAGTGTGATTGAAGCTGAATACGGAAAGCCATTGCTGCAAGTGTTCCGCTCGTTTGAAGAATCCCCGATTGGTTCGGCGTCTATTGCACAGGTTCATTCCGCCATCCTCAAAAATGGCAGCCGGGTGGCCGTCAAGGTGCAGCGGCCGGGTATCCGGGAGACCATGGCGCGGGACATTGCCCTTTTGCACCGTGCGGCGCGCCTGTTTAATCTGGCCCATGTGACCCGCCATCAGGTCATTGACCTGCACATGGTTCTCGACGAAATGTGGCAGGTGGCGCAGCAGGAAATGGATTTTCTGCTCGAAGCCCAAAACGCCGAAGAATTTCGCGCCGGCAATGCGGATGTGGCGTTTGTGAGCGTGCCCAAAATCGAACATTCCCTGACCACGACAAAGGTGCTGGTGATGGAATTTATTGAAGGCTACTCCATTGATGACCTCGATACCCTGCACGAACACGGCTATGACCTGACGGAAATCGGCGCAAAGCTGGCGGATAACTATGTCAAACAGATCATTGACGAAGGCTTTTTCCAAGCTGACCCCCATCCGGGCAACCTGCGGATTCGGGACGGGAAAATCATCTGGATTGATATGGGCATGATGGGGCGCATTTCCCCCAAAGACAAGGCGCTTTTGCGGCAGGCGGTGGGGGCGATTGTCAAGGGGGATATTGAGGAAATCAAGCACGTCATCATGACCATGGGCGTGTGCCACAAGTCCATTGACCACGACCAATTGTATCTGGATATTGACGCGCTGTTCCGCAAATACGGCAGCATGGGCATGGCCAATATCGACCTTGGCAAAATGCTCGAGGAGGTTATGGGGATCGCGAAGGCAAACCATATCTCCATGCCAAAGGGCGTATCCATGCTGGGGCGCGGCATGATTACCATTGAAGGGGTGCTGGCGGTTCTCAGCCCGGAAACCAACATTATTGAGATTATGTCCAACCGGATGTTTTCGGAGATTGTCCGCGACTTCAACTGGCAGAAAGAGCTGGTTTCCACCATGCGAAAGCTCTACCAGTCGGGGCGTAAAATGGTCGATATCCCCTCGCAGCTTTCCGACTTTTTGCGCCTGGCTCTGAAAGGGCAGGCGAAAGTCAATGTGAAATTTCTGGGCGCCGAGCATCTTGCCTCCGCGACCATTAACCGTATGATTAAATGTATTTTTTCTTCCGCCCTCCTGATCGGCTCCTGCCTGATCTGTACCACCGAGATGCAGCCCAAAATCCTGCACATCCCCCTGTTGGGGCTGGTCGGCTTTGCGGCCGCTTTGGTGCTGGGTTCGTGGGTGCTTGTGGATATCCGGCGGGGGAAATAGCAAAGCCCTGTGGGGTTCTTTTGGGGAACCCACAGGGCTTTCATTTTTTATTTGGATTTATGCCTGTTTCATGCGGATCATGGCCTTGCTGGGATGCAGGGTACAGGGGGCGAAACGGTTGCCGACAAACGCCACCACCGCGCCAACCGCAATGGTCATATAGTACGTGGTAATGCGCCACACGAAGATGGCCGGGACCAGGGTCCTATCCTGGAAGAAGTTCTGGAAGTACAAAGCAAAGCTCCCTTCCGCCCCGCCGGACGCGCCCGGCAATGGGACAAAGGCAGAAACCATCGTCACAAACGACTGCGCGGCCACCATCGTGACCGGGGAATCCCCGGAGAAATTGAAGCTGCGGTAGATAAAGTATGGGACAATACAGGTGCAGAAAATCTGTGCCACCGTAAACAGAGCCGTGTAAATATACACCATGAACGAACGCCCCATCAGGCGGGTGCTGTCGTAAAACAGCGCAAACTCGTCATGGAATTTCTGGTAACGCTCCTCCGGCTTTTTGCACAGGCGGATTTTGTGCAGCAGGTTGATGACCCAGCGGATAATTTTATTCGTCGCCTTCTGGTTGGCTGCAAAGAAAAGCACCGCCACCACAAAGACTAAGTTTGTCACCAATCCAATAATGGTAATAAACGCAAAATTGCTCACTTCGCGTTGGAAATAGGGCAGCTTCCAGAACACCATCACCAGCGCAAACGCAACCATGACCACCTGATACACCAGGGTTTTCACGGCAACAATCGCGCCAGCCTTGCCGGTATCCATGCCCATTTTTCGCATATAATAAATCTGCATGGGCTGCCCGCCTGTGGAAAACGGGGTGAGCGCACCGTACAGCAGGCCGATCATGCCCACCACCAGCGAATAACGCAGGGGCCAATCCGCATAAATGCGCCGCGCGATGACGTGCAGCGAGAGGCCCTCCATCGCCCACATGCCGATCATGGCTGCCGCCAGCAGCCAGAGCCACCGGAAACGCAGAGTGCTTGCGATTTTACCAAACGCCGCAATCCCATCGGTGGTAATCAAAAAATACGTCAGGATCCCAATGCTCAAAGCCATTGTCGCCAAAACCAACCAGTTTTTTTTGAAAAATTTTGCTATCGTCATAAAACCTTCTCCATCTCCCTTTCCTGATTTTTTGCCCTTTCCAAAGCATTATCCTTTTTATTCTATCTCATATCTGTGGATTATTCAACAGTTTTTTGCACAAAAAGGCATACAATTTTTATCCTTCCCCGTCCAGACGCTCACTTCCCGTCAAGGGTTTTAGTTCTGGTTGACAAACCAGACAGATTAAGGTAAAATAGATAAGATACAAGCGCTTGTAACTCAGCTGGATAGAGTGCGTCCCTCCTAAGGACGAAGCCGGGGGTTCAAATCCCTTCAAGCGCGCCAAAGTACACCCGGACGCTGCAAAAATGCTCCGGCTTTTTTGTTTTCTGCCCAAACGGGAAAAGGAGGTGGGAAATCTGACCAGGGAATCATGGAAGATGTTCCAGCGCGACGGCAGGCGGGATTTGCGCCGTTCTGCCAATGCAGTTGGATTTTTGCTTCTGGGGATTGCGGTACTGTTCAGCTTTTTGCCGGCAGGGTTCATGGACCTTCTGGTGGCGCTGGGGTACCGAGGGTCGGCGGTATACAGCGCGTATGGGAATATTGAGCCTTTGCTTTATTATGTGATCCAAGGCAGCCAGTTTGCGGTGAGCGTGGCAGGCCCCAGCCTTGTGTACCTGCTTGTGACCAGGCAGCCGGTACGCAATATGGTCCCCTCACAGAAGGTGCCGCCCATGGCGTTTGTGGCCATGATGGTACTGGGACTGGGGTTGTCGTTATTTGCAAACTTCCCGTCCCGGTTTCTGGTGGACAACGTCACCTCGCTGATCCCATGGCAATTGGGGGAAATCAGCCCGGGCGGGGAAGTACCGGCAAGCGCAACGCCGTTTGTAATGGTGCTGTTTGTGGTGCGGCATTCGGTATTCCCGGCATTTTTTGAGGAATTTTTATTCCGCGGCATTGTGATCGCACAATTGCGGCGGTTTGGCGAAGGGTTTGCGATTGTGGCAAGCGCGCTGCTGTTTGGGATGTTCCACGGCAATCTCGAGCAGATTCCGTTTGCCTTTCTCGTGGGTCTGGTGCTGGGCTATATGCTGGTCAGGACCAATAATATCTGGCTGTGTGCGGCGATCCACTTTTTGAATAATTTGGTAGCCACCATCTCCGACCTGCTGGAACCTTATTGCACCGAAGAGCAGAGCCGCCTGATTAGCGGGGGGATCTTTGCACTCATTTTCCTGCTGGCAGCGGTTGGGGCGGTTTATTTATTTTTGCGCCACCGGCCTTTTTTCCGGGTGCGTTTCCCTTGGCACCCCTTGAGCCTTGGGTCACGGTGGGGGGCATTTTTTAGCAGCATTGGGATTGTTTTGGTTTTGCTGATGAACCTTGGTGAAACCCTTTGGAGGATGGTATGACGGAGCAGGAAACATGGATGGCACAGGCGCTCGTATACGCCAAAGAAGCCTTTGAGCACGGGGAAGTGCCGGTTGGGGCTGTGGTAGTGAAAGACGGCGATGTCATTGCATGGGGCCGCAACCGCCGCGAAGAAGCGCGCAATGCCCTGTGCCATGCGGAACTGGAAGCGATCCACCGGGCTTGCGAACGGCTGGGGGGCTGGCGTTTGTGGCAATGCGAATTGTATGTGACCCTGGAGCCATGCCCGATGTGCGCGGGGGCGATTGTCAATGCCAGAATCCCGCATGTGATTTACGGGGCGTCCGATGACAAAAACGGCGCCTGTGGTACGGTGCTGGATCTTTGCCAGCTGCCGTATAATTACCGTCCCAAGGTGACGGCTGGGGTCTTGCAGGAACCATGCCGGGCTTTGCTTTCGGAATTTTTTATGCAGCTGCGAAACAAACGGCAGGCAAAGGGGAAAAACGATGGCTGAGGAAAAAAGAAAAAATGTTTCCACCGATGTAGCGGAAAAGATTTCCCATATGATCCTCGTTGCCAAACGCTTTGCGCCGGGTGACAAGCTGCCCAATGAGCGGGATTTTGCCGAGGAACTGGGCGTCAGCCGCACGAGTATCCGGGAAGCGTTCAAGCTCCTGCACGCCAACGGGATGCTGGAAATCCGCCGCAATGTGGGGGCGTTTGTCAACGAAAACCCGGGCATGGTGCGCGACCCTTTTGGGTTGTCACAGCCGGGCGATCCGGGACAGCTTTGTCTGGACTGGTACGAACTGCGTCTGGCACTCGAACCGCAGGCCATGCCATGGGTGGTCAGCCGTGCGTCCGACCATCAGCTTGACGCCTTGGAAGAACTGGGGCAAAGTGTGAGCCTGCGCGTGGGGGGCGGGGAAAATTACTGGGAATTGGATTTGCGGTTCCATGAAGAATTGGCCAAAGCGTCCGGCAACACCCTGCTTGCGCGGATGTTTTCCGGGATCGGGCAGCCGGTCAGCAGGGTCTTGATTGGAGCGCAGCCGGATGGGCGTGCTGACCCTGTGTTGCTTGCCATGCGTTCGCATGAGGATATCCTGAAGTTTTTGCGGATGCGTGACGCGGACGGTGCGGCTTTGGCGATGCGTTACCATCTGCTGCAAGGGCTGCGGCATTTAAAAAACGTTTTGTGAATCCCCCCGCAACGAGATACCGAGCATCACCGTAGTGCCCGGAGAATCGTTCCAGACAGCGTGCGGGATTTGCCCCTGCACCAGATAGCTTTCGCCTTGCTGGATCCTGATTTCCTGGCTGTCAAGCAGGACTTTTGCCTGTCCCTGTACCACAAAAAAGAAGTGGTTATGCGCGTGGGTGTGCGGGGTGGATGGCCCGCCGCCGCCCGGTTCGATGTATGCGATGGAGCCGTCCAGAACTCCCTCGAGATTGCCAAACAGTTTTTGTGCCTGAAACTTGATGTGATCAGGCGGGGTAACACAATGTTCCATATCGTTTCCTCCATGATGGAAAAAACCGCCTGTCCCGATTTGGGAGTGGCGGTTTTCTATTTCTTTAGCGGAAGAACCGCTTGATTTCGATTTCTGCGTTTTCTACGGAATCCGATCCATGAATGACGTTTTCGCCAGTACTGAACGCATAATCGCCACGGATAGTACCAGCTTTTGCCTCTTCAAACTTGGTAGCCCCCATGAGAATCCGCATGCCAAGCACAGCGTTTTCCCCTTCTACGATCATGCCGAACACAGGCCCGGATGTCATATAGGCAACGATTTCCGGAAAAAATGGCTTGTCCGCAATATGCGCGTAATGCTCCCGCAGGATGGCCTCATCCAGATTCATCATCTTAGCATCCACAATGCGGTATCCTTTATGCTCGATGCGGGAAATGACTTCTCCCATCAAACCACGTTTCATGCAGTCAGGCTTGAGCATGATATACGTTTTTTCCATTGCCATAATTTTGTATGCTCCTTCCAATTTCGTAATTACCCCCCTATTATACCAGATATCTCTTGGTTTGAACATCCCTTTTCCACATATTTTTCGCGCACCAGCCCGTGTGTCCGCGAGTAATATAAGAACAGGAAAATTTTTTTGGAGAGGTTTTTGCTCCATTGGAGGTGTAGGCTTGAAAGTCAAAGCCCTCGATGAATTTCATTTACTGTTGATCCTGTCCGCCAGCGAAGCGGACTCCTTGGGGCTTACGCCCCAGTCTTTGCGTATGAATACATTGGCCTGCCGCCTTACGATGGCAAGGCTTTTTACCGCTGCCTGCGAGCGTACCGGATTCCTCCAAAACCCCTCCCGCTGTATCCGCGACATTTTAGAGAAAGTCAGCTCCATCGGCATCCACGCGATGCCCACGGTGGATGGCCAGTACCTGCTTCTTTTTTCAACCCACCCATCCCTGCGGCAAACTTGTCATGGCAAACGCCGGCGCTACCGTGTCAAACAGCCCCCCGGCCCTTTTTCCTACCGATTCCCCTGCTGCGGCGATGCCCTCAATGCTATTGAACGGCTTTTTCGTTCTGGGCTTGAT
>CATJNB010000132.1 GCA_949741605.1 uncultured Eubacteriales bacterium | reverse complement strand
GTCTTGTATGCTGGAAGCCTCCTGTTGGGCTTTGTGCAGAACCTCCTGCGGGAACTGGTCAAGCATGGGGGAGAGCGCATACAACTGGCTCATGTCAACTTGTTCCAGCCCCTGCTGTCCTTGGGTGGAGGTACCGGACTGCGCAGCAATTTCTTCGGCAACCTTCAAAAAGGTCCACGTAGCTTTTCCGAAACTTTGGTTCAGTTGGGAGAGGTCGTTTTTGCTGACAGGACTGCGTACATAAATATCGTCAGTTGCAGAAAGGGGATAGGATGTTGCATAGCTGGGATCAGAACCCGCTGGGACTTTCGTGTAAGAATTTTGCCACAGCGATTGTTCTTCCTGAGGGAGAAAGCGGAGCATAAAGTCAAAGCCGCGCGCACTGATCGCTTCCGGAGCGGCATCTGCGATACCGCCCTGCTGGATGCCGGTACTGACGATATTGGACATAAAGTTGGGGAGGTTGAGGTCGCACAGGGCTTGGCACACCAATAACGCAACAGCAAACAACAGGGCTAGCAAATAAGGTTTCAAATATTTAGCAAGTTTTATCATGGGGCAGAGTCTCCTTTCCGGGGGTTTGGGGCAAATGTATCCGTTTCTTTTTGTATCGTTTTCCAGTCGATGGACAAAATGATCTGATTCATCCGGTGCGTCAGACGGATTAAAGTTTGGGTATCTTCTTCACCCAGCTGTTCGATGACTGTTCCGAGGAACCGGCAGAAAAATTGCTGGGAATCCCGGATCATCTGATGCCCGCAGTCCGTCAGGCGCACATAGACTACGCGGCGGTCCTGCTCACAGGTGATGCGTTCAATGAGCTGTTTTTTCTCCAAAGACTTGAGCATTTGAGAAACGGCTGGCTTGGAAACATTCGAGCGCATACTGAGCAGGGATACTTTGACGCCGAGCGGTGGCGGGGAAATTTGTCTGGATTTTTTGAACAGATCGTCGATGAGCTGGAGCATATGGAGTTCGCCATGTGGGATGCCGTTGAGGTCTGGCAGATAGCGGCAAGCCTGTTGGTTTTCTCGGATGGCCAAAAGCAAATCCAGTAGATGGTTTTGATCTTGCTCCAAGAGGACGCCTCCTTTGACAAAAAATTTTAAAAAATAGTTAAAAATATAAATAATTAAGTATATTAATTATATACCCATGGGAATAGGCTGTCAAGATACATAGACACATTTCTTGCCAATATGGTATAATAGTGGAACAAAACGGAAAGAGAGGGATTGGATGCAGGAGAGGATTGTGGTGATCGGTGGCGGTGCAGCTGGCCTGATGGCAGCTATTTTTGCAGCGCAGGGAGATGCACAGGTGAGCATACTGGAAGGCGGCGCAAAGATTGGCAGAAAGCTGCTCGCGACCGGGAACGGACGGTGCAATTTGACCAATGAAAACATTTGCACACGGTATTATCATGGCGATGTCAAACGCTTTCAGGGGATCTTGGAAGCGTTTCCGGGCCGACGGGTAGTTCAGATTTTTGAGGGGCTTGGGCTGCTGTGCCGGTCAGAGGGGGAAGGCAGAATTTATCCTTATAATGTACAAGCATCTGCGGTTTTGGATGTTTTGCGCCTTGCGCTTCAAAAGAGGAATGTGGAGATTATATGTGAGTTCCCGGTGATGATGCTTGAAAAAACAGGGGCATCGTTTCAGATCACCTCCCACAACGGGCAGGCAGTTTATGCGGACAAGGTGATCCTGGCCACTGGCGGCAAAGCTTCTCCAAGGCTAGGTTCCGATGGCAGCGGATTTACGCTGGCGAAACGTTTGGGACATTCCATGACCCCTTTAGTACCAGCTCTGGTGGGGATAAAAACGCATACGCACCGGGCAAGACCATTAAAGGGGATGCGTAGTTATGTAGCGGCAACGCTTTGGATGGATGGTCAGAAAAGAGGGGAGGAAACTGGGGAAGTACAATTCACCGAATATGGGTTATCGGGCATTTGTATGTTCCAATTTTCGCGCCACATTAATATGGCCCTGCACGACAACCCCGATTGTTGTGTGGAGGTATCCCTCGACCTCATGCCAGAATATCAAGAGGAATGGATTGCCAAAAAAATTGCAGGCCATGCCAAACAATATCCGGAATCTGCATTGTCGGGCTTGTTGACGGGCCTGCTCAATAAACGGGTTGGGGAAGAAATTGTGCGGCAGGTGTTTGCAGACCCATATCCAATGCCAGCTGCTGTATGCACTTTCCGGCACGCCCGGGAACTGGCCCGTTGTATCAAGCATTTTTCTTTTCCGATTCTTGGGTCAGCACCGTGGGATTCCGCACAGGTCACAGCTGGCGGGGTAGCGGGAAAACAAATCCATCCCCAGACTATGGAATCCACCTGTTGTCCGGGTCTGTATTTCGCGGGAGAAATCCTCAATATGGACGGGGATTGCGGGGGGTTTAACTTACACTGGGCATGGGCCAGCGGAATCTTAGCTGGGATGTCTGCCGCAGGGATACAGAATCAAAAGGAAAAACAAGGAGGTAAATCATCATGATCCGGATTTCCAACCTTACCCTTCCCCTGCATGATAGCGATATTGACGCGCTTGCTTTTTTAAAAAACGCCGCCGCCAAACAGTTAGGCATTGCCCCAGGACAAATTTTTTCCCTGCGGCTTGCAAAAAAATCCATGGATGCCCGTAAAAAAGATCATATTCATTTTTTATGTTCCGTAGAAGCCGAGGTGGAAAACGAGGCAAAGGTTTTATCGCGGTGCCGCAGTGCAAATATCACGTTGGTACAGCCATACCACTATTCGCTTCCGATATCCAAACCGTTAGAACAGCGTCCGGTTGTTGTGGGGTTTGGACCAGCAGGGATGTTTGCGGCGCTGATTTTGGCGCAGGCTGGACAATGCCCGATTGTATTGGAACGCGGATCGTGTGTGGAAGAACGCTCCAAAAGCGTACAGGATTTTTGGCAGACCGGGAGGTTAGACCCAGAGAATAATGTACAATTTGGGGAGGGCGGTGCCGGGACCTTTTCGGACGGTAAACTCAATACAGGCACCAAGGATGGACGTGCGCGCAAAGTGCTGGAAGAACTTGTAAAAGCAGGTGCGCCAGAAGAAATTTTATTTTTATCCCATCCCCACATCGGCACCGACCATCTTCCCAAAACGGTAAAAGGAATCCGGGAGACGATTGAACAGTTGGGAGGAACCATCCATTTTAATACCAAGCTCACTGGCCTGCAACAAAAAGACGGCCAGGTGGTTGGCGTGAGCATCACAACCCGCAATGGCCATGCCGATTCTTTGGAAACGAAACATGTCATTTTAGCGATTGGCCACAGCGCCCGCGATACCTATGAGATGATTCATTCTGCGGGGTTGCATCTTGAACAAAAGCCGTTTTCCATTGGTGCGCGTATGGAGCATCCGCAAGCCCTCATCAACCATGCACAGTTTGGGCGTTTTGCAGATTCCCCTTCTCTGGGGGCTGCGGAGTACCGCTTGGCTGTCCACCTGCCGAATGGACGTGGGGTATATACGTTCTGTATGTGTCCGGGCGGGACCGTTGTTGCGGCCGCGTCAGAAGAAGGGATGACGGTTACCAACGGCATGAGCAATTTTGCAAGGGATGGTCAAAATGCGAATGCTGCTTTGCTGGTTGGGATTTCTCCAGAAGATTTTCCAGGTGCACACCCGCTGGCTGGGATGCACTTGCAGCGTAAGCTCGAGCAAGCCGCCTTTCAGCTTGCGGGAGGGGGATACTATGCGCCGGCACAGCGGGTAGAAGATTTTCTCAAAGGGTGTGCTTCCACACATATGGGGGATGTAATTCCCACTTATGCGCGAGGGGTTACACCATGTGATTTATCAGGATGCCTGCCCGCCTTCGCGATCGAATCCATGCGGCAGGGCATCCTTGCAATGGATCGTAAATTGCATGGGTTCGCTTACCCGGATGCGGTATTGACTGGGGTGGAAACGAGAAGTTCGGCCCCTGTTCGTTTGCTTCGCGGACAGGATTTACAGTCTGTGTCCTTACGTGGCCTGTACCCTTGTGGAGAAGGCGCCGGGTATGCAGGAGGGATTGTATCAGCGGCTGTGGATGGGATAAAATGTGCCGAAGGGGTTTTGCAAAGTTAAAAAAGGGAACGCTTATGGCGTTCCCTTTTTTCGATAAGATTATTGTTCTGGATCTTCTTTTTTAGGAGGTTCGGGGAGTACCTGAACCTGTTTTGCCATGAGATCACGAATTTCCGTGAGCAAAACTTCCTCTTTGGAGGGAGCTGGCGGGGGAGCGGGAGCTTCCTCTTTTTTGCGGTGGAATTTATTAATCAGTTTAATCACGAGGAAAATGGAAAAGGCGATAATCAGGAAATCAAGGACAGTTTGCAGGAACATCCCGTATGCAAGGACAATGGGTTCCCCACCGGTTTCCAAGGTGACCGAGAGGTCGGAAAGGCTGATTTTACCGGTGAGCAGGGAGATGGCGGGCATAATCATGTCAGAAACAAGGGAGGAAACGATTTTGCTGAAAGCACCACCCACAACAACGCCGATGGCCATATCCATAACATTGCCTTTCATGGCAAACTCTTTAAATTCGCGGAAAAATTTCTTCATAGATTTTGCTTCCTTTCGAAAATTTTATTGGTATATTCTAGCAAATTTTCGAAAAAAAAGCAAGTCTGTGTCAGGAAACACTGGATTTTGCGTCGAGGTTCTCCTTGGCGACAGCCAGCATCAATTTAATGCGGTTTTCCTGGTTGACCCTGGTAGCACTGGGGTCGTAGTCGATTGGGACAATGTTGGCGCGGTCATCGACCTCTTTAATTTTGCGGATCATGCCTTTGCCGCAGATATGGTTGGGCAGGCAGCCGAAGGGTTGGGCACACACGATATTTTCAAAACCAGCTTCAATCAGTTCCAGCATTTCGGCGGTCAGCAGCCAGCCTTCGCCCATTTTGTTGCCATAGCCAATGACGCCTTTGACGAGTTTTTTGACATGGGCATAGGGTTCGGGCGCTTGGAAACAGGGCTGTGACTGGATCGCTTTAATCATGACATTTTGCATTTTGCAGAAGTAATTAAACAGGATTTTAACAATCTGGTACTTGATGGGGTTGCCGCCGTATAACGTGATATCTTCCATGCGGTTATCGACTTTGAAGATCATAAAATTGAGGATTCCGGGGACGTTCACTTCACAGTCCTGTTCATGTAAAAAGGCTTCCAGATCGTTGTTGGCAAGAGCGGCATATTTGACGTAAATTTCCCCCACAATGCCAACCTTAATTTTGGGTGTTTTCTGCATGGGGATCTGGGCAAATTCCTCTGCGATATCGCGCAAAAACTGGGTCTGCTGGTCGATGGAATAGCCTTTGTTTTCTTTGAACTTCTCGGTTAGCAGGGTGATCCATTTTTGCACCATACGGCTGCTGTCGCCCGGATTGACCTCATAGGGTTTGACTTGGTTGTCGAGCAGCATCAAAGCATCACCATAAACCAGCGCAGCAATAAAACGGCGGATCATGGGAAGGGAAAGGGAAAACCCGGGATTTTTTTCCAGGCCAGACATATTTAGGGAAATGACCGGCACATTTTCGTACCCAGCCTTCACGAGTGCTTTGCGGAGCAAATGGATGTAGTTGGAAGCACGGCAGCCGCCGCCGGTTTGGGTGATGAGCAGGGCCACTTTATTGACATCATATTTCCCACTGTTGAGGGCGTCAATGAATTGTCCGATGACCAGCAGCGCGGGGTAACAGGTATCATTATGTACATATTTCAGGCCATCCTGCGCGATATTGGGGCCGCAGTTCGTGAGCAGTTCGGCATTGTATCCATAGCTGCGGAACACATTAATGAGAAGACGGAAATGGATATCCGCCATATTGGGACAAAGGATGGTATATTCCTGTTTCATTTCCTCGGTAAACAGGAGACGGCCTTTTTCATCACGGATTAATTCTGCCATAATTCACACCTCACTGGCTCAGGGCGGCGAACAGGCTGCGAAGCCGGATACGAACCGCGCCCAAATTGGTAATTTCATCAATTTTGATCTGTGTATAAATTTTGTCGTTTTTCTCAAGGAGCAGCCGGACTTCATCGGTTGTGATGGCATCGACGCCGCAGCCAAAGGACACCAGTTGGACCAGGTTCATATCCGGATGCTCGCCGACATATTTTGCGGCAGCATACAGACGGGCATGATAGGTCCACTGGTTGAGGACAGCAGTATCGGGCTTGTCGATTTTACAGCTGATGGCATCCTCGGTAATGACAGCCGCCCCCAAGCTGGTAATCAGGCGGTCGATCCCATGGTTGATTTCGGGGTCCAGATGGTAGGGGCGTCCGCACAGCACAATAATGGGAAGCTGATCTGCTTTGGCCTGCCGGATCAATTCGTCGCCCTTTTGACGGATCCTTTGCAGATAGCGGTCATGCTCGTCATAGGCATTCTGTGCGGCTTCCTTGACTTCCCGGACAGAGAGCCCAGTAAAATACTGCGATAAAATTTTATGTATTTTTCCCGGGAAATCTTTTTTGCGGTGGATGCCGATATAGTCGTGGATAAAGGTGACATTTTGGGAATCGAGTTCGGGGACATTGACGGAAAGGACTTCCGGATAATACGCAACCACCGGGCAATTGTAGTGGTTATCGCTGATCCCTTCGTCGAAATTATAGGACATACACGGGTAGAAAATATGTTTGATCCCCTGTTCAATGAGGGCACAAATATGGCCGTGCATGAGCTTAGCCGGGAAACACACGGTATCCGACGGGATGGTATGCTGGCCTTTGATGTATAGGTCACGGTTCGACAGGGGCGAGGTCACAACTTCAAATCCCAAGCTGGTAAAGAACGTATGCCAGAAGGGAAGAAGCTCGTAGAAATTCAGCCCCATCGGAAGGCCGAGCTTGCCGCGTTTGCCGGGCTTTGCCTGATAGCTGCGCAGGGTTTCGAGCTTGAAATCGTACATATTGGGAATGGTTTTGGAAACCTTCTGTTTGATTGGTTTATCACAGCGGTTGCCGCCAATAAATTTGCGTTCCTTGCCAAAGGAATTGATGGTCAGCCGGCAATGGTTGTTGCACAGCCCGCAGGTGGCAACCTTAACCTCATGGATAAAATGCTTCAGGTCATGCAGGGAGATCAGCTGGGACTGGAACCCATCCTGTTTGGCACTGCGGTGCATGGCGTACATGGCGGCGCCAAACGCACCCATCAGGCCGGAGATATCCGGGCGGATAACATGGACGCCGAGTTCCTGTTCAAACACACGCAGGACGGCATCATTGAGGAAGGTGCCCCCCTGCACGACAATATTTTCTCCCAATTCGCTGGCGCTCGCAGCACGGATGACTTTATAGATCGCATTTTTGACCACGCTTACAGAAAGCCCTGCGGAAATATCCTCGGTCGTTGCGCCGTCCTTTTGCGCCTGTTTGACAGAGGAGTTCATAAACACGGTGCATCGCGAACCAAGGTCAACCGGGTGTTTGGCAAACAGTCCCAGCTTAGCAAATTCGGGAATTTCATAGCCGAGGGTGTTGGCGAAGGTTTGCAAAAAGGAGCCGCATCCAGACGAACAGGCTTCATTGAGAAAAATATTGTCAATGGCACCATTATGGATTTTGAAACATTTCATATCCTGCCCGCCGATATCAATGATAAAATCGACGCTTGGCAGAAAATGTTTTGCAGCAGTATAGTGGGCAACCGTTTCGACAATCCCAAAATCGAGATTAAACGCATTTTTAAGCAGTTCCTCGCCGTAACCTGTCACAGCGCTGGCAGCGATGTGCAAGTCTGGATGCTGTTCCATGATCCCAATCAGGTATTCTTTCACCGCTGGGACAGGGTTGCCGCTGTTGCTGCGGTAGATCGAATCAAGCAGCTGGCCCTCTTGACCAATGAGAACTGCTTTTACCGTTGTCGAACCTGCATCAATGCCGAGGAAGGCCGGACCCTGATAAGACTGGAGGTCCCCGCGTACCGCCTTTGCCTGCGCGTGACGTTCCACAAATTCCTGATATTGCTGCTCATTTTCAAACAGACTGGGGATGGATAAAAACTGCCCCTCATGCACATAGTCGTTGACTTCGCGGATCGCCTGTGTCAGACTGATTTCTTCGGTACTGCTGTAAGCCGCGCCGAGCGCAACAAAATAAAGGGAATGTTCCGGGAACACGCCGCTGACATGCAAAGCAGAATCAAAGCTTTCGCGCAGGCCGGAAAGGAAGGTCAGCGGGCCGCCGAGGTACACCACTTTCCCTTTGATTTCCCTCCCTTGGGCAAGCCCGGCGATAGTCTGATTGGCGACAGCTGCAAAAATACTTGCTGAGATATCGCTTTTGCGGGCGCCTTGGTTCAGAAGGGGCTGGATGTCGGATTTTGCGAATACCCCGCACCGCGACGCAATGGTATAAATTTTCTCGTGGTCGGCAGCAAGCCCATTCATTTCGTCCGGGGTAATATGTAAAAGGGTTGCCATCTGGTCAATGAAAGCCCCAGTACCGCCCGCGCAGGAACCGTTCATGCGTACTTCAAGGCCGCCGGTCAGGAATAAAATTTTTGCGTCTTCGCCGCCCAGCTCAATGATAACGTCTGCATCCGGGATGCGTTGGTTGACCGCGATGCGGGTCGCGTATACCTCCTGTACAAACGGCAGGTGGCAGGCTTGTGCGATTCCCATACCAGCTGACCCGGATACGGAAAGCTGCACGGTATCGCCATGTACCACCTCGTTTTGCACCCGCTGCAATAGTTCGGCCATTTTCTGGGTAATCTGGGAATAGTGCCGTTCATACGATTCAAAAATAATCTGCCCATGATCGTCTAGGGCAACGCACTTGATCGTCGTTGACCCTACATCTAAACCAATTCTCATTTTTTCCACCATTTCTCCGCACAAATCCGAAAGCCAACCAATATTTGTGATTCCTCCGACGGTCTGTGCGGGGGCCGCCCGAGGATAGGATTCAAAATAGGATATATACTACATCTTAAAGCAAAACAGACCCGATTGTCAATACCTTGTGGATACGGGGAAATGATTTTCCAAATTGTTAAAAAAATCCCCAGCAAATCCCCCAATAAGCAGGAAAAGAAAAGGGGGAAAGTGAGGATTTTCGACAAACAAAAAATATCCGCAGGGAACATCACATTCCAACTGCGGATAGGAAAGCAAATGCGGATTAAAATTTGCACAGCAGGATACAATTTTTGGGGCAGACCTCAGCGCATTTCCCGCAATTGGTACATTTTTCCGGATCAACAATGGCATGGAAATTTTCCACCTTGATGGCGTCAAATTCACATGCCTTGACGCATTTCATACAGCCAATACAGCTTGCCGAGCAAACCTTATTGGCAACCGCACCTTTGTCGGCGTTTTTGCAAACAACCGCTGCCTGATCCTTTGCAGGCACCATACTGATGAGGTTTTTCGGGCAGGCTTTCACGCACATGGTACACGCCACACACAGTGCCGGTTTCACCACCGCAACCCCATTGCAAATACTCAAAGCATTGTATTCGCAGGAGTTCACGCAGTCGCCAAACCCCATGCAGCCATACGAACATTTCATATTCCC
>CATJNB010000131.1 GCA_949741605.1 uncultured Eubacteriales bacterium | reverse complement strand
GCTGTTCCCAGTACTGTACCGACTGCGAAAGTGTCCCCTGCTGCTTTTTTTTGCTTTCCAGAGCCTGCTCCATGGCAGTCAGGCGGATCGCAATCTCATTTTGCGAGGACTGCGCCGACATAGCTGCAAGTTTCACTTCCGAACATTGCGCGGTTAGGGCATCCAGCTTTTGGGAATCCTGTTCAAATTGCCCGCAAGCCTGCTCAAATCCATGGCGAAGCTGGGAAATCTGTTCGGAATATTGGGCAGCTTCTCGCTTTTTCTCTTCCAGCAAATGCGCATTGCGCTCATGTACGGATAATTTTTCCTGCCGCTCGTGTTGCTGCTGACGTTCCTGTTCCAGCAAATCCAGGCGGTCCTGTTTCAAACGTTCTAACGAAACCTGGTTATGCTGAATATCATTTTCCAGCACCGACCGGCTGCCTTCCAACCGCAAGGCATCTTCTTCGTTCTTTGCAGCCTGTACCCGCAGTTCTTCGGCCCTGATCGTACATTGCGATGCCTGCCGGAAATTTTCTTCCATCGCGGCATCGAGCTGCTCCATAGCCTGTAAAATATCGGCTTGCTGGCTGCGGGCAATGGTAATTTTATCGTCATATTCACGCAGCACACGTCCGGAAGACTGTAACGTATGCAGCCATAAACCAATTTCCAATTCCTGCTTTTCAGCGGCGCAGGCTAAATATTGTTTTGCTTTTTCCGCCTGTTCCTGCAAGGGGCCGATCCGGCTATTGAGTTCGCTGAGGATATCCTGAAGGCGCAAAAGGTTTTCTTCCGCATGGGCAAGCTTTCGCTCCGATTCCTCCTTCCGGTAGCGGTAACGCGAAATCCCCGCTGCCTCCTCAAAAATCTCCCGGCGGTCCTCGGAACGCGCCGATACCACGCTGTCAATTTTGCCCTGTCCAATCATCGAATACCCGTCTCTCCCAAGCCCTGTATCCATGAACAGTTCGTGGATATCCTTGAGACGCACGGTGACATGGTTGATTTGATATTCACTTTCTCCGGAACGGTAATAACGGCGGGTAATGCAAATGGTATCGCTGTCAAACGGGAGGGTGCGGGAACGGTTGTCGATGGTGAGCGAAACCTGTGCAAACCCCTGTGCGCGCCGGGAAACACTCCCATTAAAGACAATGTCCTCCATTTTCAGGCAACGCAAAGCCCGTGTCGACTGCTCGCCCAGTACCCAACGCACCGCGTCACTGATATTGCTTTTCCCGCTGCCGTTTGGCCCTACCACCGCAGAAATACCATGGTCAAAAGAAAGTTTTGTTTTATCGGGAAAGGTTTTAAACCCTTGCACTTCCAGTGATTGTAACCGCATATGTCACCTCATTTCGGGAAAATACAGGGTCAGAGTACCGACCCCATTTCAATCAGGATTCCACACGGCCCACGCCATGTCCAGGAAGCTGTATGCACTAAACAGTCCGCCCGGTTATCCGGCACAAACCGGACCTGATACCCCAATGCTGCCAAAGCGGCAACATTTGCACGTTTCTGCCCAACTGCCCGGGATAGCCATGCTGCCGGAACTCGAATCCAATATTGCCCAGCAGCAAAATTCTGATTTTGGAAAAAATCCAGCACGCACAACAAAAACCGGTGGCTGTCGCACAGCTCCCGGAACGCTGGATGCCATGGACCTGCCAGACGGTCGTGATGCAGCTGCGGGGAATCATGCAGTCCCAGCCGGATGACAGGGATATGGTGTGCTTCAAAAACATCAAGCAGGCAGGCACAAAGCTCTACCGCCTCCGAAAGCTCCATGGGCTGGTATTCCCCAGCGAGAAAACGTTGTTCCAATGGGGTTCCGCGCAGCACGATGGTAGGATAAATCCGCATGGTATCTGGATGCAGTTCCGCTAATTTTTGAGCCGTGTCAAAGGTTTGCAAAGGGGTATCGCAATCCAGACCGACCATCATTTGCAGGCCCAGAGAAAATCCCATTGCCCGGATCATTTGCGCTGCGTTTTGCACTTGAGCCGCGGTATGTCCGCGCTGGTTACGGCTTAAAACAGCATCCGACATGGATTGCGCGCCGAGTTCAATCGCTGTGACCCCATGCTTCTTCAGTCGTTCCAGAATCCCTGTGCTAATCGCATCAGGACGGGTAGAAATCCGGATCCCCTGCACCCGGCCATCCTGTACATACCTCTGGGCAACCGTAAGCAGCGCATCCTGATACTCTGGATCTACTGCCGTAAAACTGCCGCCAAAAAAGGCAATTTCAAGACATCGCTCTTGAGAATGGCACAGAGCCTGTTGTACCGCCTGATCGACTTCCTGTGGGGAAGGCGCATGAAGGTGCCCGGTAATGGTACATTGATTACAAAAACTGCATTGGTGCGGACAGCCGTGATGCGGGATGAAAAATGCAAGGTTGCCGTGTTTCAATACCCCATCAGCTCCAGCGCTTCCCGTGCTGCTTGCTGCTCCGCTTCTTTTTTGCTGCGTCCGCCACCCTTGCCAATCACATTCCGATTGAGATGTACTTCGACCGTAAAATGTTTGTTATGGTCCGGGCCGCTCTCCCCTATTAAAATATACTCCAAACGTTCCTCCGGATTTTGTTGAATAATCTCCTGAAGAGCAGTTTTGTAGTCCTTAAACGGTTTCGGGCGGGTTGTCTTGAGTGCCGGCACCACAAAACGCAGGATAAATTTCCGTGCAACCTCCATCCCACCATCCAAATACAGCGCTGCAATGATTGCTTCAAACGCATCTGCTAAAATAGATGGACGGGTACGCCCGCCAGAATTGTGCTCACCATGACTGAGCAGCAGGTAATCCCCCACCCCAAGCTGGGTGGAAAAGCCACACAAAGCCTTCTCACATACCATCGCGGCACGGGTTTTGGTCAGGTCGCCTTCGGGCATTTGCGGGCAGTTATGAAACAGGTAATCCGCCACCACAACCCCCAGTACAGAATCCCCCAAAAATTCCAGACGTTCATTGCAATTCCCGCTCCCTTTATTCTCGTTGGCATAGGAAGAATGGGTTAAAGCCGTGGTCAAATACTGCGGGTCTTTGAAGTGGTATCCGATTTTTTCCTGCAATTCTTTTATCATAATGTTTCCTCCCTTGGCTGCGCGCCCATCAGAATACAAGACCAAATTCCTCTTGTAACAGGACTTTGCATTCTTCCTCCGTCAGATCCGGGCATTCCTGTACACAGTCCCCCTCAAAGCGTCGGAACGTATTGCCATCCATGGTTTTTCTGCCATGTGGCGTTTTGAGCGCAACGATGTTCTGCTGATGGAACGGCGATTCCGGAGCCAGCTCGCACCATACGCATGTCGTGATAAAATCCACCCAATGCTGTGGCTCCTCCGTAAAGGACAAAATCCGCAGCCATTCCCCTTGATACTCCTCCCAAAGCATCCAACCAAAAAAAGGCTCTTTGGTGAAGCGGTACCGTTCACCGCGCTGCTCCTGCACCACCCCTTCGAGCAGACGCAGGGTAGAGAGTGGGGAACGCTGCCCAATGCCAATATCCCAAAAACAGGTGCCATCGAGTGTTTCCACGAGCAGGAGCCGATGACGCCGGAACGGGATTTCCCCTTGAGCATCCCGGAAATACCGCGAAAAGCAATCCCTGACCCCAAACCCGAGCGCACGCAGAAATTCCCCGCTCAGACCGTTGATTTCAAAGCAGTTCCCACCACGGCGGCGGCGTATGATTTTATCAAACAGCGCCGATGGTTCCAGCGAAACCGGAATTCCATGAACCATATCAAGGTTTTCAAACGGGATCGTAAATTGATGTGCCCGATGCAATTCGTCCAACAGCCTGCGGTCACAGGGGCGGTTCTGATAGTCAGAATACGATAAGCGGATACGGTCAAAATACTCGATGATCTGGTGATGATCCATAAAAATCTCCGCCCTTTCTAGCCCTGCTGGGTTACAGGATAGCGCGTGTTAAGCTCCTGAATCGACTTGGTAATGACATCAATCACATTAGTTTCCACATAAGCTTTGGTCAGACGCAGAGCATTTTTAACGGTATGCGCTTTGGAGCTCCCGTGTGCTTTGAATACTGGTTTGCACACGCCCATCACTGGCGCACCGCCGTATTCGTTATAGTCCATACGACCTTTGAGTTCCATAAAATCAGAACGCATCACCAAAGCTGCCAGTTTATTTTTGGTGTTTTTTGTCATCACCTGTTTCACCTGTTTCATGATCATCATGGCAACCCCTTCATAGGTTTTCAGCAGGATATTCCCAGTGAACCCATCGGCTACAATCACATCAGCGGCATCATCCGGGATATCGCGCCCTTCGATATTTCCCACAAAGTGAACGGGGCTGTTTTTCAGCAGAAGGTAGGCTTGCTGTTGCAGTTCACTGCCTTTTTGTTCTTCGGTGCCCACATTCACAAGGCCAACCCTTGGATTTTTTATGTTCATGACCTTTTCCATGTATATACTGCCCATGATCCCAAACTGCTGGAGCATTTCCGGCCGGCAGTCAATATTCGCACCGCCATCCATGAGCATCATAAATCCCTCGGCCTTTGGCATGATTGCACCAAACGAAGCCCGTTTGATCCCTTTGATCCGTTTAATCAGAAGCGATGAACCCATCACTAAAGCACCACTGTTGCCGCCGGACAAAAAGGCGTCGCCTTTGCCCTGTGCCAAAAGTTTCAGGCCAACCGCCATGGAGGACTGTGCCTTTGCCTTCATGATTGCACCTGCGGGATCGGTCATGGAAATCACGTCGGGGGTATCGACAATTTCCATGCGGTACAGCGAAATATTATTCTGTTTTGCCACACGGCGGATTGCCTGCTCTTTTCCCGTGAGGATAATATCCAAATCCAGCTCCTGCACCGCCTGTGCACACCCCTTCATAATCTCCAACGGGGCATGGTCCCCGCCAAAAGCATCTACAATGATTTTCAAAATGCATCCACCTTTCCAAACCCGGCCACGCGCCGGGGCATTGTCAAAAAATCGTCCGCTTTACCAAGATTCCTCGTTTAAAATCTCAGTCAATAAACACAAACTGCGTTGTGCCAAGGCCGCATACCGCTCTTTTTTATCCCGGATATGGGGCTGCAGGGAAGGAAGCACACCAAAATTTGCTCCCATTGGCTGGAAATCCTTACTGGTACTTTCTGCGACATGGCGGCTTAATGCACCCATCATCGTTTCCGGTGGCAGGATCAAAGAAGGCTCCCCCTGCACACGGCGCACCACATTGCGTCCCGCAAGAATCCCGGACGCCGCTGATTCCATATAGCCCTCTACCCCGGTGATCTGTCCGGCAAAAAATAAATCTGCACGACCCCTCATGCCAAAATCTGCATCCAGAAGCTTCGGGGAATCTAAAAAGGTATTGCGGTGCATCACGCCGTAACGTACAAACTCTGCCCTGTGCAGGCCGGGAATCATCTGAAACACCCGTTTTTGCTCGCCAAATTTGAGGTTTGTCTGAAAGCCAACCAGATTAAACAGCGTACCAGCCTGATTCTCCCGGCGCAGCTGTACCACTGCCCAAGGCCGGTGACCCGTCTTTGGATCTGTCAGGCCAACAGGCTTGAGAGGGCCAAACCGCATGGTATCTTTCCCACGCTGGGCCAGCACTTCAATCGGCATGCACCCCTCGTAAACCTTTGGGTTCCTAACGTCAAACTCGTGCACAGGAGCGCGTTCTGCTGTGATAAGGGCCTCATAAAAAGCCTCGTATTCCTCCCGGTTCATTGGGCAGTTCCAATAGGCATCGTCACCGCCCTTATCATACCGCGATGCTGCAAAACAATACTCTGGATCAAGGCTTTCTGCGGTTACAATCGGTGCCGCTGCATCAAAAAAACTCAGGCATCCTCCACATAGCCGCGCGATCTCATCGGCAAACCGATCTGCTGTGAGCGGACCGGTCGCCACAATGGTGATCCCGTCTGTTGGTAAAGCACAGATTTCTTCATGACACACCTCAATGAGCGGATGTTCCTTCACTTTTTCGGTTACCATCTTGGAAAAAAGGGTACGGTCGACCGCCAGCGCACCGCCAGCAGGTACCCGGCAACGGTCTGCACATGGCACCAAAAGCGAACCCATACGGCGCATTTCTTCCTTAAGCAGCCCGGCGGCGCTATCCAAACGGTCTGCCTTGAGGGAATTAGAACACACAAGTTCTGCAAACTCCGGTTTGGAGTGTGCCGGCGAATAGCGGACTGGCTTCATTTCATAGAGGATGACGGGCATCCCAGCGTTCGCGATCTGCCAGGCAGCCTCACAGCCAGCCAAACCCGCTCCAATCACATGGATTTTCATGATTCCTCCGATTCCTTTTTCTCAAACCCACAGCCCTCTGTCACGCAATACAGCTTTGGGACTTTGCCTTTTTTCCGTAACAGTGTCTTCCCGCACTGCGGACATTTTTCCTGAATCGGCTCATCCCACGACACAAAATCACAATTGGGATATTCGCTGCATCCATAGAACACACGGCCTTTTTTGGTCTTTTTGACCACAACCTTCCCGCCGCATTTCGGACACTCCGCGCCGTTTTCGTGAACCAGCTTCTTAATATTTTTACACTCCGGATATCCCGGACAGGCAATAAATTTACCGTAACGCCCGGTTTTGATCACCATTTGCCGTCCGCACAATTCACAAATAATATCGGTCTTATCTTCCTCCAGCTGGATTTTGACCCCTTCCATGGCTTCCTTGGCTTTTTTGAGCGTTTCGGCAAAATCATCGTAGAACACATGCAGGGTTTCCACCCAATCGGTCTTGCCGCTCTGCACATTATCCAAATCGCTTTCCACCTGCGCAGTAAATTTCACATTCACCACTTTAGGGAACCGTTCTTTCATGAGTTTGGTGGATACTTCCCCAAGCTCTGTTGGCTTCAAAGTTTTGCCTTCGCGTACCACATATTCCCTGCCAGTAATTGTCGAGATCGTAGCGGCATACGTGGATGGACGCCCAATCCCATTTTCTTCCAGCGTTTTAATCAGGGAAGCCTCGGTAAAACGCGGCGGCGGCTGGGTAAAATGTTGGTTTCCAGCAATTTCCTTACATTTGAGCATAAGTCCCTGCTCCAACACCGGAAGCGCACCGCCAGCGGCTTCCTCATCGTCTTTGCCCTCCTCGTACAGCACCGTATAGCCATCAAACGTCACTGTATAGCCAGACGCTTTAAACAAATACTCTTTTGCCTGAATATCCGCCTGCGTTGTACTTTGCAGGCAATTCGACATCTGACAAGCCACAAACCGTTCCCAAATGAGCTTATACAGTTTATACTGATCGCTGGTAAGGCTGTCCTTGACCCGGTCGGGCGAAAGGCTCGGCATAGACGGGCGGATCGCTTCATGGCCGTCCTGCGCGTTGGCTTTGCTGCGGAAATGGCGCGGGTTATCCGGCAGGTAACGTTTCCCCCACCGCTCAAGAATATACTCGGAAACTTCGCGGATCGCATCCTCTGAAATCCGCAAGGAGTCGGTTCTCATATAGGTAATCAGGCCGACTGCGCCCATCCCCTGAACCTCAACGCCTTCATAAAGCTCCTGTGCCGCCTTCATCGTACGGCGCGCCTGAAAGCCGAGCTTGCGGGACGCTTCCTGCTGCAAAGTGGAGGTAATAAACGGCGGTGCTGGGGATTTCCGGCGGGTTCCTTTTTTTACTTTCACCACCTGATATTCGGCATCTTCGAGATTTGCAAGAATCTGGTCCGCCTGTTCCTTGCTGGTAATTTTAATTTTGTTGCCCTGCGCGTCGCCATAAAGAGTGGACGGGAACGCCTTTCTGGCACCCTTTGGGATGAATTTGGCATCAATCGTCCAATATTCCTCCGGTACAAACGCGCGGATTTCTGTTTCGCGGTCTACAATAATCCGTACTGCCACAGACTGCACCCGTCCGGCAGACAGGCCGCGCCGGATTTTCTGCGATAGAAACGGGCTGAGCTTATACCCTACCAGACGGTCCAAAATGCGGCGTGCCTGTTGGGCATTCACAAGCTCCAGATCAATACAGCGCGGATTTTCCATCCCAGCCGAAATTCCGGTTTTCGTAATTTCGTTAAAGGTCACACGGTT
>CATJNB010000130.1 GCA_949741605.1 uncultured Eubacteriales bacterium | reverse complement strand
GAAGGGATCAAAGAGGCGGTTTACACGATTGCTGGTAAGCAAATTCAGGTTGCTGTCGCAAGCGGCATGAAGAATGCCAATGAGCTGCTGGAAAAAGTCCGTAGCGGGGAAGCGGAGTATCACTTTATCGAAATTATGGGCTGCCCAGGCGGGTGTGTCAATGGCGGCGGCCAGCCTACCCAGCCATCCGTGGTACGCAGCTTTACGGATCTTAAAGGCATCCGAGCTAAGGCACTGTACGATGAGGATAAGAATTTGCCATTACGCAAGAGCCATGATAGCCCCATCGTCAAACAGGTTTACGAGGAGTTCCTCGGCAAGCCCGGCAGCGAACGTGCCCATCATATTTTGCATACTTCCTATGTAGCAAGGCCAAAATTTAAATAATTTTTTACAAAACTCTCCAAATTATGGCTGATCCATAAATTTTTGGAGAGTTTTTTGCGCATATCCCCAGTTTTATGATATAATAACAGTAATGTCCTGCCCAAACAAAAGCAGGGGACAGGATGGGAAACGAAGAAATCCCGTCATGGGACGGGGGAAAGACAGGTGTCAATATGAAAAAGAAACAGCCAAATATAAGCCGCAAAGCCACACGCGTTTTTAAAATTGCCGTGGGGATTTTATCTGCCATGTCGTTTCTATGGTTTTTGATCCCCTTGTTCCGTGGGATCTGTAATATCGGCAACTTGCTGGGGATTATTGCGTCCGCAGCGGTATTCTCCTATTTGATCGTGGCTTCTAAGCTCGGGAAACGCGGGTATCAGAAAGTGTTTAGGATTCTCAACCCGATTGCAGTTACCGTTGCCACGATTGGGCTTGCATGGGTGACGGTGCTGACCGGGTGTATGATTGCAGGTGCCAGCTCGACGCCTCCTGAGAATGTCACAGTCGTGGTGCTGGGATGTCAGGTCAAGGGGACTGTCCCAAGCAAACATCTGCAATTGCGTATTGAAAAGGCGGCGGAATATCTCAAAGCCCACCCGGATGTCCTGTGTATCGCGAGCGGCGGCAAGGGCGATGGCGAGGATTTATCAGAAGCGCAGGTCATTTATAATGGGTTGGTAGAGCGAGGGATTGAACCGGAGCGTATCCGCAAGGAGGACACATCGACCAATACAGTAGAGAACCTGAGAAATTCGCTGGACATCATCCGGGAGAATGAGTGGGAGGAAACATTGGCGATTGTGACGGATGAATACCATCAATTCCGGGCGGGCATGATAGCGGGGCAATTGGGTGTTAAGGCGTATGCCGTACCGGCACATAGCCCATGGTACAGCTTTTCGGCTTATTACGCACGTGAATTGTTAGCGATCACAAAAGATGCTCTGGTACGCTCTTGATGGAGAGTTTACGCACTTGCCAAACTGTGTTATAATAAGGCGGAACCTTCCCACAGGCTTCCATATAGCCTTTTTGGTGCTTGG
>CATJNB010000129.1 GCA_949741605.1 uncultured Eubacteriales bacterium | reverse complement strand
TAATTCATTTTGAAAATAAAATCAACTGTTTTTGACAGAAATTTATGATATAATAGAAAATTAGAAAGGAGCGATCAAGAAAATGACCAAAATATTGTTAGTGGAAGATGATTTTAATATTGTCAAAAACCTTTCTTATCTCCTTGAGGAGGAAGGGTACGATGTCGCGGTTGCAATGGGGCAGAAACAAGCATTAGATTTGTTCGAACAAGGGGATTTTGACCTGTTGCTTCTGGATGTATCGTTACCGGATGGGAATGGCTATGCGATTTGCACTGCGGTACGAAAAGTATCAGAAGTACCTGTGATTTTTTTGACTGCTTCTGATGATGAAATGAATGTGGTAACAGGTTTGGATATTGGTGCAGATGATTATATTACAAAGCCATTTCGTCCCATGGAACTTTTATCCCGAATGAAAAGTGTGCTGCGTCGCCGAGGGAAATCTGTGTCAATATTTCGGATAGGTTCTCTACAAGTGGATTCTGTTAAAGGGATTGTACATAAAGGGGATGAGGAAGTTTTTTTATCTGCCTTAGAATACCGTTTATTACTGGTGTTCCTCAACAATAAGGGGATTGTAATGTCTCGTAGTCAGCTGTTAGAATGTATTTGGGATGTGGCGGGTGATTTTGTCAATGATAATACCCTAACCGTCTATATTAAACGTCTGCGGGAGAAAATCGAAGATGATCCTCAAAATCCCAAAGTCATTAAAACTGTGCGGGGACTGGGGTACAAAATGGAGGGAGAGTCCCTATGAATGTCTGGAGAAATCCCGAAATTAATCGTCTGGTTATTCTGATGAGTTGTGTCACAATTCCTGCGCTCGTTGGAGCTTTTTGGATTCATATTGTTGCCGGAGTCTGGATGGTATTGATTTGTCTGGCATTTTGGTTGGTGATTTTTCTGTTTATGCGGGTACGATATCGTGCCATTTCCAAACTCAGTCTTGAATTAGATCGTGTTCTACATAATTCGCTACATTTACCTCCTGACGAACATGACGAAGGGGAATTATCCATTTTACGAAGCGAGATTGGAAAAATGACTATTACTCTGCGCCAGCAGGCAGAAGCCCTCGAAAAAGATAAGATTTATTTGGCCAACTCCATGTCCGATATTTCGCATCAGCTTAAAACCCCGTTAGCATCGATGTATTTGTTGCTGTCATTTTTGCAAAAAGGTGACATGGATGAACCAAGACGGCGGGAAATTTTGCGTGATTTCCGTAAACTTCTCGAGCATACCAATTGGCTCGTGGCATCGCTTTTAAAAATCTCCAAGCTCGATTCTGGCACTGCCTATCTGCAACAAGAACTCGTTTCGGTACGTGACCTGTTCCGCATGGCTGCCGAACCCCTATTGATCCCCATGGATCTGCGTGACCAGACTTTGGATCTGCAATGTGATGATGTCAAATTTATAGGGGATTTGGCATGGTCAGCCGAGGCGATGGGCAATATCTTGAAAAACTGTATGGAACATACCCCAGCAGGAGGAGGTATTACCGTTCGTGCATGGGGTAACGCTATTTTTACTGCCATCGAAATTATGGATACTGGTCAAGGAATCGACCCTGATGACCTTCCACATATCTTTGAACGTTTCTATGTGGGTAAGAACCCTTCGGAAAACAGTGTTGGGATTGGATTGGCGCTTGCGCATATGATTATCCGTGAACAAAACGGTACGATTGCTGTCTCGAACCGACAGGAAGGCGGTACGCGCTTTGAGATTAAATTTTATAAAGCGGTTGTCTGAAATGTGACATTTTTGTTATGAAAAAGTCACGCTCCTGTCACTTAGGATTTCTATACTGTAAGACAGAACAAAACCATATGCCTTGTGCATTTTTAAGAAAGGGATTTTTATGGAGATCTTAAAAGTCGAACATTTATCCAAAATTTATGGCAGTGGCAATAATATGGTCCGCGCACTTGATGATGTTTCTTTTTCCATCGAAAGCGGGGAATTTGTTGCTATCATTGGTCCATCCGGGTCGGGTAAGTCAACCATGCTTCATATTTTAGGAGGTGTCGATAAACCTACTTCTGGAAAAGTTTTTATTGAAGGGAAGGATGTCTATGCCCAGAATCAGGAGCAATTAGCTATTTTCCGGCGCCGTCAGGTAGGACTCATCTACCAGTTCTATAATTTAATTCCTGTTTTAGATGTTGAAGAAAATATTTTGCTCCCGGTATTGCTGGACGGACGCAGAGTGAATACCGAACGTCTCAACGAGCTGTTAACGCTGCTTGGTTTGGAGCATCGCCGCAAGCATCTCCCAAACCAGCTTTCCGGCGGCCAGCAGCAACGTGTGTCTATTGGACGTGCTTTAATCAATGCGCCAGCACTTGTCCTGGCTGACGAACCGACTGGTAATCTCGACAGCAAAAATAGTCAGGAAATTTTACAGTTGCTGCGTGTATCCAACCGCCAGTATAAACAAACTCTTGTGGTTATCACCCATGATGAATCCATTGCTTTGCAAGCAGACCGCATCATCTCTATTGAGGATGGACGGATCGCCAAGGATGAGGTGATCCGCTCATGAATATCATTCACAAGCTGACCTTGCGCCAGATGATGATGAATCGACGGCGAACAATTGTCACGATTTTAGGGATCATGTTTTCGGTGGCACTGATTACCGCAGTTGCTACTTTCAGCAATTCGATTATGGATCTATTCAAACAAGCGGAAATTTCCGCTGATGGTGAATGGCATACTGCTTATGAAGGTGTAGCACCCTCTGATATACAGAAAATTGCCGGGGATGATAACACTCGTTCCTATACGGCGATTTATAACCGAGGGTTTGTAAAGACACAACCAGAAGATTTACGACGCTTTATCATGAATCTCCAATTAAATCCTTCCGCGTATGGTCAAATGCACGGTGTTCTTTTGGAAGGACGCCTTCCAGAAAACCCGTCAGAAATTGTAGTGTCCAAGGAACTGGCTCAGGATATGCCTGAACAGTATGCTGTTGGGAAAAAGGCGCTTTGGGAACTTGGTAAGCGTCAGGCAATCCCAGATGAAGAAGTGCAACGAATGCTCCAAGATGGGATAATGACACAAGAAGATTTGGTTTTAAAATGGTCTTCGTCCTATGCTGGAGACACTGGGGAAGAGTTTATTCATACAGAAAATACAGAAGTGACCGTTGTAGGGGTTATTGATATTCCGGCACTTTCCAAGAGTTCTTTTGCGGCGTATTCAACATTTTCCTATTTGGACATGGATGCCTTGCCTGCTGATGCATATTTAGATGTACGGGTGGCGGTCAAGGACATCAATCAGAGTATTTATCCACGTTCCGAAGCTTTATATGAAACGCTCAGTGACGGCACGAATATGTATCATAACACCTCCTTGCTGTTGTATCATGGCGTGAACAGCGACAATAATATGATGACCACGATCTATATGTTTGTAGCAATTGCGATTGTGATTGTTGTTGTGGCGTCGATTGCCTTGATTTATAATTCCTTTGCGATTTCTATTTCCGAACGTAGTGTCAATTTTGGTATGCTATCAGGGTTCGGCGCAACGAAACGGCAAAAACGGCGTTCTGTCTTATTTGAAGCGTTGATATTGGCGGTCATCGGGATTCCGCTTGGGTTAGCGCTGGGATTTGCGGGTATGGCAGTCACATATACCATTATCAGTCCGATGGTGGCGAGTGCGTTTCGTTTAGGGGGAGAGGGCGTGCATATGCAGCTGGCGCTGGAACCAGTATCGGTTTGCGTAGCGATTGTGATTTCCTTGTTGACGATTCTCATTTCCGCATGGATTCCGGCGGTGCGTGCCTCCCGTATTACTCCGATTGACGCTATCCGCAAAACCATGGATATCAAGCTTACCAGTCGTGAAATTAAAACTCCGAAAATCATCCGCAAGGTATTTGGGTTTGAAGCAGAGCTTGCTCTGAAAAATCTCAAACGGAATAAAAAACGTTACCGCATTACGATCGTATCGCTGGTACTTTCCCTGATTTTATTCCTGAGTGCATCCAGTTTTACGTATTATCTTACGAATTCTGTCGATATGGCTTTGGTTGGCCAGGATTATGATATTGTCAATTATCTGTCTATTGAAAAGGGAGAAACGGATAGCTATCCAGAACAGCGTGAACTGGCGAATAAAATTATAAATGAAATGCGTCAAATTCCGGGGATTGAATCATGGGCCACTTACTCATACCGCCAATATATGATTCAGGCTACCGAAGCGATGCTTACGGAGCAAAGCCGTGAGCGTATAAAATCCGAAATGGATACCGCGTATGATCCGCAGAATTTATCGGTATCGGTACAGATTTTCGGAATGGAGAAGGATGCTCTGCGTGAATATGCCAAGCGGGTCGGGGTAGACTACAATACCCTAATGGATCAGGAACATCCCAAGGGGATTTTGGTTAATGAGTATGACTATCAACATGGTCATCAAATTGATAAAGTGACAATCCTCAACCAGAAACAGGGAGATACCCTCATGCTATATAATGACCAGCAGGAATTCAGCAATCCGTCTTCACAAAGGGATTTGGTTAGCGTGGAACTGGCTGCTATTACCGCGCAGACCCCTATGGGGATGGTCAACAAAACTCTTTCTCCAGGAGCCGTGGATTTGTATGTATCACAAGAAGTTTTCAATGATATTTGCCAAAAACTGCCATTGATACGTGCCAATTTTGTATTTGACAATAATACGGAAGAAGGAGAAGCACATGGCCATATGGAATTGGACGAAAATGGATACCTTGCCCCATTAGAGCAGAGGGTGATGGTTACAAGTAGCAAGGACCGCGAAGTGGAAGATGCCATGTATAAACTTCTCACAGCATATCGAGGGCAGGCAAGTGGCAATATCATGAATGTAAAGTCTCAGAAACAAACGATTGACCATACGATTTTGATTGTCAATGTTTTTCTGTATGGATTTATTTCCCTCATCAGCCTTGTCGGAATCGCTAATATTTTCAATACGATTTCCACAAGTTTAGCATTACGTAAGCGTGAGTCGGCGATGATGAAATCCATTGGGATGTCCCCCAGAAGCTTCCGTAGGATGATGAATTTTGAAAGCTTATTCTATGGGCTAAAAACGGTGCTGTATGGTTTGCCAACTGGATTTGGTGTGATGGCTCTCATTTACTGGGTACTGCGCCGCAATTTGGATATACCATTTGGTGTACCATGGTTGCATCTGATTTGTGGCGTCGCTGGGATTTTCGCCATTGTCGTAACTACCATGTTGTATTCGAGTTCTAAACTCAAGCGCGAAAATATCATTGATATTTTGCGCAATGAAAATGTTTAAGTCGATTTTAAATAGATACAAAAACCTCAAAAGTAAAAAGCTGTAAACTTGAGCCTTTGTGCCGGTTTACGGCTTTTTGCTGTTAGCGGGGGAAAAGTATCTTTTTAGATGTTACCGATGGTGCAGTAACCATGGCAGTAAAATCCAGCCTTCGCAATGGAATCCCAGTGTTGTTGGCGATTGCTACGAATGATGCGTTGTCAGGGTCGGCACAGAACATCGGGAAATTGCTGAATACTAAAAATATTTATTTTGTCCCAGCGGCTCAAGACGATCCCATGAAAAAACCAAATTCGGTTATTGCAGATTTTCAGCAGGTCATCCCAGCGATGAAAGCCGCCTTGAAAAAAGAACAAATCCAGCCAATTTTACTATAAAATACCTTGTCAAGAATAGGGAAAATATGGTATGATAATCCATGATTGGATGTGAATTTCATGCTGTATTGTCCGAAGTGCCAGAGATTACAAGAATCTGATGCACAAGTTTGCGAGATTTGTCAGGAAACTGCTTTGAAGGAACCTGCTATGGATGACATGGTACTGTTGGCGGAAGCGTTGTCATCCCCGGATACCGAACGCCTTTGCAATGCTTTGTCCCATGCTAAAATTTTTTTTCAGTGTAAAGACCATTCCTCCATTGCCACAGAGACTTTGGCAGATCCACTAGGATGTACGATATTGGTGCGTTACGAATCATGGCAGCGTGCGTGTGACTTAGTCAACGAAATTGGGCTGGATCTATTGGACAATACCGAACCGTCTCAACAAAATGGGGAGGAGACTGAAAATTCCAGAAAAAAGTTAATCAGTCGGATAATCCTATTTGCTTTTTTTATCGGGATTGTTTGGGCTGTTGTAGCTTTGTCCGATACTGTGATTGCATTTGTGAAAGGCCTGTTTACAGGTGGTTGATGCTATTTTAGAGAATATATCAAGAAAAGGATGAAAAAAATGAGTAACTATCGCATTGATACCAATTGTATCCACGCAGGATATCAGCCTGGAAATGGTGACCCACGTGTTTTGCCCATTGTGCAGAGTACGACCTATACCTACGAAACGGCAAAAAATATGGGACAATTGTTTGATTTGGAAGCTTCCGGTTTTTTCTATACCCGTTTGGCAAATCCAACATTAGATGCGGTAGAACAAAAAATTGCCGCAATGGAAGGCGGTGTTGGGGCTCTTGTGACTTCTTCCGGTCAAGCGGCATCGCTCATTGCGGTATTGAATATCTGCCGTGCAGGAGGTCACGTGGTTTGTTCAAGCGCGATTTATGGCGGTACATTTAACCTGTTTTATAAAACCATGAAGGAAATGGGGATTGATTTTACATTCATTTCCCCGGATTCCACCGAAGAACAAATTCATCAGGTATTCCAAGAGAATACCCGTTGCGTGTTTGCAGAGACTCTCACGAACCCTTCTCTCGTAGTTACAGATCTGGAAGTGTTTTCCAAGGCAGCCCATGCACATGGCGTACCGCTGATTGTGGACAATACCTTCCCAACCCCGATCAATTGCCGTCCGTTTGAGTTTGGCGTAGATATTGTAATCCATTCTACAACCAAGTATATGGACGGTCATGCGGTACAGGTAGGTGGGGTCGTTGTGGACAGTGGAAATTTTGACTGGTCAAACGGGAAATTTCCGGAACTCACGGAACCAGATGAATCCTATCATGGCGTTGTTTATACTGAACGTTTTGGCAAAGCGGCCTATATTGTCAAAGCTCGTACACATCTGATGCGTGATTTGGGAGCACAGGCTGCTCCACAAAATGCCTTTTTACTCAATCTTGGTTTGGAAACGTTGGCTTTGCGTATGGAACGTCATTGTTCCAATGCCTTGGCAGTTGCTACCTATTTACAGCAGCATCCCAAAATTGCTTGGGTAAATTATCCTGGTTTGGAGAGCAGCAAATATTATTCGTTGGCAAAAAAATATATGCCAAATGGTACTTGTGGTGTGGTTTCCTTTGGGGTCAAGGGAGGCAGAGAAGCAGCCGTTACTTTTATGGAAGCATTGAAATTGGCTTCTATTGTAACCCATGTCGCTGATTTGCGTACTTGTGTGTTGCATCCGGCTAGTACCACGCATCGTCAGCTCAATGACCAGCAATTGAAAGACGCAGGGGTAAGCCCAGATTTGATCCGTTTTTCTGTGGGAATCGAAAATCCTCAGGATATTTTGGATGATCTGGAACAGGCATTGCAAACCGTATAAAAACTTCATCTTCCATGATTGTCCGAAGATAGAGAGTTGCCTGTATGGTACACTCTCTTTTCTTTATTGTGTATAGCCGAAAGATAGATTTTACACCCAAAATTTCGATTTTATAGAGCAATAATATTAATTTTTTACCTATTTACAAATAATTAAAAATATTCTTCCTTTTATAACGCATGGCATTGTGTTATAA
Source organism: uncultured Eubacteriales bacterium (assembly GCA_949741605.1). Taxonomy (GTDB): domain Bacteria; phylum Bacillota; class Clostridia; order Oscillospirales; family Acutalibacteraceae; genus UMGS1071. Next base: position 6,167 of record CATJNB010000129.1, on the reverse strand, counting down.
TAACCTCACAGAACATGGTAAAATTAGTAATTTTAAATTCTGCGGGAATATCTAAAAATCGGAACCCAATCAAAGAAATATGTCGCTAACAAGTAGGAGATGATTGACATGACAGAAATAAACCAGCATACCATTGGGGAGGGCATAAATTTTCGAAGCATTCAGGATTCTAGGTTCAAAACCGTGCGGATGTCGATCCATTTTATGCTTCCTTTAGAGCAGGATCATGCGGCAGCCAATGCTTTACTTCCTTTTGTGATGTGCCGGGCCAGTAAGGAGTATCCAGATTTCACAAGGCTGAGTAGAAGGCTTGCTGAACTCTATGGGGCCAGCCTAAGTGCGGAAGTACAGAAATTTGGGGATGTTCAGGTACTGTCCATTTCTATGGTGAGTTTGGCAGACTCCTATACGTTGTATCATGAAAATTTGTCCAAAGAACTCACAGAATTATTGTGCAGTATCGTATTTGACCCGCCGTTTGATTCCAATGGATTATTTTCAGCAGAGGACTTCCATCAGGAACAACGTCAGGCTTTGGAAACCATTGATGCGGAATTTAACGATAAACGCACCTATGCCAAACAGCGTTGTGAACAGGTGATGTGTGCGAATGAACGCTATGGAATACGCCGTTATGGAAGCCGAAAGGCGGTAGCTACCCTGCAGTGTGGAGATGTTACCAATGCGTGGAAACGGGTTATCCAGAATGCCAAAATTGAAATTATGGTTTTGGGGAATTGTAATCCGCAGCCAGTTTGTGATGTCTTTGCATCGGCATTCGCAAAATTAGACAGAAATACACCTGATTCCTGTGATACGGAAATTATCAAAGCCGCCAAGGAATGCAAGGAAATTTCCGAACACATGGAGGTGGCACAGTCCAAACTGGTAATGGGGTTTCGTGCTGGTGCACAATTGGATACCCCGGAAGAAACCGCAGCCCGATTAATGGTAACCATTTTAGGCGGTACCCCTCATTCGAAACTTTTTTTGAATGTGCGGGAGAAATTGAGTCTATGCTATTATTGTGCTGCACGGTTTAATAGTATTAAAGATTTAATTTTTATTGAAAGCGGTGTCGAAACCAAAAATTTGGCAGACGCTCGCAAAGAAATTTTAACACAGTGGCAGGAAATCTGTGACGGCAATATTACGGACGCAGAAATCCAGTCAGCAAAACTTAGTATCTGTAACAGTTATCGTACGATTGGGGATTATCTGGGTGGTTTGGAAAGCTGGTATTTGACCCAGACCTTCCGGCCTAATATTCAGACTCCGGAAGAAGCTGCAGAGGAAATCAACACAGTGACCAAAGAAGAAATTGTAGCGGCCGCCAATCGGGTGACTTTAGATACTGTATATCAGCTCATCGGAAATGAGGGAAGTGTACAATGAATACCAATATTCAAAAAATTACCAGCCAGCGTATTGGAGACAGCTATTATGAGATCAATCATTCCACTGGATTGAAAATTTTTGTCTACCCAAAGGAAAACAGCCATTCGACTTATGCTGTATTTGGAACAAAATATGGTTCCATTGACAATTGTTTTAAACGTTCGGATGAAGCCAACATTCAACAGGTGCCAGAAGGGATTGCACATTTTTTAGAGCATAAACTTTTTGAGAGCGAGGAGGGGGACGCATTTGCCCGGTATGCCAAAACAGGTGCTTCTGCAAATGCTTATACTTCGTTTGATATGACTTGTTATTTGTTTTCCTGTACGGAAAATCTTTATGAATCGTTGGAAATCCTTTTGGATTTTGTACAGTCACCGTACTTTACCGAACAGACAGTTCGGAAAGAACAGGGGATTATCGGGCAGGAAATCCGTATGTATGACGATGATCCGAATTGGCGTGTGATGTTTAATCTGTTGGGGGCACTTTATCACCATCATCCTGTGAAAATCGACATTACTGGAACCGTAGAAAGTATTGCAGAAATTACTCCTGATTACTTGTACCAGTGTTATCGGACATTTTATAATTTGAATAATATGGCTTTGTGTATTGCTGGCAATGTGGAGGTGGATAAAGTTTGTGAAATCGCAGATAAGGTTTTAAAACAATCAGAACCTGTTGCTGTTGATCGGGTATTTGAAAAGGAACCAGCTAGCATTGTAGAAAAACGGGTGGAACAAAAATTATCCGTATCCGTTCCATTGTTTCAGTTAGGGTTTAAAGAAACACTCACACAGCCGCGCAAAACTTTGGAAGAAGTCATCAGCACAGAATTGTTGCTGTATATTTTGGCTTCTGATTCTTCCCTTTTATATCGCCGTTTACTGGATGCTGGTTTGATTAATGAAGCTTCGTTTGGTGTCGAATATTTCGAAGGCCCTGGATATGCTTCTATTATTTTTTCTGGTGAATCGAAAGATCCCGATGAAGTGAAAAAACAAATTTGTCAGGAAATTGTACAGGTAAGGGAAAAGGGGATAGACCCTATCGCGTTTGAACGGGCTAAAAAAGCCATGTATGGCCGAAATGTTGCCGGCTTGAACAGTTCTGAAAATATTGCAAATTCCATGATTTCGCTGTTCTTTGCCGGACGAGAATTTTTCTCCTATCTCGACGCCATTGCCAAGGCAGATATTGAACAGGTCAACCATGCGTTGCGTACCCAATTGCAGGAGGATTCCTGTGCGTTGTCGGTGGTGAATCCTTTAGACACAGCTAAGGAGAATATTAATGAGTGAGTATCATGTCAGTTTTCCAGGATTGGGATGGAATTTCCGGCTCAATTCCACAGCATTTTCCATTGGCAGTTTTGAAGTCAAATGGTATGGCATCATTATTGGAATTGGATTTTTGTTGGCTTTTGTGTATGGGATAAGCAGTTGTACCAAAATGAAACTCAACAAAGGGAAATTGTTAGATGCAGTTATCATCGGGCTTATTGGTGGCATTATTGGAGCACGTTTGTACTATGTCCTGTTCTTTGACGGCGATAAATATTTAAAAGACCCCATTAGTATTTTGTATATCCATGAGGGTGGACTTGGCATTTATGGTGGTATTATTGGTGGTTTGGTTGCCGGTGGAATTACTGCTAAAATTAAAAAAATAAATGTTTTAGCAGCGCTTGATATTGCTTGTTTAGGGTTCCTGATCGGACAAGCGATTGGACGATGGGGAAATTTTGTTAATCAGGAAGCATTTGGCTCCCAAACAAGCCTGCCATGGGGGATGGTCAGTGAAAATACAGCCGGGGTTCCTGTTCATCCATGCTTTTTTTATGAGTTTTTATGGTGCAGTTTGGGATTTGTTTTACTTCATATTTTTACCCGGAAATTTAGAAGATATGATGGACAGACCTTTTTATGTTATGTCATGTGGTACGGTACAGGGCGCTTCTTTATTGAAGCATTGCGTACAGACAGCCTAATTATTTGGGGGATGAAAGTTTCACAGCTGTTAGCTGCTGTGACGGTATTGGCTGCATTGGCTCTTTTGATTATATTCCGTAAACGCACGAAATTATCGGGATGTGGTGCCGCATCAGTTATGGAGCTGAATCAGATTACCTATGATGATCCGGATAACGAAGGGTTAAATGCATGGCAGCGTTTTTGGAAGGGATTTAAAGATCCGGAAAAAGCGAAAAAAGATAATCAGAAGGAAGCTGACACAACCAGTAGTGATGTACAAGATGGAACGATATCCAATGAGGACGATAAAGGAGGAAAATAAGCCCATGGCAAAATTAATCGATGGAAAAGCGATAGCTGCTGAGGTGCGCGAACAGGTCAAACGGGATGTGGAACGGCTGGAACGAAAAGGCATTACCCCAGGACTCGCGGTGATTATTGTCGGTGACGATCCAGCCTCCCGGACGTATGTGAACAATAAAAAGAAGGCTTGTGAACAGGCTGGCATTTATTCGGAAGAATACGCTTTACCAGCCAATACCACTCAGGATGAATTATTGAAATTGGTGGAAAAATTAAACCAGAAAAGTGATATTGACGGTATTCTGGTGCAGCTTCCATTACCGTCTGGTCTGGACGAGCATGAGGTGATCCGGGCAATTCATCCAGGAAAAGATGTTGACGCTTTTCACGCAGAAAATGTAGGAAAAATTATGATCGGTAAATTTCAGTTTTTGCCTTGTACCCCCGCTGGTGTGATGGAATTGCTGCATCATGAAAATATCTCGATCAGCGGAAAACATTGTGTTGTGATTGGACGCAGTAATATTGTGGGAAAACCTATGGCGATGCTGTTGCTTCATGAACATGCGACCGTAACCATTTGCCATAGCCGAACAGAAAATCTGAAAGAAATTTGTAAGCAGGCAGATATTTTGGTAGCGGCGGTGGGGAAAGCCAAGTTTGTTACGGCAGATATGGTCAAGGAAAATGCCGTTGTCATTGATGTGGGCATGAACCGTGATGAAGATGGCAAACTATGTGGCGATGTTGATTTCAAACAGGTGGAACCGAAAGCTTCCTATATTACTCCGGTTCCGGGCGGGGTTGGTCCCATGACCATTGCAATGCTTTTAAAAAATACCATTACAGCAGCCAAATATCAGGCTGGTATGGAGGAATAATGGCAGTTTATTCTAATATACTGCTAGTTTTGAGGTTTGTATGTATCAGTTTTTAAATCATGTGAAGTCCCCCAAAGATTTACAGGGTTTGTCAGTTAAAGAACTGGAACTCCTCAGCAGGGAAATCCGTCATAAAATTATTCATACGGTAGCTGTCAATGGAGGCCATTTATCTTCTAATCTGGGTGTAGTCGATCTGACTATTGCTTTGCATCGGGTATTTGACCTGCCTACTGACCAGATTGTTTGGGATGTGGGGCATCAGTCCTATACCCACAAAATGCTTACAGGGCGTTTCGAACAAATCAATACAATCCGTACAAAACAGGGATTATCTGGTTATCCGAATACGACGGAAAGTAAGTACGATTCTTTCAATACTGGACATAGCAGTACATCAATTTCTGCAGCCTTGGGGATCGTTCAAGCAAAGAAAATCAAAAAAGAGCCTGGGCACGTGATTGCAGTTATTGGAGATGGTGCTTTGACCGGAGGTCTAGCTTACGAAGGGTTGAATAATGCCGGCCGTTTTGATGGTAATTTTATTGTGATCCTCAATGATAATACCATGTCTATCTCCCGCAATGTGGGTTCCATTTCCAGACATTTGTCTACTTTACGCACGACATCTGCTTATCTGAAAGCAAAAGGCGATTTGGAACAAGTTTTGGATCGTATTCCTGTGATTGGTACCCCGATGTACCGGGTGATCCATCATTCCAAAACCCTTGTCAAACGTGTTCTCTACAATAGTACCATTTTTGAAGATATGGGCTTTGCTTACTATGGTCCCTTTAATGGGCATAAGATTGAAACCTTAATGGAAATCCTGCAAAGCGTCAAATATATTAATCGCCCTGTCCTGATCCACATTATGACAAAAAAAGGCCGGGGATATCCATTTGCGGAGAAGGAGCCAGGCATTTTTCATGGTGTTTCTGGCTTTGATGTAAAAACCGGGACAACGCCTGCTTCCTCCCAGAATTTTTCTTCTGTATTTGGAGAAACCATTTGCAAAATGGCAAAAAAAGATCCTTCGATTTGTGCGATTACCGCAGCGATGCAGGAAGGTACTGCATTGACTGATTTTGCCCGGCAATTTCCAAAACGTTTTTTTGATGTGGGGATTGCCGAACAACATGCGATCACATTTGCAGGAGGGCTGGCCTCTACGGGTCTTCTGCCGGTATGTGCTATTTATTCAAGTTTTTTACAGCGTGGTTTTGACCAGATTATTCATGATGCTGCAATTCAAAATGTGAAGGTGGTATTATGTGTGGACCGAGCTGGAGTAGTTGGGGAAGACGGGGAAACCCATCAAGGGATTTTTGACGTACCGTTTTTAAATTCTGTACCCAATATGACTATTTATTCCCCTTCTTATTATGATGAGCTGATTCATGCCATGAACCAAGCGTTCTATCTTAATCCAGGTGTGGTGGCAGTACGGTATCCACGTGGAAAAGAATTATATCGGCCAGAAGATTTCCAAAGTAATTTTCAGGCGTTTGACTACTATGGAGATGGACTGACAGATTGCTTGCTTGTTACTTATGGACGTCTGTTTTCCTATGCTTGTATGGCAAAAAAAGAATTGGCTGTTCAGGGG
>CATJNB010000128.1 GCA_949741605.1 uncultured Eubacteriales bacterium | reverse complement strand
TATTTATTCCTTCCCCAAAAAATTTGCCAGCCACGTTATGCTCGCCATGACTGGTATGCAACTGCATGAAATGGATCATATCCTTCATTCCGCCATGGCTGAAATCTCCAACATTATCAGCGGCAATGCAGCGACCGAATTAGTCCGGCAGGGGCAGGAATGTGATATCCGTCCCCCTGTTATGAGTATTGGCTCCATCCCCTTTAACAATGCCCTGCTTGACCGCCATACCCTCGGTATCACTACCGATTTCGGCGATGTCTTTATCACAGTTACCCGCTGACTCGTCCCCTGATCCAGAACGAAAAGAAAACCCCCGTCCAGCTTATTGGACGGGGGTTTTTAAATTCTGTCTGGTTTCGGCAAAATACGCACCGCACACAGGCAAAAGGTTCCTTAGATCGAGATGGTCAGGGCAATATCGTACAGCTCCCGATTAAACTGTTTTTTCATCTCCAGAGCCTTTGTGATATCATAATCCACAATTTTACCGTCTTTCAGTACAACGACGCGGTTCCCCTGATCCTGAAGCAGAAGCTGCACCGCATGGTAACCCATCTGGCTAGCGACAACCCGATCCCGCAGGGTCGGACGTCCACCTCTCTGGACGTGCCCCAAAACCGTTGCTCGGGTTTCAATCCCGGTACGCTGCTCGATTTCCTGTGCAAGCTCCGCAACCTTCCCGACCCCTTCCGCAACAATAATAACAAAATGGCGTTTTCCTGTTTTACGTGTGAAGGTCATGCGGTCCATGATGTCTCTTTCAAAATCAAAGGGAATTTCAGGCACAAGGATCGCCGTTGCACCAACAGCAATCCCAGTCATCATAGCGATATCCCCACAGCGGCGCCCCATGACTTCCACCACGCTGCATCGGTCATGGGATTCTGTGGTATCGCGCAGGCGGTCAATCATATCAACTGCGGTATTCATAGCGGTATCGAAACCAATCGTATAATCACTACTGGCAATATCATTATCAATGGTACCCGGGATACCAATGCAGGGTACACCTGCTTGGGACAACGCACGTGCGCCTTTAAAGGAACCGTCACCGCCGATGACAACCACACCGTTAATTTTAAATTTCTTACAAACATCCACTGCTTTTTGCTGGCCCTCAGGAGTAGTAAATTCGGGACTGCGTGCCGTAAACAGGGTTGTGCCGCCATCTTGGATAATATCAGAAACACTTCGCAGGTTCATTTCCATAAAGTCGCCATGCAGCAGACCATTATATCCGCGGCGTACCCCTAAAACCTTCATCCCATTGGAAATGGCCGTACGCACAACGGCACGTACCGCAGCATTCATTCCCGGTGCATCACCACCACTGGTTAACACCGCAATTGTTTTTGCATTCAGATTCGTATTCATGGAAAAATTCCTCCTTCAATCACAATAAAATTATGGCTCCTAATATTCCGGTCAGGAAACCACCGCAACATTTGCATCGCCCAACAGGTTTTTGAGAGCATGGAGCAACGGCTCATTGAGTTCCACATACAGGCGCGGCGGAGCCCCGACTAATTTTTTCGTATCTTTAAAATAGAGGTACAAGGGGGTAAGGCCATCAAAAATGGCAAGATACTGCATGGCTTTCCGATATTCCTGAGAGTCTTTTTCCGGGAGCTTGAGATAAAGCCCGGGACGCGCTGTTTTTTTTCCATGGGTTTGTGACGGCTCCTCCAGAAGATCCGGGGATGGCGCAGGTGAAACCGTATCACAAATTATTTTGGGTTCCCGGTCATCGGCTAGTTCCAAACGCCCTTTCATCTGAACAATCCGGCCTTCGGAAATCAGATGGGCATACTCAGACAGCACTTGCGGAAATACTGTAACATCTATGGCACCACTCATATCTTCGAGGGTGAGAAACGCCATATTGGACTGTTTCCGTGTCACTTTTAGACGCACCACGGCAAGTACCCCCAGTAAAATGACTGGCTGGCCATCTTGAAATTTATGCGTATGTTCCTGCCAGTCCTGCACTAGGGAGCCAATCCGAACAGTCCCCTCTTGGTCATACCACTTTGCATAATCAGCCGTTGGATGACCAGAAAGACAAATCCCGGTAATTTCCTTTTCCATGGAGAGAAGGTCAATTTTGGAAAACTCCTGCTGCGGGGCAATAAAAAATTCTGGTGTGCCTCCATGGTCTGCCGGCTGGTCGAAAAAACCAATCTGCCCTTCCAGATTCCTCCTGCGGTCAGCATCCAAATGCTCCATCAAATCCCCCACCGACAGCAGCATTTGACGCCGGTTATACTGTTCTTCCAAACCATCCAGGGCACCGCATTTAATCAGGCTTTCCAAAGCCCGACGGTTGAGTTCGAGAGGGAGCATACGTTTGCAAAACTGGTAATAAGTTTGGAAAATCCCCCCAGATTTCCGTTCACGTTCCAGATTCTGGATCAGTCCGCGCCCAAGATTTTTGACCGCCAGCAACCCAAACCGGATATTAGAACCAACAACCGTAAAATCCGTCCCGCTCTCGTTGACATGCGGCGGCAATACCTGGATTTTCAACCGTTCACATTCCGAAATATAAGTGGAAACTTTACTCGTATTGTCCAATACACTCGTCAAAAGCGACGCCATATATTCTTTGGGATAATGGCATTTTAACCACGCTGTCTGATACGACAAAGCCGCATACGCAGCTGCATGGGACTTATTAAACGCATACGAAGCAAAACTCTCCATTTCATGAAAAATTGCTTTTGCAGTCCCCTCATCCACCCCACGGCGGATACATCCCTCTACCTCGATACTGCCATCATCATTGGTCAGTCCATAGATAAAAATTTTTCGTTCGCGTTCCATGACGTCTGCCTTCTTTTTCGACATCGCCCGGCGTACGATATCCGCACGCCCAAGAGAGTAACCAGCCAGTGTCCGGAAAATTTGCATGACCTGTTCCTGATATACAATACATCCATACGTCACGTCCAAAATAGGTTCCAAAAGCGGATGGCGGTAACTAACCTGCCCCGTATTATGGCGGTTGGTAATATAGCGCGGGATCGAATCCATCGGGCCAGGCCGGTACAACGAAATCACAGCAATCAAATCTTCCATATGCTCCGGACGCAGCTGCATAATCACACTTTTCATACCTGCGGATTCAAACTGGAACACCCCTTCGGTTTCCCCTGCCGCTATCATCGTATACACCGCCGGATCATCCACCGGAATTTTCTCAATGGAAAAATCAGGATTCCCCTGCTGGATCATTTTCTGGGTATCATCAATGACTGACAGATTACGCAGCCCCAGAAAATCCATTTTCAACAGCCCTAATTCTTCCAGTGTCGTCATGGTATACTGGGTGACAACAGCATCATTATTTTTCGCCAGAGGGACATATTCCGATACCGGCCGGTCTGTGATAACCACCCCAGCCGCATGGGTCGAGGCGTTGCGGGGCATCCCCTCCAGCTGCCGTGCCATATCAATCAGTTCTTGGATTTGCAGGTTCGTTTCGTATTTGCGCCGCAAATCCTTTGACATATGTAAAGCCTGATCCAATGTCATATTCAATTTTGTGGGCACCAGTTTTGCAACCTCATCCACATCTGCATAAGGGATCGCCATAGCCCGCCCCACATCCCGGATGGATGCCTTGGCCGCCATGGTGCCAAACGTCACAATCTGTGCTACGTGATCCGCACCGTACTTATGCACCACATATTCGATCATTTCCCCACGGCGTTCATCGCTAAAGTCAATATCGAAATCGGGCATACTGACACGCTCGGGATTGAGAAAGCGTTCAAAAAGAAGGTCATATTGGATGGGGTCAATGCCTGTAATCCCCAAACAATATGCCGCAAGGCTCCCAGCCCCCGAACCACGTCCCGGCCCGACCGGCAAATCGACGGATTTCGCATAACGCACAAAGTCATGCACAATCAAATAATAATTCACATATCCCATTTCCTGAATGGTTTGGATTTCATAGTCAAGACGCTGCACGATTTCCGCAGCAGGATGTTCCCCGTAACGCTCCTTGAGGCCAGCCAGACATTGCTCCTTAAAATACTCCAAATTGTCCTGACCGTTTGGAGGATCAAAATTTGGCAGCTTGGTTTCCCCAAAAACAAATTCCAGATTGCATCGCGCGGCAATTTCTATGGTATTGTCACAAGCCGCAGGAACTTGTGCAAACAGGGCACGCATTTCCTCCTCGCTCTTGACATAAAACTCATCCGATCCAAACTCCATGGTATTGGGGTCCTGAATGGTATGGTTGGTCTGGATACAAAGCAGAATCTGGTGCATTTTGCTATCCTGCTCCCGCAGGTAATGGCAATCGTTGGTCGCCACAAGCGGGATACCAGTCTCCTCAGAGAGACGGATCAATTCCCGGTTCACGGCAGCTTGCTGTTCTATGCCATGGTCTTGCAGTTCAAGAAAAAAATTGCCCTCGCCAAATATCTCCTGATATTCCAGTGCCAGACGTTTGGCTTCCTGAGAATCGCCTTGGGAAACCGCCCTTGGGACCGCTCCTGCCAAACAGGCGGACAATGCAATTAAGCCTTCATGGTGCTCGCGCAAAAGCTCCAAATCCACTCGCGGCTTGCTATAAAATCCTTCGGTCCAAGCCTTGGACACCAATGCCGCTAAATTTTGATATCCCGTATCATTTTCGCACAACAGCACCAAATGATAGGGGCTACGGTCCAACTCATGTACTTTATCAAACCGGCTGCGGCGCGCGACATACACTTCACATCCAATGATCGGCTTGATCCCATGCTTTTTTGCCTCTTTATAGAAATCGACCACGCCATACATTACGCCGTGATCGGTAATGGCCACAGCGGTTTGGCCTAGTTTTGAGACCGTTTCCATGAGCCGTGAAATCCTGCATGCACCGTCCAGCAGACTGTATTCGGTATGTAAATGCAAATGGGCAAAGCCAGCCATACTTGGTCATCCTTTCTGAGAGTCCTTTTGGGGAACGAGTTCGGCTGCCAGCTCCATCAGACGCCGCAAGCGGTGGTTGACCCCGGAACGGCTCAGTGGTATGGCCAGATTCTCCCCAAGTTCCCGAAGTGACATCTCGGGATTCTCATAGCGCAAACGGGCAATTTCCTGCAAATCCTCTGGAAGCTGGGACAACCCCATATGGTTCATAATCGTCTCAATGGCAATCAGCTGGCGCGCGGAAGCTGCCGCTGTTTTATCCAGATTGGCAGTTTCAAAATTCATTTTCCGGTTCACATCGTTACGAAGCTCTTTGAGCATTTTGACCTGCATCAGCTGCATGGAGCTTTGAGGCGCACCGATTAGGGTTAGCAGATCGGCAATCTGTTCGCTGCCCTTGAGGTACACCAGAAAAGTGCCTTTGCGGTTTGTAACCGCTGGCTGCAAATCCAACCCCTCCACCCGCGACAACAAAAGTTGAATATCCTTTGCAAGATTCCAAAACGGCGCTACCAATTCCAAATGATATTCCCGTTCCGGGTTCGTGACGCTTCCACAGGAAAGGAAAATCCCCCGCAAGAAAGCCGCCTCACAACAAGGGTTTTCCAAATTGGCGTAGTTCAGGCGCAGGTTTGGTTCGCATCCGGTATGGCCGAAAAACCGCAGGAAGGTTTCCCGCTGATCCTCCCCTGCAACCGTCACTTGGCTGCTATGGGTAGTCTGACGGGTCAGGCGCACCGATACATCGACAATCACATGGGCCGTTTGTGCGGTAAGATCAGCCACCCGATGCGCGGCTTCCAGATGTTCGGTAGTCAGGCAAACGGCCTGATGCGAAAAATGCTTTGAGGACAGCCACATCCCATAACACTCCGCTTTCTGGCAGCATTGCTCCTGTCCCGCAATCCGGCAAAGTTCACTTTTCGTCTGTGCCGCAAACGACATCCCCACCACCTCCTGATGTTACCCCGGACTATTTATGGATATCCCGATGGTTCACGCTGGCCCGTTTCCCATGATTGATCAGGTGGTCATACAACAGCTGCGCGAGCGCAACCGAACGGTGATGGCCACCTGTGCAGCCAATCGCAATGACCAGCTGGCTTTTCCCCTCTTTGCAATACAGGGGAATCATGTAATCAATCAGAGGCAGCCAATGATCCAAAAAACCTTTGGTTTCCTCCCAGCGGAGTACATAATCCCTGACATTTTCATCTAAACCCGTGAGCTTTTTCAGCTCCGGCACATAAAACGGGTTGGGCAAGCACCGTACATCAAAGATCAGGTCTGCTTCCGATGGCGCGCCATGTTTGAAGCCAAACGATACGCAATGTATGACCATAGCTTCTGAAGCGTCCCCCAAAAACAACGCGGCTACCCGCTCCCTGAGCTGACTGGGGCTCAGGTACGAGGTATCAATAATATAGTGCGAAATCTCCCGTACTTCCTTTAAAACCCCACGTTCGACCTGGACTGCCTGTTCCAGCGAAGTCAGGGAATGATCCAGCAGGGGATGTTTGCGCCGGGTCTCCTTAAAGCGATGGATCAACACGACATCACTGGCATCCAGAAACAGGATTTTATATTCCTTGCCTTCCTCCTTCAAACGCCTGAGCGATTCCGACAGCATGGCAAACAGGTCACCCCCACGGATATCGGTCACAACAGCCACTCGTTCAAAGCCTTCCTTGGCTTGCTGGCAAAGTTCATAAAAAATAGAAATCAATTTGGGCGGGATATTATCCACACAGTAAAACCCAATATCTTCCATCGCGTCCACTGCCACCGATTTCCCTGCACCCGAAAGGCCAGTTACAATGATAAATTCCATATCTGTCTTTTCTTCCTCCTCCCTTTTACTTTACTGCTTTGATTTCACATTCCAAAGAAACACCGGTTTCTTTTTTTACAGTCTGCTGAATCACAGCAATCAAATCCAGCACATCCCTACACGTCGCTCCCCCGGTATTCACAATAAACCCAGCATGTTTCGGGCTTACCATTGCACCTCCAACGGCTCTCCCTTTCAAGCCGCACTGCTCAATTAAAGTCCCGGCAAAATGCCCTTGCGGACGTTTGAACACACTCCCTGCACTGGGCTGCTCTAAGGGCTGTTTATCTTTGCGGCGCTGTAAAATGTCCTCCATACGGCTGCGGATTTCCTCTGGCCGTCCCAGGGTAAGCTGTAACAATGCCGAAACAATCACCACTTGCCTGCCTTGATAGGTGCTGTGGCGATACGACAGATCCATCTCATCCCGCGTCAATGTGACCAGCGTTCCATCTGCCGTCATGTGCGTGCCGGAAAGCAGGATATTTTTCATTTCCGAACCATATGCTCCAGCATTCATGAATACGGCACCGCCCACAGTCCCCGGAATCCCATAAGCAAATTCCAGCCCTGTAAGACCTTCCTTCTGGGCAAACCAACACAAAGCCGCCAAGGAAACTGCCGCGCCGCACAAAATCTGATTTTCCCCCACGCGCTGTATCTGGGAAAATTCCCCGGATAACTCCAATACCATCCCTCGGATACCTTGGTCATCAACCAGCAGATTAGATCCCTTTCCGATCACCTGCCAGCGCACCTGCATCTCGTCGGCTGCTTTTAGCAGTCCGCTCAAAGCACTTTGATTTTGCACCTTCACAAACAGATCAGACGGTCCTCCAATTTTAAATGTGGTATGGGACTGCATTGGTTCCTGATAGCTTACAGTACATGCGAGCGAATCCGCTACCCGTCCTACTGCTTCCATCGGATTCATGGATTCATCCCCCTTCTTTCCTAGTATGATACGCCTGCCCAGGTTTATGTTAAATATTCAGCTCAATTTTATGTTCTTTAGGCTGCATATCCCCAATATCCATCCCCATGTTGGTGAGCATTTCGGTTGCGGCGTTATACCCCATCATTTTCTGACGGTGGTTCATGGCTGCCACCTCAATAATCACAGCAAGGTTCCTGCCCTGACGCACTGGAATGGTAATGACCGGAATTTTCAGACCCAAAATTTCCGCATAGTCGCGGTCAATCCCCATACGGTCGTAGGCTTTGCCTTCGTCCCATGTTTCGAGGTTGACAATCATGTCAATTTTCTCGGTCATGTTGACCGCACCCACACCAAAAATTTTCCGTACATTGATAATGCCAATGCCACGCAGTTCAATAAAGTGGCGGATATTTTCCGGGGACGAACCGACGAGCGTCTTTGCCGACACCCGGCGGATTTCTACGGAATCATCGGCAATCAGACGGTGGCCGCGTTTGACCAGTTCAATAGCTGTTTCGCTCTTGCCTACGCCGCTGTCGCCAACAATGAAGATCCCCTCCCCATACACTTCCACCAATACCCCATGCCGGGTAATCCGGGGCGCAAGCTGGACATTCAAATAAGAAACCAGCGACGCCACCAGAGCAGATGTGGTATCATCGGTGCCAAGCAGAGGGATTTTATGCTTCTGCGCGACCTCCCGGAAAACCGGGCAGGGATGGATATCCTGTGCAAAAATCACAGCAGGCGGCTTGCGTTCCAACACAGCATCCAAAGATTTTTCTCGGGTCTGCTCATCGCACGAATGAATGTACGCATTTTCCGCATTCCCGATAATTAAAACCCGGGTGGTATCATAGTAATCAAAAAAACCATTAAGTTCCAATCCGGGACGGTTCACATCACGGGAAGAAATTAAGACCTCTTGCGGGTCACACGGAGTATAAAAGGTCGACAGGGACAACTCCCGGATCACACTTGATAACGGCAGGGTAAATCCAGACATTCCTTATTCCTCTTTTCTCTACTTTTTATTCTTAAAATACCTGTGCGCGATGCGCATCGCCGTACTCGGTACGGCATCCTTGTTGCTATTATACCACATTCCCCTCGATGCTGTATAGGGTGCTTGCAAAGAAAATGCAAACAGGCAAACCAAACCGCTGTTTTTACGGCCTGTTTGCCTGTTTTCCATCTCAATTGAGTACGAAAACCCCAAAATTCCAATAGGCGGTAAAGACCAGCCATACAAGGTATGGAATCTGCAAATAGGCGGCTATCCGCTGTACAGCTAACAGGGTACGCACAAAAGCCGCCACCAACACCCCAAGCAACAGCACCCATAAAAAGGAAAAAAAATCCCAACGCAGAGTAAAGAACCATACTGGCCATAAAAAATTCACCACCAGCTGTGCAATGTATAACCGCATCCCCCTGCGCCTTTTTGGGGAATCGCTCTGCCAAAGAAGGTACGCCGAAACCCCCATCAGCACAGACAGCACCATCCACACCGCACCAAGTACCCATCCTGACGGCGCACCGGGAGGCAAATACAGGCTTTCATAACGCGAAAAACCAGAAGCATTAAGCAGCATCGCGAAAAAAACCGTCCCTACACTTGTCCCCAAACTAATCAGGAATGGCCGAAGCCGGATAATATACAACATGCAAACCCCTTTCTGTTCCCTGTGATGCTCTATTTTATGCCTTGTCCAACGCGCTTTAGAACCCTTTTTGCAAAAATCCATCCAAATTTTGAAAACTCCTAGTTGATAAACCGTAAAAGGCTTGTTATAATAGGAAGAATGGAAAATTTTTGACGCAACAGATTGGAGAGAAACACACCCATGCAGAAAAAAATCCGAACCCGGTTCGCCCCCAGCCCCACCGGCTTTATGCACGTGGGCAATTTGCGTACCGCTTTATATGAATATCTGATTGCAAAGTCGATGCACGGCGATTTTATCCTTCGCATCGAGGACACCGATCAGGAACGCCTGGTAGAGGGCGCTACCGATGTCATTTACCGTACCTTGCGCGAAACTGGCCTTATGCACGATGAAGGCCCGGATATTGGCGGAGAATTTGGACCGTATGTGCAAAGTGAACGTCAGGAGCTGTACCGCCCCTATGCGGAACAACTCGTGCGGGAAGGCAAAGCATATTATTGCTTTTGTACGAAAGAACGCTTGGATTCCCTGCGTGGTGAAGAGGAAGGCTTTGGCGGCTATGACCGTCATTGCCGAGATCTCCCACAAGAAGAAGTGGAACGCCTGCTCAAAGCCGGAACCCCTTATGTGATCCGGCAAAAAATGCCGGTGGAGGGTTCCACTACGTTTGAAGATGCGGTATATGGTTCGATTACGATTGAAAATTCCGAACTCGAAGATCAGATTTTGCTGAAGTCTGACGGTTACCCGACTTATAATTTCGCTAATGTGATTGACGACCATCTCATGCAGATCACACATGTGGTACGCGGCTGCGAATATCTGACTTCTACCCCAAAATACAATCTGCTGTATGAAGCATTTGGATGGGAAATTCCGGTTTATGTACATCTGCCACTGATTATGGGAAGGGGCGACGACGGAGAGGTTTCCAAGCTCTCCAAACGCCACGGTTCCACGGGTTTTGATGACCTTGTCAACGAAGGCTATCTGCCACAAGCTATCATGAATTATATCGCGCTGCTGGGATGGTGCCCAAAGGACAATGAGGAAGTCTTTTCCCTAGAAGGTCTGGTGCAAAACTTTTCGGTGGATGGGATCAGCAAATCCCCGTCAGTATTCGACTACGACAAATTAGCATGGTTTAACGGCGAATATTTACGTGCTATGCCACCGGAGGAATTTACCGCCTTGGCCATGCCCTATTACCGTCAGTCGCTCGGCGAGAAAACATGTAACTGGACCGTTCTGTCCACGATTTTGCAGCCGCGCGTCACTCAGCTGACCCAAATCCCGGAAAAGATTCGTTTTTTTGCAGAACTTCCAGAATATGAAACAGATTTATTTGTCAATAAAAAAAGCAAAACAAATCTTGAAAATTCCGTCACCATGCTAGAGCATGCGATTGCTGCCCTTGAAGCAATCAGCACTTGGGATGTCGAAACCATCCATACGGTACTTTTGGAGTTAGCCCCGAAACTGGAGGTCAAAAATGGCACGTTATTGTGGCCAGTGCGGATCGCGGCGGCTGGAATGTCTGTCACGCCGGGTGGAGCCATTGAAATTTTAGCGATCCTAGGCAAGGAAGAATCTTTGCGCCGTCTGCGGATTGGACTTGCAAAGCTGGGCGCTTAATGGATCGGACTGTCAAATTCAAAGACGGAAAACAATGATGTTTTCCGGGAAAGGAATGTTATGAGCGAGGAAAGAAAAACAGCCGAAGAAACAGAAGGATGGAGTAATTTTATCCACGATTTTATTGAGGAGGATATGGCGCCGGGTGGCCGCTTTGAAGGTCAGAGTGTGCATACCCGCTTCCCTCCGGAACCAAATGGGTATTTGCACATTGGTCACGCAAAGGCAATCTGCATTGACTTTGCAACTGCGGAAAAATATCACGGTTTATGCAACCTGCGTATGGACGATACCAACCCCACCAAGGAAGATGTTGAGTATGTCGATGCCATTCAGGAGGATATCCGTTGGCTGGGCTTCTCCTGGGAGGACCGATTTTATTTTGCATCGGACTATTTCCCAAAAATGTATGAAATTGCAGTAAAACTCATCCAAGAGGGCCATGCTTATGTATGTGAGCTTGACGCCGAACAAATGCGCCAGAACCGCGGTGATTTGAGTCGTCCGGCTATTTGCCCGTTCCGCGACCGCCCGGTGGAGGAAAGCCTTGACCTGTTTGCCCGTATGAAAGCCGGGGAGTTCCCCGACGGCACCATGACCCTGCGTGCAAAAATTGATCCGGCATCCGGCAATTTTAACCTGCGTGACCCGGTTTTGTACCGCATTAACCATATGCACCATCACCGTACCGGAAATGACTGGTGTATTTACCCCATGTATGATTACGCCCATCCGATTGAGGATGCGCTGGAAGGGATTACCCATTCACTGTGTTCGCTCGAATTTGAGGCACACCGTCCCCTGTATGACTGGGTCATCGAGCACGCGGGACTTGCAAGCAAGCCCCGCCAGATTGAGTTCGCGCGCCTCAATATGAACCATACG
This sequence comes from uncultured Eubacteriales bacterium, assembly GCA_949741605.1. Taxonomy (GTDB): domain Bacteria; phylum Bacillota; class Clostridia; order Oscillospirales; family Acutalibacteraceae; genus UMGS1071. Next base: position 10,043 of record CATJNB010000128.1, on the reverse strand, counting down.
GTCATGAGCAAGCGAAAACTCCGGCTGCTTGTGGAAAATGGTATTGTAGACGGCTGGGATGATCCCCGGATGCCTACCCTGTGCGGTCTGCGCCGCCGGGGCTATACCCCGCAGTCGATCCGTAATTTCTGTGAACGCATCGGCGTAGCGAAGGTCAACAGCGTGGTTGAGTATAGCTTTTTGGAACACTGTTTGCGTGAGGAACTCAATATTACCGCGCAGCGTGTCATGGCCGTACTGCGTCCTGTTAAGCTCATTATCACCAACTATCCCGAAGGAAAAACGGAAGAATTTGAAGTCGAAAATAACCCGAACCGTCCCGAGGACGGTACCCGGACCGTAACCTTCTCCCGCGAACTTTGGATCGAACAGGACGATTTTACCCAGACTCCAGTCAAAGGATATTTCCGACTGTTTGAAGGCAATGAAGTGCGTTTGAAAACCACGTATATTGTCCGTTGTACAGGCTGTAAGCTGGATGACAATGGGAATGTCACAGAGGTGTACGCCGAATATGACCCCCTGACCCGCGGCGGCACTACCCCGGACGGACGGAAAGTCCGGGGTACGATCCATTGGGTTGACGCAAACAATGCATTGGATGCACAGGTGCGATTATACGACAACCTTTTCACAGAGCCTGACCCGGAATCCGGGGAACTTCTGGAACTGATCAATCCAGATTCCAGAACAGTCCTGCACAATTGCAAGGTGGAGCAGCCTCTTTCCCAGATGCCAAAAGACGCTTCGTTCCAATTCATGCGCCAAGGCTACTTCTGTTTTGATCCCGACAGCACATCCGACCATCTCATTTTTAACCGGTCGGTGTCGCTCAAGGAAAGCTTTAAAAAGAAATAACCCTTTCCATAAAGAAACGGCAGGTTTAATCCCTGCCGTTTTTTCATTTATTATGGATAATATTCCAATTTTTGAGCAATTTCCCCAGCACATTTATAAATGCTGTTTTCCGGCACATACCCTCGTACCATCGACAATGGGTAAACATGGGAACTGCGTCCCACAACGGTGCCTGGATTCAGAACGGAATTGCACCCAATTTCCACGTGGTCCCCCAGAATTGCTCCAAACTTTTTGAGACCGGTTTCCGTCTGTGTACCGCCAGCCCGCACCACAACCAAACTTTTATCTGATTTGACATTGGAGGTAATCGACCCTGCCCCCATATGCGACTGGAAACCTAACATCGAATCCCCTACATAATTGTAGTGCGGCACCTGTACTTGATCGAATAAGATCACATTTTTGAGTTCCGTGGAGTTGCCAACCACACAGCCTGCACCCACCAGCGCATTGCCCCGTACAAACGCCCCATGACGTACCTCGGTGCCCGGTCCAATAATCACAGGTCCTGCCAAATAGGCGGATGCAAACACTGTCGCTGACCGCGATACCCAAATCGTTTCCCCACGCTGTTCATATTCCTCCGGTGGCAGCTGCTTGCCTAATTCACAGATCCACTTGCCAATGTCCGGCAGGGCTTGCCAAGGATAGGTCAGCTTTTCAAGGAAAGGGGCCGCAATCGTATGCGTAAGGTCAAATAATTTCCCGACTGAAAGCAAAGAGTTCATTTCTCATTTCTCCCACTTTTCGATACTATTTTGTAGAGAAAAAGCTTGTTTCCAAGCCATAACAGCGAAACAAGCTTTGGGTTTATTTTACAACCAGATTCACTAATTTCCCGGGCACATACAGCTCTTTGACGATCTGTTTTCCCTCCAGAAATCCTGTGATCTTGCAGTCAGACTTAGCCGCGGCAATTGCCGAAGCAGCATCCAAACCAGCCGCGATTTGCAGACGGGCACGCACTTTGCCATTGACCTGCACTGCGATTTCAATGCTGGCATCCACACATTTTGCCTCGTCATATACCGGCCAATCCTGCTCACAAACCATGCCTTCTCCAAGCTCGGCTTTCTCCCACACTTCTTCACAAATGTGCGGTGCAAAGACATTGAGCAGACGGCAGAAAATCTGTAATTCATCCCGGGTCACCGAACCGGTTTCATGGATATCATTCATGAGTGCCATCAGGCTTGCAATCGCGGTATTGAACTTCAGAGTTTCAATATCTTCGCCCACTTTTTTGATGGTTTTATGGAAAGCAGTTTCCATAGACGTACGCATTCCAGTTTCATCTTGGATGGAATCCATCAAGCCCCAGAAACGTTCCAGAAAACGACGGCATCCCTTAATGCTAGAGGTACTCCACGGAGCTGCCTTTTCAAAGTCACCAATAAACATCTCATACATCCGCATGGTGTCTGCGCCAAACTCCCGGATAATATCATCAGGATTGACGACATTCCCACGGGATTTGCTCATTTTTTCGCCATTTTCACCCAAAATCATACCGTGGCTGGTACGTTTTGCATAAGGCTCTGGCGAAGGCGCTACACCGATATCATAGAGGAATTTATTCCAGAAACGGCTATAAAGCAAATGCAGGGTCGTATGTTCCATGCCTCCGTTGTACCAGTCAACTGGCGCCCAATATTTCATGACTTCCGAATCCGCCAACGCGTCATGGTTATGTGGGTCCATATAACGCAGGAAGTACCACGACGAACCTGCCCACTGTGGCATAGTGTCAGTCTCGCGTTTCGCTGGTGCGCCGCATTTCGGACAGACCGTATTGACCCAGTCTGTCATTTTTGCTAAAGGAGATTCTCCGGTTTCGGTAGGCTCATAAGAATCCACTTGGGGCAGTTTCAGCGGCAGCTGCTCAACTGGTACAGGTACCTGTCCGCAATGTTCGCAATGGACAATCGGGATCGGTTCGCCCCAATACCGCTGACGGGAAAAAACCCAGTCACGCAGCTTGTAGTTCACTTTTGCTTCCCCAATGCCCTTCTCTGTCATGTATTCGACAATCTTCTTTTTCGCCTCATCTACCGTTAACCCATTGAGGAATCCGGAATTGACCATCTCTCCAGTAGCACAATCGGTAAACGCCTCTTGCTCGACATCCCCGCCAGCGACTACCTCAATAATCGGCAAATCAAATTTTTTCGCAAACTCCCAGTCACGGGTATCGTGCGCCGGTACTGCCATGATCGCACCAGTCCCATACGACACCAACACATAATCCGACAGGAAAATCGGGATTTCCTTTCCCGTCAGCGGATTGATGCCGCATACTCCGTCCAGCCGCACCCCGGTTTTGTCCTTGGCCACCTCGGTGCGTTCGAAATCCGATTTCCGTGCGGCCTCCTGCTGATACGCATGGATTTCCTCCAGATTTTGAAGCCGGGTTTCCCACTTTTCGATCAGTGGATGTTCCGGGGACATGACCATATAAGTCGCGCCAAAAATCGTATCCGGACGCGTCGTGTAAATCTCAATGTTATCGCCAGCAGTGGTTGGGAACGTCACCTGTGCGCCGGTCGAACGTCCGATCCAGTTTTTCTGTTGTGCCTTCACCCGGTCGGGATAGTCCACCAGCTCGAGATCGTCAATCAAACGCTGGGCATATGCCGTAATTTTGAGCATCCACTGGGATTTGACCTTGCGTACCACCTCGCTGCCACAGCGCTCACACCCACCGTTGACAACCTCCTCATTTGCCAGTACGCATTTGCACGACGTACACCAGTTGACTGCCATTTCTTTTTTATAGGCAAGGCCATGCTCAAACAGCTTGAGGAAAATCCACTGCGTCCATTTGTAATATTCGGGGTCTGTTGTATTGATTTCGCGTGACCAGTCAAAGGAGATGCCGAGGGAAATGAGCTGTTGTTTAAACCGGTCAATATTTTTCTGGGTCACGTCCGCTGGATGCACGTGATTTTTAATAGCAAAGTTTTCGGTCGGCAAACCAAACGCATCCCAGCCAATGGGGTACAGGACATTATAGCCCTGCATCCGCCGTTTGCGCGACACAATATCCAAAGCAGTGTACGAGCGAGGATGCCCGACATGCAGGCCTTGTCCGGACGGGTACGGGAACTCAATCAGGGCATAAAATTTTTCTTTGCTGCTGTCATTGCTGGCATGGAACACCCCGGCCTTCTCCCATTTTTCCTGCCACTTCGCCTCAATGGTCGCATGTTCATATTTCACTAAAAACCCTCCTAATCCAGAAAGCTGATATCCACCGGCTCACCGTCCTGCCACAGGCGGTCCAGATCATAGAACTCCCGCGACTCCGGAGTAAACACATGGACAATGACCATATCATAATCCATCAGCACCCACGAGTTGGAACGGTATCCTTCGATGTGATCCGGGGTGACGCCGATTTTTTTGAGCTGTACCTCAACCTCGTCTGCCAGTGCGTTGACATGGGTATTACTGGTGCCGCTTGCCAGCACAAAATAATCCGCTAATGAGGAAATGTCCTCAATTTTGATAATTTTCAGCTCGGTTGCTTTCTTATTATTTAAAATTTTACAGGCTTCTTTTGCAAGTTCTAAAGATGTCATCAAAAAACTACCGCCATTTCTCCGGCGAATACTCCTTAGTCCCAGCCGTCCTTCGCCGGAAGGAAAGGCTCTCGGTTAGACCTCGATTTCACTGTGCGTGCAAGACACTCCAATTATATGCAGCAATGGTATCCGGATGGATGGTAAGATGGTTCTCCGCTAAATCCTGTACGGTCATGGCGCAGCCCAGCAGCACCGCTTTCTCAAGGCTCTCCTCTGCTGCCTCGCGCAATTCTTCCACGCCCTCAAACTCACGGTCATCGGAAATGAAATCCGCTACAAACAAGACCTTTTCCAAAAGCGACATATCCGCACGGGCAGTTGTGTGGTAGCGTATGGCATTCAGGATTTCCCGGTCGGAAATCCCCCCCCGGCGCTCCAGATACGCCGCCCCCAAAACCGCATGCCACAGCTTGGGTGCGCTGCGTTCTTCGTCTGTGAGTATTATACCAAACTCGTCCATCATTTTCAACTGTTCTTCCTTTGGCTGCTCCTTTAAAACGTCATGCAGCATCCCGGCACAAAACGCCTTTTCCGGGTCAGCCGCGTACCTCTCGGCCAAATGCCTTGCCATTTTTGCCACACATTCTGAATGATGAAGCCTGCGTTCTGAAAGGAACGGGCGCACCATTTCCTGATAGTCCACTGGATTCATGGTTCAACCTCCGTTATTCTCGTATAAATGATGCGCGGTGATGTAATCGGCCACCGCATCCGGCACCCACTCCCGCAGATCCCCGCCGTTTTGTACCGTTTCCCGGATTTTAGTCGAGGAAACTGGAAGGTATGGGATATCCAGCAAAAGGCTGTTTGCCCCCATTGGCTCCAGACTGCGGGCATACTCCCGAAGACGCTCTAAATTTCCGGGGTCACAGCTGCGCGGCGATACACATAAGGTCGCCATGGAAAAAATGTCCTGTGGTTCTTTCCACTGTGCCAGCGTCAGGAACATATCCTCCCCCATGAGTAAATAAAACGCATCTTCCGGAAACTGCCGCCGCAATTCCCTTAAAGTCAAAACCGTGTAACTGTCTGTGGGACGGGAAACCTCCAAATCCGACACCAGAAACCCAAACGGTTCCATTGCCAGACGGCACATTTCCAGACGGTGGTGGGCGGAAACAAGGCAGGGAGCCTGTTTATGGGTAGGCTGCTTCGTGGGGATCAGAAGCAGCTGGTCGAGCGAAAGACGGCGGAAAAATTGCTGTGCCAGCCATACATGGCCCTTATGGATCGGGTTAAAAGTCCCGCCCAAAATACCGATTTTTTTCACCGCTCCCCCTGCCTTCCCAATATTCGTTATGTTTTTTGTTTTGGTAATAGAATTTTAGGCTCTTTGTGATTGCGGCGGTATAAAACAAATTTCGTTCCAATCACCTGTACCACTTCCGCATCGACCCGCTTCGCCACTTCCTCCGCTGTTTCCCGTGGGGACAACGGAGCCGTTTCGAGGGTTTTGCATTTCATGAGTTCCCGGGCAGTCAGGGCAGTATCAGCCTGACTTAACACTTCCTCACTGACGCCCCCTTTCCCCACCATCAAAATTGTATCCATGGAATTTGCAAGGCCGCGTAAATAGGCCCGCTGTTTACTGGTAAGCATCCAGACTCTCCTTTTTCACTGTTGTTCTTTGATTTGCCGATTATATTCTTTGAGAAGCCGCTGAAATTCCTCGAGTGCCTTGCCCCGGTGACTGACAGCATCTTTTTCCTCTTTGGATAATTCTGCAAAAGAACGGGTATCCAAAAAGAAAACCGGGTCATAACCAAACCCATTCTCTCCACACGGCGCAAAACCAATCCGGCCTTCACACACGCCTTCACAGCGCAACACATCCCCGTTCGGGAACACACAGCATACCGCACAAACAAACCGGGCTGTACGTTCCGGTTCGGGATAAGGCTGCAATTCCGAGAGGAGCTTTTGGATACGGTCCTGATCCGAAGCATGCTCCCCGGCATACCGCGCAGAATAAATCCCCGGCGCACCGCTCAGTGCATCAACCGCTAACCCGGAATCATCCGCAATCGCTGGTTTGCCCGTCTGCTCACACGCCGCTTTTGCTTTTAAATACGCATTTTCCGCAAAGGTTTTTCCTGTTTCCGGCACGTCTGTGAGATCCGCAGTTATCACCGTCATGCCAAACGGCTCTAAAATACGCCGCATTTCCTCCAGCTTATGGGCATTGTGGGTAGCAATCACAAAGGTTTCCATCATGCTTCATCCTCGCTGATTTCCTCGCCATACTCGTCAAAACGCCGGTTGGCTTCGATCCGCTCGGCCACTGCCCTGCGTTCTTCATCATTTTCGTCACGCCCCGCAAACAACGCCTCTGCAAATTCATGGGCATCAAAGGGCTGCAAATCGTCAATCTGTTCGCCCACGCCAATAAATTTCACCGGCAATTGCAGCTCCTCACGGATCGCCAGCACTACACCGCCCTTTGCGGTTCCATCGAGCTTCGTCAGGACAATCCCGGTAATGCCCGCTGAATTTTTAAATTCGCGCGCCTGATTCACAGCATTTTGTCCGGTGGCGGCGTCCAGTACCAGCAGCACTTCTTTATCGCAGTCCGGCATTTCACGGTCTAAAATACGGCTGATTTTCCCTAGCTCGTCCATCAGATTCTTCTTATTATGCAGGCGTCCGGCGGTATCACAAATGAGTACATCCGCATGCTGGGATTTCGCCTTGGCAATCGTATCAAACACCACCGATGCCGGGTCTGACCCCTCGTCACGCTTGACCAAATCCACCTCGGCGCGGTTTGCCCACACTTCCAATTGGTCAATGGCGGCGGCACGGAAGGTATCGGCAGCGCCAAGAACAACTTCTTTGCCTTCTGCTTTCAGGCGTGAGGCCAGCTTGCCGATGGTGGTTGTTTTGCCCACGCCATTGACGCCAATAACCAGAATAACCGATGGTTTGGTAGCAATCTGCAACCCTTCACCACCACTAATGAGTTCTGCCACAGTATCCTTGAGCATTTCCATAATGACCTGCGGATCGGTAACGCCCTGCTTTTTGACCTTTTCCCGCAGCTCGTCACAAATACGCATGGCGGTCGGCATCCCCACATCACCCATCACGAGCAGTTCTTCCAGTTCCTCAAACAAGGACTCATCAATTTTCGTAAAAGTATTGAGCATGGTTTCAATCGAACCACTGATACTTTCCCTCGTTTTTTTGAGCCCCTCTTTAATTTTACTGAAAAATCCCATTTCATCCTCTCCTTCACACAAGACGCTATGTTTCCATTTTACTTCATTTGCAAGCTTTCTTCAAGATCAGACAGGTTCATCTCCAAAAGTTTGGAAACGCCTTCCTCCTGCATCGTAACGCCATACAAAATATCCGCTTCCTCCATGGTACCGCGGCGGTGGGTAATCACGACAAACTGGGTCTGTGGGCTCATACGACGCAAATACGCTGCAAACCGTCTGACATTGCTTTCATCCAAAGCCGCCTCGATCTCGTCCATGACGCAGAAGGGCGGCGGGTTTACCTTCATAATCGCAAAGTACAAAGCAATCGCGACCAGAGCCTTTTCCCCGCCCGACAGCAGTTCCAGATTGGACACTATTTTTCCTGGCGGCTGCACAGCAATCTGAATGCCGCAGGTTAATAAATCCTGCGGGTCGTCAAGCTCGAGGCAGGCAGAACCACCCCCGAATAATTCCACAAACGTTTCTTTAAAATTACGGTTAATCTGTTGGAAACGTTCCAGAAAAAGCTGCTGCATCTGTCCGGTGAGGTCATAGATGAGACGCCGCAGTTCTGTTCTGGATTGTTCGACATCGGCAAGCTGGGCGCTTAAAAACCCATGCCGCTCCGACACCTCCCGGTATTCCTCAACTGCCGCCACATTGACTGCCCCCAGCGCACGGATCTGGTTTTTCAGTTCATTCAAACGCCGCTGTGCCTTTTGGGGCTCGTCCACCGGAGCCGTACGTTCCATAGCTTCGCGATGGGTTAATTCATACTCCTCCCAAAGCTTTGCAATAATTTCATCGTATTCCTTTTGTACATTGGCTTTGCGTTCTTCCAAACGCGCCAATTCCCGCGTTACCGTTTCTTTTTCGCTGTTACGCTCCCGTTCCTGCACACGCATCTGTGCCGACTGCTGCTCAAGTTCCATGCGTTTTTGCTGCACCTGCACACTCGCCTGCTGTGCCTGCTGTGCCTGTTCGCGAAGCGTTTCAGCAGCGGTTTGGTTTTCTGCAATTTGTCGCTCAAGCGCCTGATTTTTTTCCGACAGCGCTTGAGATTCCTGTTCCAGCAGCAACAGCTTTTGTGCGGTTTCCCGCTGCCCCTGCTCCAAGTCCGTAAGAGCCTGCGACAGCATTTCCTGATCCTTTTGAGCCGCCAACATCGTCATTTGGATTTCCTGAAGCTGCCCGGATAATTGCTGGATCCGTTCATTGGTTTGGTCACGGTTCCCGGTGAGCCTGCCTAACGCCTGCTGCCTTTCAAAAATTTGGGCTTCCAGAAGTTCCTGACGCGCTTTGGCCTGTTCTCCAGCGGTTTGTAAATCCTTCTGCCGGGCGGCGGTCAGCTCATACTCGGTTTCCATTTCGCGCCGCTGATGCAAAAACGTCTCCCAGTCAGAACGCACCCGGCTCCACTGGCTGTTTTGTTCCACACGCTGTTCCTGTGCTTCCGTGAGCCGATGCTGGAACTGTTCCGCCTGTTTTGCCGTCTGTTCCGCCTGTAACCGAAGCTGTTCCCATTCTTTGAGGGCCATGGCTTCCTGACGTTGTTTTTCGCCCAGCTTTTCCCGCAGACGTCCGATTTCAGCCGCACGGCTGAGTAACCCTGTATGTTTTGCCAAGGAGCCGCCTGTCAGCGAACCACCTGGATGGATCACCTGCCCATCGAGCGTGACGACCCGGAATTTATAACGGTATTTTTTTGCCATGGCAACGGCTGTATGGATGTCCTGCGCGACAACGATCCGTCCCAACAGGGAATGCAGAATCCCTTCATACTGGGGGTCGCAATGGCACAGCTTCCCGGCAATCCCCACAAATCCCGGACACTGTTCCAGCCCCGGTTCATACAACAGGTTTCCGCGGATGGTCGAGAGAGGTAAAAAAGTAGCACGGCCGCCGTCCCTCTGCTTGAGGAAACGGATTGCAGCTTTTGCGTGTTCCTCCGTGCCCACCACAACATTCTGCATCGCCGCACCCAATGCTGTTTCCACTGCAGTAGCATATTCCTTTGGCACAGTGATTAAACGCGAAACAGGTCCATGAATCCCCTGCAACGCCCCCTTGGACGACTCTCTCAAAATGAGCTTTACACTATGAGCAAAGCCCTCCAAGTTGCGTTCAAGTTCCTCAAGCAGATGAATCCGTCGGGACAATTCCTGCACATCGAGATGCCTATGATCTGCCCGCTGTTTGGCGGCCTGTTCCTGAATACGGTTTTCCTCCAGAAGCTGCACCGCCTGCCTGACCTTCTCCTGCAACAGGCCAACCTGTTGGTCGGCCTCAAGCGCCTGCTGTTCCCAGTACTGTACCGACTGCGAAAGTGTCCCCTGCTGCTTTTTTTTGCTTTCCAGAGCCTGCTCCATGGCAGTCAGGCGGATCGCAATCTCAT
>CATJNB010000127.1 GCA_949741605.1 uncultured Eubacteriales bacterium | reverse complement strand
TGCCGACCATTCCAGCGCGGTGAATATCCTTGTGGGCGAGCCGGACAGCACCCTCACCGATGCCTCGAGGGAACAAATCCAAGCGTCTTATCAAAAGCGCTTCTCCTCGGCCGAACTCTCTGTGTTTGAGAAAATCACGCTCTCCGGGCGTCCGGCTTTGCATCTGGTGTGTACCTATCAGGCGGAAAATAAACAGGTGTGTGCCGAACAATATCTGGTGTCGTCCCCGCAGCACAGCTATGTCATCACTTTCACCAAAGCCGCCGCTGCCCCCGACCCGGCATTTGCCCAAAGCGCACAAACCTTGCGGGTAACGTAAGGCTGCCCAAGGGGAAAGATTTTTAAAAAAACTTCCTTTTTCCTAAAAAATGTGATATACTATAAAACAAGTATTGTCAAAAAAAGCCCAGACGAAAGAAGAGCGTAAACCGGCCAAAAGCTGGCAAACAAGCAGGAAAGGTGAAGCAAAACAAATGAGTATGTTAAGCGTGTTATTCGGGAATTACAGTAAACGGGAATTAAAACGGATCCAGCCCATCTGCGACGCAGTGCTCAAGCTGGAGGAGCAATATAAAGCCATGACTGACGAAGAATTACAGGGGCAGACCCCCCGGTTAAAGGAGCGTCTGGCAAACGGCGAAACTTTGGATGATATTTTGCCTGAGGCGTTCGCCGCCTGCCGGGAAGCCTCGTCGCGGGTGCTGGGGATGCGCCACTTCCCCGTACAGATTATCGGCGGCATTGTGCTGCATCAGGGGCGTATTGCTGAGATGCGTACAGGCGAAGGCAAAACGCTGGTCGCAACCCTGCCGGCCTTTTTAAACGGCCTTTCCGGAAAAGGGGTACATGTTGTTACGGTCAATGACTATCTGGCAAAGCGCGACTCCGAACAGATGGGGAAAATTTTCCGTTTCATGGGCCTGACGGTCGGGCTGATTACGCATGAAATGGAAAATGAAGACCGGAAAATGGCTTATGCGGCAGACATCACCTATGCGACAAACAATGAGCTGGGGTTTGACTACCTGCGTGACAACATGGTTATTTATAAAGAAAACAAGGTGCAGCGCCCGCACAATTACTGCATTGTGGACGAGGTGGACTCCATCCTCATCGACGAAGCGCGTACCCCGCTGATTATCTCGGGCCCGGGCGAAAAATCCACCGAACTGTATACTGTAGCCGACCGGTTTGCCAAGACGCTCCATTATGTCAAGGTGGCGGAACTCGATTCCAAAGAGGATAATGACGAGCTTTATACGGATACCGATTATCTGGTGGACGAAAAAGCCAAAAGCGCTACCCTGACCCCGCGCGGCATCCAGAAAGCTGAGGAATATTTCCAAATCGAGAACCTCAACGATGCCGACCATATTACCATCCAGCACCATATCAATCAGGCGATCAAAGCAAACAGCATCATGCAAAAAGATGTGGATTATGTCGTCAAACAGGGCGAAGTTATCATCGTCGATGAATTTACAGGGCGTTTGATGTATGGCCGCCGGTATAATGAAGGGCTGCATCAGGCCATCGAAGCCAAAGAAGGCGTCACAGTCGCCAGAGAAAGCAAGACCCTTGCAACGATTACGTTCCAGAACTTTTTCCGTTTATACCGCAAGCTGTCCGGCATGACCGGTACGGCGATGACGGAAGAAGAAGAATTCCGCGAGATTTATAAGCTGGACGTAGTGGAAATCCCAACCAACCGTCCGCTGATCCGTAAGGACATGTCCGATGTGGTCTACAAAACCGAAAAAGCGAAATTTAACGCAGTCATTGACGATATTGAGGAGCATCACAAAAAGGGCCAGCCGATTCTGGTTGGTACGATCAATATTGGCAAGTCCGAGGAACTTAGCAGGCTTTTACGCCAGCGCGGCATCAAGCATGAGGTCCTCAACGCCAAGTACCACGAAAAGGAAGCCGAGATCGTCGCACAGGCCGGGCATAAAGGCGCGGTCACGATTGCAACCAACATGGCTGGGCGCGGTACGGATATTAAACTCGGCGGCAACGGCGAATTTAAAGCGAAAAAAGACCTGCGTAAACAGGGCATTGACGACGCCATTATTAACGAAGCCATTGGCTACCAGCAGACGCAGGACAGCCAGGTACTGAAAGTACGGGAGGAATATGAAAAGCTTGTTGAGAAGTACAACGAGCAGAGCGAACAGGAAGCGCAGGAAGTACGCGAACTGGGCGGGCTTTACATCATTGGTACGGAACGCCACGAGTCCCGCCGGATTGATAACCAGCTGCGCGGACGTGCCGGGCGTCAGGGCGACCCCGGGGCAAGCCGCTTTTATATCGCGCTGGACGACGACTTAATGCGCTTGTTTGGCGGCGACCGCATTGCCGCTCTGATGGGCCGGCTCAAGGTCAGCGAGGACACGCCGATTGAAAACTCGATTTTGTCCAATACCATCGAAGGCGCACAGAAAAAGGTCGAGGGGAGAAACTTTGGAATCCGTAAGAACGTCCTCCAGTATGACGATGTGAATAACCGTCAGCGCGAGATTATTTATAAGCAGCGCGACCAGGTGCTCGAAGGCGAGAACCTCAAGCCGGAAATCATGAAAATGATGGAGCAGTCGATTACGAATACGGTTGCAAAATTCGTGCCAGCCGAAGAATCCGACCATACGAAATGGAACCTCGTTGGGCTGCGTGACTTCTATTTGGGCTGGGTCCTCAATGAGACCGATCTGGAATATACCGACGAGGAGCTTTCCGCCCTCAAGCCGGAGGATATCACCAAGCTCGTGATTGACCGCGCCAAGGAGATTTACAACGACCGCGAAGCCCAGTATGGCGAGGAAGTCACCCGCGAGATGGAGCGTGTTGTGATGCTCAAATGCGTGGATACCCAGTGGATGGATCATATCGACGCCATGGATCAGCTGCAAAAGGGCATCCGTCTGCGTGCATACGCGCAGCGTGACCCTGTGGTGGAATACCGGATGGAAGGCTTTGATATGTTTGACCAGATGATTGAAAATATCCGCGACGATGTGACCCGCTTTATCCTGAGCGCGCGCATCCAGAATGTGACCAGTGCGGAAGCCTTTAACAAGATGATTAATCAGGAAGCCAACCAGCAGGCGCGCAAACTGGGGATGAATACCCGGATTAAACGCCGCCCTCCTGTGGAGCAGCCGCAAAAGCCCGTGCTGACACTCATCAATGAGGAGGAAGAACAGGAGAAACAACCCAAGGTCGGGCGCAATGACTTGTGCCCATGCGGGAGCGGGAAAAAGTATAAACGCTGCTGCGGGCAAAACGAAAGCAAAACCCCGGTTCATTAAACCGCAAAAAAACAGCCAAAGCTCCCATTTTGGATGCTTGGCTGTTTTTTTCATGGTGTTTTATTCATCGTCTGTGGGGGGATCGTCTGCCGGGATGGCGGGCAGACCGACATGGACCGCTTTGGGTGTTTTTTCGCGCAGCCGCCATAAAAAGGAGTTGCGGTGGAAATCATCGTCAAAGGCACGCAGCGGGACGCCGACTTCGCCGTTTTGGCTGAGCAGCAGATAGAGGAACTGTTTGGTCATTTCGATGCGTTCAATCTCGGCGTAATCGACCTGCGAGGTACGCATCACCGTATACACTTCCAGAAAATCATCTTCCAGCGTGAGGGTCGTCTGGGGCATGATTTCCTCGGCCTTCTGCCGGAACATCAAAACACGCACCGAACGTTTCATCCGGCTGCGGGTAAACCACAGGATGCCGAAAAACAAAAGTACCGCTGCGGCAAAAAAGATAAAATAGATCCACCACGGGAACTTGCACCAATACCCGATCACCAGCAGGGCCGCCAGATACCCGCAGGACACAAAGATGGCGCGCGGGATGGTATTGGAATTTTTACGCAGGGCGCGGAACATATTAAAATCAAACAATTCGTTTTCCGTAAACTTATAGGTAATTTTCATACAAAGGCCCTCATAATTCAAAGCAGTTTTCCCTATTGTAACACAAAAAGGATGGGGAGGGAAGGGGATAATGAAAGAAACAAGGAAAATAATAGCATTATGGGGTGGGCAGCAGCAAGGGGCGCAGTTCCGGTACACAGCGCACATACCCGCACAGGCCAAACGCTTCCATTTCCTCGCGGCTGCCGTAGCCGTACCCAGCGCCGATAAAGTCTACCCCGGCAATCTTTGCACCCTTGGCGTCAAAGCGGGTGTCCCCGATCATCACAGCGCGCCCTTTCGGAACCTTGCAAATTTCAAGGGCACGCAGGATCAGTTCCTCTTTGTTGCTTTGTTTATCGGAGGTATCCGCGGCACACACGCAGTCGAGCAGCGGGGAAATCCCAAAATGCTCGAGTACCCTTTCCGCCATAGGCTCAGGCTTGGACGTCGCCACACAGACCTTCACATTTTGCTCACGCAGGGCAGAAAAGAGTTCCGGGATGCCCGGGTATACGGACCCATTAAAAATTTCCCCGGCATTATAATATTTGCGGTAAATAATAATCCCTTCTTCGGCAAGCGGCGCGGGCATTTTGGCAAGGCGGATCAGGCTCTCAAAAATGGGCGGGCCAATAAACTGGGTATAATCAAAACCATCGGGCATCTGCCAGCCCACATCCACAAGCATTTTTTTCACCGACCCAATAATCCCCGGGTGCGACTGCACAATCGTACCATCTAAATCAAACAGGGCGGCGTCATAAAACGGAGACATTCTGAAAAGCCCTCCTTATTGCTGTTCGAGCCGGGCACGCGCCTTGTCCGCGAATGAATCGCGTTTCACACTCACGCGCTCGTGCGTACCTTTGGCAATCAGGCCGGCGTTGTCGTGGGCCTGTACGGAAAATCGGTATACCCTGCCATCGGCAGCGTCCAGAGTCGCGGTGGCCGTTACCTGCGCGCCAAGCGGGGTCGGGGCGAGATGCTCCAGCGACAGCTTGGTGCCGACCGTAGTAAACGGCTCCTCCAGCAAAGACTGTGCGAGATCCGCAGCCGCCCCCTCCATGAGCGCGGCAACTGCCGGGGTTGCAAACACGTCAACCGAGCCGCTGCCAACCTCACAGGCCAGATGCTGGGAAAGGACCGTCAGGCTGCGCGAGGCGGTTTTGCCGATTGGAAAATCTTTCATTGCAATTCCTCCAAGAAATGTGATATGATGAAAAGATCAAGTACCAAATAGTATAACATACTTTTGGGGATTTGAAAATAAGGGGGCAGGCAGTTGAAAGCAAAGCCACAGGAAAAAACCACCAAACGGGTGATCCTCATGGATGAACTGCGGGGGTTCGCGGTCTTGTGCATGGTATTTTACCACGCTTTTTATACGTTCACCTTCCTGATCGGCTGGGACTTCTGCCGTGGCCTGCTGCAATTTTTCACCCCTGCCGAGCCATGGTTTGCCGGGATATTCATTTTTCTCTCCGGCATTGCCGGCAACCTCACCCGTTCCAACCTCAAGCGCGGCCTGAAGCTGCTGGTCGTTGCCATTGGGGTATCGGCTGTGACGTTCTTTGCGGTGCCGGACGAAGCCATTTATTTTGGCATTTTGCATTTCCTCTCCGTGAGTATGATCCTCACCGGGCTGTGCAAACGCTGGCTCGATAAGATCCCCATTTGGATCGGCATGGCAGGGTGTGCGGGCGGTTTCCTCTTTACCATGGGGATTGAACATGGGTATCTGGGGGTCGCATCCCAACCGTTGGTCTGGCTGCCCCAGACGTGGTACACGCAAAACTGGCTCATGCCGTTTGGGATTTATAACAGCTCGTTTTTTTCGTCCGATTATTTCCCCCTTTTCCCTTGGATCTTTGTGTTTTTAGGCGGGCTGTTTTTTGGACGCTATGCCGTACAAGGCAAGTTCCCCGCTTGGACATACCGCCCGCGGGTCCGTCCTCTGGCGTTTCTGGGACGCCACGCTTTAATCGTTTATATCATCCACCAGCCCGTCATCTATGGGATTGGCCTGCTCCTGAAGTGGCTCACATAAAAAATCTTCGCCCTTTTGTGAGCGAAGATTTTTCTTATACGTTATAGCGGAACAGAACCACATCGCCGTCTTTCATTACGTAGTCCTTGCCTTCGGAACGCACCAGCCCTTTTTCCTTGGCAGCATTCATGGTCCCGCAGGCATCCAGATCGTCGTAGGAAACGACCTCTGCCCGGATAAACCCACGTTCAAAATCACTGTGGATTTTCCCGGCAGCCTGCGGCGCCTTGGTGCCTTGGCTGATCGTCCATGCACGGGTCTCCTGCGGGCCGGCGGTCAGATACGAGATCAGCCCCAGCAGGGCGTAACATTCCTTAATCAAACGGTCCAGCCCCGACTCATGCAGCCCCATATCCGACAAAAACAATTCCTTTTCGTCCGGCTCCATATTGGAGATTTCCGCCTCAATTTCCGCACAAATCGGCAGTACGCCAGCGTGTTCTTCCTGTGCGATTTTCAGCACTTCCTGATACCTTGCATTCTTTTCGATGCCTTGTGAAAAATCGGTTTCGCTCATGTTTGCCGCATAAATCACCGGTTTATTGGTCAGCAGCGCGACGGTGGAAAGCAGCTCCTTTTCCTCGTCATTGGCCTGTACGCTCCGGGCTGATTTGCCCTCATTGAGCGCCTCTTTCACCCGCTGGAAAAAGTCCAGCTCTGCCTGATATTTTTTATCTGCTTTCAAAAGCTTTTGGGTTTTCTCGATCCGGCGGTCGAGGATTTCCAGATCCGACAGCACCAGCTCTAACCGGATGGTTTCAATATCACGCGCCGGGCCGATGGAGCCTTCGACATGGATGATATCATCATGTTCAAAGCAGCGTACCACATGGACAATGGCATCGACTTCCCGGATATTGGAGAGGAATTTATTTCCAAGCCCTTCCCCTTTGGAAGCCCCGCGCACCAGCCCTGCGATATCCACAAATTCGATGCTCGCCGGGATGATCCGCTGGGAACCATAAATCCCGCTTAACCGGTCCAGCCGGTGGTCGGGCACAGAGACCACTCCCACGTTTGGTTCAATGGTGCAAAACGGATAGTTGGCAGACTGCGCCCCCGCATTGGTAATCGCGTTGAATAAGGTGCTTTTTCCCACATTTGGTAAGCCTACGATTCCTAATTTCATTGGTTTTTCCCCTCATTTCTATTTTCACACGCTGCCCAAAAGCAAGCCGATAATGAGAAAAAGCAATCAGGAACCAAACACGTTTCCTAATTGCTTTGATAGTTTCGCGCCTGCGGCGTTGCCTTTCGGGTGCGTAATAAAACCTTACTTACGGATGCCAAGGCGGGCGATCAGCGAACGGTAACGCTCAATATCGACCTTCATCAGGTAGTTGAGCATACTGCGTCTTTGGCCAACCATTTTCAAAAGGCCGCGGCGGGAATGATGGTCTTTTTTATGGGTGCGCAGATGCTCGGTCAGGTCGTTGATCCGTTTGGTCAGAATGGCAATCTGCACTTCCGGGGAACCGGTGTCCCCCTCATGGGTTGCGTACTCACTGATAACACTGGCTTTTTCTTCTTTTAGCAACATAACAAAAATCCACCTTTTTAAAAAATAAGATTACCCAAGCAGTCACAGAATAAGGCTGGTGAAGTCCCCTTGGGGGCGTACTCCCTAATCCGAGACAGGGGTTGCCGAAAGGTATTATAACACATCTCGAAAAAGAAGTAAAGGACTTTCGGAAAGAAAAATTCGTGTTTTTTACTAAAATTAAAACGGAAATTTCTCTGTGTTAACAAAGTGTTCAAGCATTAGATTGTGATATCTGCTATAATAAAAGAGAGAAAATTTGTAACAATAGTACAGAACAAAAGAGAGAAGGGGAAGAAAGAAATTGGATTTCTTGATGGAAGGGCTGGGAGCGCAGGCACAAGCCATGTCGCCGGCGGCAATGCCCCCGGGACAAAAGCGGAAACTCACGCTCCTGTTGATCCTGAAGAACCTGGCAAAAGTTGCCTTTTTGTTTGGATTTGTATATGGGTTTACCCTGCTGTTCGACACTTCAAACGCCATCATCGGCATTACGATTGCCTCAGCAATCCTGATGTTTTTGAATGTGGATCTTGGGGTGCGGCCCGTTCAGGCAGCTTGCCTGATTTTTTACCTGTTTTTACATGTAGGGGCGTTTTCGTATATCAGCCTGATTAACCCGTATTTGGGGGTTCTCGTGAACCTTGTGGCGATCTACCTGATGCTGACCCTGTCCGGCCAGCATGTGCAGCACAAATCTTATTTTCCATTCCTGACCTGTTATATTTTCGCAGTTGGCTCGCCGGTGGACGGTGCGGCTTACGGGTACCGGATGCTCGGCCTTGCGGCGGGAGGATTGCTGGTGGCGCTTGTGTATTTGGTGCGCCACCATAAGGGAAAACAAACCCGCAGCATCCTCGATATTTTTAAGGAGATCCACTTTTCCTCCACCCGCCACCGTTTCATTGTGCGTATGACAGCCGGCGTTGTCGTTGCCATGTTCATCGGGGACGTATTCCAACTCAACCGCCCGGCATGGATTGCCATGACGGTGCTGTCCCTGACCGTACCCTTTGTCCATGAGGCGCGCAAACGGATTGTCCAGCGTGTGGTCGGTACGATCATCGGGGCATTTGTGTTTGTGATCCTGTTTGAATATCTGATCCCGCCGCAGTTTCATGTATGGTGCCTGCTGATTACGCTGTTCATTTCGCTGTTTATCACGCATTACCAATGGCAGATGGTCTTTGTGACCATCAACTCCCTGAACGGCGGCCTCATTTTTTACAGCGCAAACACTGCCATTGAAATACGGCTTGCATGGATTTTCGTGGGCATTGGGATTGTCATTGGGCTCAACCTGCTCTCACGCCTCAACCTGCTGGAACGTTTAGAAGATAAATGCTATAAGTCCTACCGCAAACACCATATCAAAGCGGTGATGAAGCACAAAAAGCCATAAAAACCAACCAAAATAAAAAGCGTACCGTTTTCTGGTACGCTTTTTTTATTGGTTTTGGGAAAGCCAGCTGAGCGCGGCCTGACGGTCCAAGGCAATCTGCTCACGCAAGGCGGACAAATCCGGGAATTTGCGTTCCGGGCGCAGGAAGGTAAGCAGCTGTACTTCCACGGTCTGCCCGTACAGGTCGCCGGAAAAATCTTCCAGAAAGGTCTCCGATACCACATGGTCCGAACCAACGGTTGGCTTGACCCCAATATTGGTGATCCCGGAAAACGTCCCGTTTTTTAACAGCACCCGCGACACATACACCCCAAATTTGGGCTGTACCAAGCCGGGCGGGAGATGCTGGTTCATGGTCGGCACCCCGATGGTACGTCCCAGCTTGCGCCCGTGGCGCACGCCAAGGGCAAAGGAAAAGGGGCGTCCCAGCAGTTGGTTTGCCTGCTCAATCAGGCCGTCACGGATCAGCTCGCGGATCCAGGTCGAACTCACGGGCCGCCCCTGCATCAGGACTTCCGGCACCACGCGGGTGGCAATCCCGGCATCCTGGCACAACGCCTGCATTTGGGACGCATCCGCAGCACCGCCCTTGCCAAAATGGAAGTCAAACCCACAAGCCACATGCTTTGCCGCGCAGACATCCCGTAACATCTTACAGACAAATTCCTGCGGGGAAAGGTGTTTTACTTGCGACAGGGTAGGGCAAAATACCATCTGTACCCCCATGCTCTCCAAAATTTCGAGCTTTTGGCGGTCGGTGGTCAGCATGGGTGCGCCTTTAAAGCCATGGCGTCCCTCTGTGCGGAACGTAAAGACCGCAGGGGTCAGGGCGGGGGCATCTTGCAGGGTCTGTGCAATGACCGCCTGATGTGCCATATGCACGCCATCAAAATAGCCAATAGCAATGGAAGTATTCGAAACCAGATGCATGGGGGACGAAAGGTCGGAAAAAATTTTCATGAAAGGACACCCTCAACAAAACAGACGTAAAATTTTCAGCAGCCCATGCCCGCTTGCCGCCTCGCCCAACCCCAAAAATACATGCCCGGGGGCAAAGACGCGGTAAGCATCGCCATCCGCAGGGGCAGTCGGGAAGGTCAGGCGATCGAGGTTCAACGCACCGCCATTGCGAAAGCGGACAGCTTGTCCGGGCGAAACCTCCACCTGCGGCAGGTGCGAAAACAGGCTCTCAATGGGATGCAGGAAAGGCTCCAGGGTACCGCCGGTTTCGACGATTTCCCGGGCACGCCTCAGGGGGAGAGCATCGCCAAGGGAGAAGCCGCAGGCCATGGTACGGCGCAGGGCGGTCATCACAGCGAATGTGCCAAGGGCGTCGCCGATATCCGCGCAAAGCGTGCGTATGTACGTGCCTTTGGAACACGTCACCGTAAGCGTACCGCTCTGGGAGGTTTCGTCAAAACATACCAGCTCACACTGGGAAACTGTCACCGGACGGGGTTCGCGTTCGACCTCGATCCCCTGCCGCGCCAAGGTATACAGCCGGCAGCCATCCTTTTGTACCGCGGAGTACATGGGCGGCACCTGCAAAATCTCCCCCCGGAACCGGCACAGGGCCGCTTCGATCTGCCCGCGCGTGGCGGTCTGATCCGAGGTTTTCCGGACTGTCCCGGACGAATCCTGCGTATCGGTCGCATACCCGAGTTGGAAACTGGCCTGATATTGCTTATCCGTATCCGGCAGGAAGGGAAGCGCGCGGGTTGCCTTGCCCAGCAGGATGGGAAGGACGCCCGTTGCCATGGGGTCGAGCGTTCCGGTATGCCCGGCCTTGCGCTGGCGGCACAGCCCGCGCATGACCGCGACCACATCAAAAGAAGTAAACGAAGCGGGCTTATCGAGAATCATAACACCATCCATGGAAAAGCTCCTTTCTGAACAGGGGTCAGGGGGCGTCGTGCAACAGGCCGAGCGTTAAGAGATGCTCGCCGGCGGCGGTCAGGATTTGGCGTTTGACTTCCTCCAGCGGGAGAGTATCAAACGTACAGCCTGCCGCCCCGCGATGCCCGCCGCCGCCAAACCGTTCACAAACCGCTGCACAGTCCACAGGGGGCTGCCCGCGCAGGGATAGCTTATAGCCCCCGTCCTTGCGCTCGCGGATCGTGATCCCAAGCAGCGCACCCTCGATCTGCCGGGGCAGGCTGGTAATGCCATCAAGGTCCGAGCCTTTGGCCCCGGTTTCCTCCATGAGCGCACGGGGCAAATCCATACTGACACAGCGTCCGCCGAAATGGTATTCCAAATGTTCTAAGGCAAGGCGTTCCAGGGCAAGCCGCGCTTTGGATACAGTATCAAACATCCGGCGGTTGATATCCGCGGCATTTGCGCCAGCATCCACGAGGTCTGCAGCAATCCGCAAGGTGCGCGACGTGGTATTCGGATACTTAAAACAGCCCGTATCCGTAGAGATTGCCGTATAAAGGCAGTCGGCAATTTTGGAATGGATCGGCACCTGAAGCTCGCGCAGCAGCGCATAAATGATTTCCCCGGTAGCGGCAGCAGTAGCATCCAGACAGCGCTGCCTAGCAAACCCGTCATTGCTCTGGTGATGGTCGATGCACAGGTCTACCTGATCGGGATAGCCCGAAAGAGCGTCGCCAAACAGGTTCCGGGCGGCAATATCGACACTCACAAGAAATCCTGCCCGGAAATCCTCGTTTGGCTGTGCAGGGTCAAACACCGAAACCTCCGAAAACAGGTCGGCAAACTTTTTGGGCACCTCATCCGAACACGCAAAGCGCACCTGTTTTTGCAGGGAGGCAAGGCCCATCGCGAGCGCGGCGGCACAGCCAAGGGTGTCGCCGTCCGGGGCGCGGTGGGAAAGGATGAGGATATGGTCATGGTGGCGCAGCTGTTTTGCAGCCTCCTTAATCGTGATGTCCATGTGGGTCCTCCTCCTTGAGATCCTTGAGGATGCGCGAAATATTCGCACCATATTCAATCGAATCTGTGGCAAGGAAATGCAGCTCCGGCACATGGCGCAGCTTTAACCGGCGCCCGAGTTCCCGGCGGATAAAACCAGCTGCGGATTTGAGCCCGGAAACAGCGGTATTGGCCTGCTCGAGGCCCTGCATCGCGCTGACATACACCGTTGCATAGGACAGGTCGTTTGTGACCTCCACGCGCACAATGCTAATCAGCCCCTGCTGGACACGCGGGTCTTTGAGTTCGCGGAAAATGGCGGAAAGTTCCCGGTGGATATCCTCCGTTGTACGGCCGAGTTTATGGCTTGGCATAGGGAAAAACCTCCTTTTGGGGTAGTGGGTCAGAATCACAGAAGAAAAAAGCGCGCCGATCAAACGACCTGCCCGCGATTTTCACAAGGGAGCCATGGATTAGTCTTCCCGGTATTCCTCCATGATATAAGATTCAAATACATCGCCCTGCTTGATGTCGCTGAACTTCTCAAGGCACACGCCACATTCGTAGCCCTCGGCGACTTCTTTCACATCATCTTTAAAGCGGCGCAGCGAAGCGATTTTGTCATCAGCAATGATAATCCCGTCACGCACAATGCGTACCAGGGAGTTGCGTACGATTTTGCCGGAGGTGACATACGAGCCCATTACCATACCGACATTGGTAATTTTGTAAACCTCGCGGCATTCGGCTTTGCCATACGTGACCTCGCGGAATTTTGGCGCGAGCATCCCCTTCATGGCAGACTCGACCTCTTCAATACATTCATAAATGACGCGGTACAAATGCAGGTCAATCCCATCACGCTTGGCGTTTTCCTCGGCAACCGGGTCAGGACGCACATTAAAGCCAATGATAATGGCATTGGATGCGCTGGCCAGCATGACGTCCGATTCGTTGATCGCGCCCACGCCGCCATGGATTACGCGCACGCGTACTTCGTCGTTTGAAATTTTCTCCAGCGATTGCTTGACTGCCTCAAACGAACCCTGTACATCCGCCTTGACAATGATCTGCAATTCTTTCATTTCGCCCTGCTGCATCTGGTCAAAGAGGTTGTCGAGCGTGACCTTTGTCTGGGCATTAAAGCGTTCTTCCTTCTGCTCATTGCGGCGCTGGTCCACGAGCGCGCGGGCAAGGCGTTCATCGGAAACCGCATTGAAAATATCGCCGCCCACCGGGACGTCGTCAAGCCCGGTGATCTCAACCGGGACCGACGGCCCTGCGGTTTCGACCTTTTTCCCATGGTGATTGGTCATGGCGCGCACACGTCCAACCGTCGTACCCGCAACAATGATATCGCCTACATGCAGCGTACCGTTTTGCACCAGCATGGTGGCAATCGGGCCGCGGCCTTTATCGAGGCGCGCTTCGATCACCGTACCCTTGGCGGCGCGGTCGGGATTGGCTTTGAGTTCTTTCATATCCGCCACAAGGCAGACCATTTCCAGAAGCTCGTCGATGCCCTCGTTTTTCAGGGCAGACACCGGCATACATGGGATATCCCCGCCCCATTCTTCCGCAACCAGTTCATGCTGGGTCAGCTGCTCCTTGACGCGGTCCGGATTCGCCGTAGGCTTATCCATTTTGTTGATGGCAACGATAATCGACACCCCGGCCGCCTTGGCATGGTTAATCGCTTCAATCGTCTGTGGCTTGATGCCGTCGTCAGCAGCAACGACAAGGATGGCA
Source organism: uncultured Eubacteriales bacterium (assembly GCA_949741605.1). GTDB lineage: Bacteria > Bacillota > Clostridia > Oscillospirales > Acutalibacteraceae > UMGS1071. The sequence goes on along the minus strand of CATJNB010000127.1, from coordinate 952 downwards.
ATATCTGTAATCTGTGCGCCGCGGGCACGCATGGTGGTAAAGGCTTCGTGGCCGGGGGTATCGAGGAACGTGACTTCCCGGTCGCCAACCGGAACCCGGTACGCACCAATATGCTGGGTAATGCCGCCGGCTTCGGTCTTGGTCACATGGGCGTTCCGAATCGCGTCGAGCAGGGAGGTTTTGCCGTGGTCAACGTGCCCCATTACAACCACAACCGGCGCACGTGGGACAAGGTTATCATCTTCATCCTCGCTGTCGTCGATGATGCGCTCCTCAATGGTAACGATCACTTCTTTTTCCACCTTGGCGTGGAACTCCATGGCAACGAGCGACGCAGTATCAAAATCAATCACATCATTGACAGTCGCAAACACGCCCATCATCATGAGCTTTTTGATGACTTCGGCAGCGGTTGCTTTCAGGCGCAGGGCAAGCTCGCCCACAGTAATCTGCTCGGGCACTACGATGGTCATTTGCTTTTTCTGACGCTCCAAAGCAATACGGCGCAGACGTTCGGCCTCGGTTTCCTTTCGGGAATTTCTGGGCTTATTGCGGTACTGGCTGCTGCGCTGGGTGAGCTTTTGCTTTTGCACCACATTGTCAGTCTTGATCTTCTCGGAAGCCAGACGGTCATATTTTTCATTATAGCGTTCGATATCCACATGCGAGGCTCTGGTATCGACAATGCGCCCCGTTGGCTTATGCACCGTATTATCGGAATTGCTTTGCTGTGGGGCTGGCCGGCTGGCTGGTTTTGCCTGTGCAGACGGGGCAGCTTTTGCAGGCTGGCCGGCGGGAGCTTTCGGGGATGCAGGCTTATTCCCGGTGCGTGCGGCAGGCTTACGGGCATCGCCAGGCTTTGCCGTCTGGGACGGTTTTGCACCAGCCTTTGGGGCAGGAGCCTTTTCGGTGCGCTCTGCTTTGGCTGGCTTTTCCGCACGCTCTGGTTTCT